>SHLQ01000224.1 GCA_004282895.1 Acidimicrobiales bacterium
TCTCGTCTTGCGGGCACGAGGCGAGCAGAAGATGTTGTGGGTCGTGGTGCCAGCGCTCTCAGCATTGTTCACGTTCGGTGTGCTGGGTGCGGGCGGTTTGCTCACTCGGGGCCGTGGAGATGCGCACGCCCAGATCATCGAGCTGACGCCAACTGGCAGGTACGTGACCGAGTCGTTCGTGCTGGCCGATGATGGTGAGCAATCCGTCGAGTTGCCAGCCGGATGGAACATTCTGTCCTCGAGCCTTGGTGGTAATCGATTCGAAGGTGGCGGATCCGCAGTCGAGATCGTCCGAGGCCGCACGACGAACACGCTCAACTTCGACATCGATCCGGGCAGCGCCGGCACGGCGACCGTCGTCGGCTTCTCCGAAGGCTCCATGGACGGCTTGCGGGTCGACGACGTCTCTGTCCGTGATGGCCTGGTGTCGGCGACGGTGATCAACTCCTCCGGCACGGACCTGAAGGACGTGATCGCCATGGTCGGCGACGGTCTCGTGGACATTGGAGATCTGGCGATTGGAGCGTCCACGGTGGTCGAGATCCCGTCGAACGCTCGCAACGGGCCGAACAATCCGGAGATCAGAGCCTGGAACGTCAACACGTGGTTCGACTGGAACGGTGTGGATCTCTCGAACCCTGAGGTCACGGATGGCCCGATCAATGCGTCGGCGTGGTTCGACTGGAGGGCCAGTCGGGTTGGCACCTCCACGCCCGCTGGCACGGTGACCGTGGTTGGGTGGACTCGCGAAGGTGACGGAGAGAACCTTCAAGGTGAAGGTCGTACCGCGCTGATCGCCCGTCGGGTCGTCGAACGTATCGATGGCCCGGTTGGTGCGGGCATGGTGCGGTCGATACCGGTTGGGTCGCCGGTGCTCTTCGGCGAGTTCCAGAACAACAACGACGTCGTGCACCAGATTCTCCGTCCGCCAGGGTCGGATACGTCCGAGCTGGCCTTTTCGGTTCCCGCGGGTGTGGCCGAGGTGGCGGTGTGGACCGACGACGGGTTCCGGGCGGTCGATATTCGGGAACGGAACGTACAAACGGTGCTGTTCCCTGAGGAATGGGTCGACGACACGATGTGGATTCGTGCACGTCACAACGGCTTCGGCGGTGAGGGCGGCGTGGAGCTGGCGGTGGTGCAGGCCACGGACCGCACGCTCGAGCCCGTTCTGCTGGAACCGGGAGAGCGGTCGGAACGCCCGGTGTTCGACGGGGGCTTTGGACCCGAGTTCGGAGGTGTGTTCGAGACGATCTTCGTCGGTGAGGAACCGGTCATCATCAATGGCTTCAGCGAAGGTGGCATCGACCAGTACGAGTTTGAGGTCACCGCCGGTGATTCGATCGTTGCGCTCATGTCGAACACCGACTTCAGTGACGGGTTCGGCCCGAGCTCACCATTTCTCGAGTTGTATTCTCCGAGCGGAGTGCCGGTCGGACAAGCCAGTGACGAGGGTGAGAATGCTTTGCTCGACTTCGTCGCAGAGGAGACCGGCTGGTATCGGGCCGAGGTATCGCTGGGATTCGCGGGTGGTCCGATATTTGGTGAGTACGAGCTGACGCTCACCGTCACACCGGGAGGTGAAGGATGAGCGACATGCCGCCACCTCCGTCAGTGCCATCGACGCCGCCAACACCAAACTCCCCTTCGGCGTCCACACCGGTCTGGGATGCGCAGCCACCCGCACCAGCGATGGTGGCGCAGCTTGCCGGTCTCGGCCTGACCGCCCAGGTGGATGACGCGATCGTTCGCACCACGGAGGCGACGAAGCGCTACGGCCCGTTGGTTGCGGTCAACGCCGTGAACCTCGCGGTACCGCGTGGCTCGATCTATGGGCTGATTGGTCCGAACGGCGCCGGGAAAACCACCTTGATGACCATGGTTGCGTCGCTCCTCCTACCGACATCGGGTTCGATCGAGATCGATGGCTCGGACCCGGCGGAGAATACGGATGAGGCCCGCCGCAAGCTCGGCTACATGCCCGATGGCCTCGGTGTGTATGACGGACTCGATGTTGGCGGCTATCTCGAGTTCTTTGCGGCCGCATACCGCATCCCCAGCAGCGATTGGCCCGTGCTCATCGACGGGCTGCTCGAGCTCGTTCAGCTGGAGGTAAAGCGCGACTCGCCGGTCAACTCCCTCAGCCGCGGAATGAAACAACGGCTGTCGTTGGCCCGAGCGCTCGTCCATGACCCGGAGCTGTTGATCCTCGACGAGCCAGCGTCGGGGCTCGATCCTCGTGCTCGCGTGGAGCTACGCGAGTTGTTGTGGCAGCTGCAATCGCTCGGCAAGACGATCATCGTGAGTTCCCACATCCTGTCCGAGCTCCAGGAGATCGTTACCCACGTCGGCATCATGGAAGCCGGTCGGCTACTGGCCGAGGGTTCGCCCGACGAGATCGGATCCAAACTCGGAGCCGTTCGACGGGTCAAGGTGCGGTTTGCCGACGGATCCAGTGAGACCTTTGACCTGACCTCGACCGCTGACCAGGTTGCCCTCCTGCATCGGCTCGTCGTGGACGACGAGCGAGAAGTGGTGGAGTTCCGCGAGGTCAACGCCGGTCTCGAGGACGTGTTCATGAACGTGACGAAGGGAATCGTGCAGTGATGACCAACGGCGTGCCCCTTCGCGACAACCCGGTGCTGCGCCGTGAGCTGATCGAACGCGTGCAAGGAACCAAGGTCGCGGTGTTCATCACGATCTGGCTGCTGCTGCTCACGGGAATTCTTGTGCTCGCGTTCCAGGGCACGGTGGGCATCAATCAGGAGTTCGGCCTCGACATCGCCAGCCTTGGGCGAGTGGGGAGAGAGCTGTACGAATGGGTCCTCTTTGGCATGACCATCCTGGTGTTGTTCCTCGTGCCCGGTCTGACTTCCGGGTCGATCACCGGGGAACGGGAACGGCAAACTCTGGTACCGCTACAGATGACACTCATGCGCCCGATCGACATTATTGTCGGCAAGCTTGCCGCCGCCCTGGCCTTCCTTGTGCTGCTGATTATTGCCGCCATGCCGCTGTTGGCAACGAGTGTCCTGATCGGTGGCGTCGGGATCTTCTCCCTGATTCGAGGGTTGGGCATGCTGATTTTCACCGGTCTGGTGCTCGGTTCGGTCTGTGTGTTCATCTCCTCCCGATTCAAGCGAACGACGGGGGCGACCGTGCTGAGTTATGCCGTTGCGATCATCTTCGCCGTGGGTAGCTTCGTCGGGCTGTTGGTCTACGCGATTGCCGCGTTCTCGGTCAATGACAACAACAGCGAACCGCCAGTGGAACTGGTGGCGGTCAACCCGTTTGCAGGGATTGCCGACGCGTTGCCCCGATCCGCTGATGGGGACGTCTTCAATGACACGTTCACCCCGTTTGGCGGTTTGCGCACGATGATCGATGAGCTCGGCAACGACGGCTTCTTTGAAAACGGTCGCGGTAATCGAGGTCCCTACATCTGGATCTACTACGTCGTGATTGGTACCGGTGTGCTCATTCTGAGCGTTCGCGGTGCCAGCCGGGCCGTTGCGACACCAGCCGAGACGGAGCGATGACGGACAGCCGCGCCCCGCAACGGCTCGCAGCTCTGCTGGGTCGCGGCCGGAGCCGGCTTCGACTGATCTGGTTGGCGGCAACATCGACCGAGTTCGCGCCCTGGGTGGGGGCGGCAGCCCTGCTGGTTGTTCTCATCGGATGGATTCGGCCCTGGGCCTGGCCCGACGTTGCGGCGATCGTGCTGCTCGCCGTCGCCGTTGTTGGCGTGGTGGTGGCGGCAATGGTTCTGCGGGTGTCGGAGCCAGCGGTGGCCCGAGCATTGGACCGAGCGCTCGACACCGACGATGCGCTGGTGACGGCGCTGCAATTCGCTCCGACGGAGCCGTTTGGTGAAGCGATTCATCGACGGGCGGCGGGATACGCGGATGCTGATGTCGACGAGGCCCTACCACTTCCGTGGAAGCCGAAACCATGGATGATCGCACTTGTCCTGGTCGCTGCCGCTGTTGCCCTCATCATCGTGCGGAACCCACAAGACGAGATTCGAGAACAGAACGCGGCCGACAGGGAAGTAATCGAGGAGGTCGCGGAGCAGTTCGAGGAACGGGCCGACGAACTGGACGGCGTTGTTGTGGGACCAGAGGCGGAAGCGTTGGCCGACGACCTCCGAGAGCTGGCCGAGCAGTTGCGCAATGCTGACGACCTCGACGCGGCGATCGAGGAGCTCGAAGGAGCCCAGGACGAGCTGCTTCGGACCATTGACGCGGACGCACTGGCGCAACGAGCAGCAGCACAAGGTCTGCAACGTACGCTCCAGAACAACCCGGTGAGCGAGGGAGCGACGGCTGCGGATCAACTGGCCTCGGCGGCCGATGCTCTCGACAGCCTGAGCGAGGAGCAGCAAGCTGCGCTGGCCGAACGACTCGAACAGTTGGCAGAGACTCAGACCGCCGGCGATCCTGCAACCGCCGAGGCGTTGGCGCAGGCCGCCCAGGAGTTGGCGGAGGGAAACGTCGGCGCTGCGGCCCAAGCCTTGAACGCCGCATCCACATCAGCAGCCGAAGCGGCGAGCGCCGCGTCGGCGAATCAACAGGTCACCAACGCGGCTGCGGCGGCGGGACAAGCAGCGCAGGAGCTCGAAGCTCGAGCCGAGCAACAAGCCGCGGGTGAAGGCCAGGGCGAAGGTGAAGGCCAGGGACAGGGCCAAGGTGAAGGCGAGGGCCAGGGCCAAGGTGAAGGCGAGGGCCAGGGCCAAGGTGAAGGCGAGGGCCAG
>SHLQ01000065.1 GCA_004282895.1 Acidimicrobiales bacterium
CGAGATGGCGGAGCTCCGATCCGAGCTGCGGGGTGAGATGGCCGAGCTTCGGTCCGACCTCACCTCGGAGATGTCGCGTCGGTTCGACTCCCAGACGCGATGGGGCGTCGCCCTGATCGGGTCCAACATCGCGGCCCTGGTTACCGCACTCGCCACCTAGCACCGACTGCGGATGGAGCGGATTGCGCCGCTCTTTCGTGAGTGGCCGGCGATCTCGTGACGGAGACGTAGGAAGTCGTGTCAGACGCCCCGAGTACACTTTCATCCATGGCTCTCACCGACACGGCATCACTGGTGGCGACGAAACAACGGCAACGTCTCGCATCGATGACCATGTCTGAGCGAGCTGATCTCACGGTGGCGTTGTGTGAGGCTGTGACGGCCGCTGCAATCGCGGGCATTCGCCATGAGCACCCGGAGGCCACGAACGCCGAGGTACGCAGTCAGCTACTACGGCGCCGGTACGGGGCCGAGTTTGTCGCCTCCCTCCCTCCCCACCTTCGATGAACCCGATCGAGCTCGCGGTCGATCTTGGAGCACGCCTCGACGCGCTGGGTATCGATTACGCCGTCGGCGGATCAGTCGCCAGCTCGTTCTACGGCGAGCCCCGCAGCACTCTCGACGTCGACATCGCTGTTCGTGGCGATGAGTCGTCACTTCAACGTCTCGTCGACGACGCGCAAGCGGAGTTCTATGTCCCGAAGGATCTGGCCGAACGCGCGATCACGACGCGCGACTCGTTCAACCTGTTGCACAACGAGTCTGGAGTGAAAGTCGACGTCTTCGTGCTCGGCGAGGCTCTGCTCGACCGACGGCAGGTGGACCGACGGATTCGGATGGAACTCGACGCAGGCCATCTTTGGGTCACCTCGCCGGAGGACATCGTTCTTCGCAAGCTGTGGTGGTACTCACTGACCGACGGAACGTCCGAACGACAATGGAGAGACGTGATTGCGCTTATGGCCAATGCAAGCATCGATGTCGAGGACGTACGTACGACCGCCGCCAAGGTTGGACTCAGAGAACTGGTGGAGCGGGCACTCGCCGAAGCTCGCGATTAGTCGGCAGCGCTCCTGGATCAGCTCGGCGAGAAAGCACTGATAGCAACCCGCACTCGCCACCTAGTTCAGTGTGTCGGCGATCTCGTCGGCCCAGGTGCGGACATCATCCCAGTCGCGAAGGTCGCCGTTGGGAGCTTTTACGGCTTTCACCACCAGACGCTCGGCCCGGCTCAGATTCTCGCGGTTGAGTTTGCCCGCGAACACGTGATGGCCGAGAGCCTCGGTCTTCTCCGACAGGTCGGTCACCTTCTTCTCGGGCAGCGCCTCCGCGTCCGGGTCGTCCAGGGGACCAGAGCTGAACAACCACACGGGTACCTCTGCCAGAGCGGCCGCGTGACTATCGACGAACTGGCGGGCCGGTTTCAGCCACGAGCCGGCATACACCGCGCTGCCCACGACCACGGCCTCATAACCGGGCGCCCGCGCGTCCTCCGGTTCTGCGCAACCCACCTCCAAACCTCGGGTCCGAAGCTGCTCCGCGATCGCGTCGGCGATCTCCGTAGTGGAACCGTGCTTTGATGCTGAAACGACAAGAACTCGCATGAATCCTCCTTGAGTTTCTGTGCTCCAAGACACACTCTGCGCAAGGTGCCCCTTCGATATGTAGGGGCAAACGTCACGCGGACTTTCGTCTCTGGACAGGTTCATTGTGATGATTGAGTGTGAGATCACGACTACCGGGAAGGTCTGACATGTCGCCCCTGGACCGGTGGCTCGGTCCGCTCGTCGTGACAGTGATGCTCTCGACCGCATGTGGTTCCGATACCACCACAACTACCTCTGGATCCACCGCGCCGCCAACAACCGCGGCCACATCCACCACCAGCGGGGACAGACCCACGACGGCGACGCCGACCACCACATCGTCCACAACCGTGCCGACAACCGTCGCTCCGGGCCAGACCATGCTCGTCTACTTCGGTGAGGGTGACGGCACCGACTGCACCCAGGTCGGCGCCCACGAACGAACGGTCGCCACCGACGCTGACCCGATCAGGGCCGCGTTCGATGAGCTCGTCCACGGACCGACGGCAGAGGAGCAGCTGGCCGGCGCCGGGTCCTTCTTCGGGGAAGGAACAGTCGGAATGGTCCGCTCGACGTGGCTGGACGATGGTTCCCTCGTGGTCGACCTCGAGGATCGCCGGACGGATCTCGCCAACGCCTCAACGAGCTGCGGAAGTGCGGCCTTCCTTTCCGAGCTGACGCAGACGGCGTTCCAGTTCCCGGAGGTCGAGACCGTGCAGTTCACGATGGGCGGAAGCTGCAACAGGTTCATGAACTTTCTCCAGGGCGAATGCACCAACTTCCACCGGGACGGCACCTCGGTCTCACTGCCCACGATCGAACGGGCTGGCGGATCGGGCTGCACCCCGGGCTCCGGGCCACTTCCAGACGGGCGATGGTTTGGCTTGGTCAATGCGGCCTCCGAGGCCCAGGTCAGCTTCGATCTGGCCTGCTGGTTCAGCATCCCGGCGGCCGTCGATGCCGCCGCCGAGGACGGAGAGGAGTCACCGCCTCCGAACGATTACCACATCAGAAACGACGCCGAAGTCTGGAGGAACATCGACGTCAGCCCCGGACTGGTTGTCAGCTGGCTGCCGGTCGGCAACCCCGCATCCCAGGAAGACATCCCCTATGCGGATTGGCTGGTGGTGCGTCAAGACCGCGACTACAACCCCAACCTGTGGCTCACGATCGAGGATGGAGTCATAGCGGCGATCGAGGAGCAGTACCAACCCTGAGAGTTGCGGACCCACAGAAAGTACCTAGCGATGCGATCAACCGGATCCGTGTCGGTGTTTCGCATGGGGGAACGATGCCAACGCCGCCAGGATCGCGACCGCAACGAAGTGTTTGAAGCTCGGTTCAGGCCACCGCAGCGTGGCTTCCGTCTGGAACCAATCCGGATTCAGCAGCATCACGATGCCGGCGATCACCGTCTTGCCAAACCAGTCGACTACCAGAAAGACCGTCGCCAGGACAATCGCCCAGAAGCCCAATTCACCGAGCCCGATCGCAACGCCGAGATCGAGAACATTCCACGCCAACCAGAACAGAAACGGTCCGATCAGCAGCGCGGCTGTCGCCAACGCTGCGAAGAACATCACGCCGCCCGTCACCAGAGCGCCCAGGCCCAGGCCCCCGAAGAACACCCATGCAGGGCTGGCCTTTGACCAGTCCGGCGTCCACTCACCCTCGCGAGCCATGTCACCACCTCGTTTCGATCGAAATCGGCTCCACGATAGATCCAAGTCGGATCGCGACACGGCAGCTAGGGGCCAACGTCACTGGCGGCACGCGGCCAACGATTTGAGCGACACTGGAGGTATGTCCGCAAGGGAACTGATCGTGTTGGGTTCCGCCTCAATGGCGCCGACGCGACACCGCGCCCACAACAGCTACGCGTTGCGGTGGGATGACCAGCTGATTTTCTTCGACCCCGGTGAGGGCACACAGCGCGGGTGCGCCGTGACCGGAGTCTCGATTGCGAAGGCGACCGCGGTGTGTATCACCCATTTCCACGGCGACCATTGCCTCGGCCTGCCCGGTGTCATCCAGCGCCGATCGCACGAGAACAACGCGAGCGAGAGGCCGGGGGGACTCGATCCACTGCCCGTCTTCTATCCCGCCGATGGTGAGGAGTACTTCGACCGCCTCCACCACTCCACGATCTTCGACGACGACAGCAAACTGGAGAAGCGACCGGTCCCCGCCGCGGGGATCCAAGGTCAACTCGGAGAGTTCACGCTGCGGGCCGAAGTCCTCGAGCACCGAGACACCACGTTCGGGTACCGGCTGGAGGAACCCGACGGATGGTCAGCCGACGCTGATCGACTCGCTGCGGCTGGAGTGCAAGGCGAGGACGTCGGCGTGTTGCTCGATCAGGGCTGGATCGACACGCCGAATGGCCGGGTCACCGCGGATGAGGTCACCGTCCCCAAGCGGGGGCAGTCGATGGCCTTCGTGATGGACACGATGCCGTGTGAGGGTGCGCTGGAGCTCGCCCGTGATGTCGATCTGCTGGTGTGCGAATCGACGTTTCTCCACGCCGAACTCGACCTGGCCCGCGAGCACAAACACATGACCGCTCGCCAAGCGGCCGAGCTTGCGACCGAGGCCGGCGCGAGGCGAGTGGTGCTCGGACATTTCTCGGCTCGTTACCCGACGAGTGACGTGTTCGGCCAGGAAGCATCACACTTCCACGACGATGTCATCGTCGCTGAGGATGGCGCCACTGTCCCGGTGCCGCATCGGTAGCGGTCAGTTGTAGAGCTTCTGCACTCGTTGTGACGTGTGGGCCAGACGATTGGCCAGCCGGTTGGCGATGCGTTGACTCGTCTCGATCGCCAACGCTGGATCCCGCTGGCCCATCTCATCGAGAGCCGAGGGGTACAGGGCAATAACCGTCGCGCCGGTGTCCGCGACGACTGTCGCGGTTCGTTCGTGTCCCGTGACGAAGGAGACCTCGCCCAACAATGAGCCGGGTCCGACCTGGAGGAATCGCGTTCGTTCCCCGGCAGCGGTCATTCCCCAGGCGGTCAGCGTCCCGTCGACCACGGCAAACAGCTGGCCCGACATGTCGCTGATGTCGATCAGCTCTTGATCCGGAGCAAGATCGAACCGCTCGCCATACTCCTCGAGCGCAGTCATCCAGCGGGCCTCGTCCTCCGAGATTCGTCGACTACTCCGCGCGCCGAGAATCTGATTCTCCACGAACGCCAGCGAATGATCGAGGTCCTTCTCGCGATGCCGCGGCGGCGCGGCCTCGTGATGGCCGTCTCCTTCCGAAGACAGCTGTTCGGCGAGGTCATCGCGCAGGTGGGACCAGATTATGGTGACGTCCGCGGCCAGGGCTCGCCGCTCCATCGCCCCGAATCCACTCACGACGCTTGAGTCGAGACCGCGGACCCCGCGGAAGTCGAGGATCGCATACCGAAGCTCGCTGCTGTCCACGATCGGGCGCAGCACCTCGGAGATCTTGCGCATGGAACCGAAGAAGAGGTAGCCCTCCAACTCCAGAACCACGGCCTGATGATCGTGTTTCGTGAGTTCGGCTCGCTCTTCATCCGCTCGGTCGACGTTGCTGTGCACGGTGGACAGCCGGTGCACCTGGCGTACGGGGGTGATGCGGCTGTAGCTGAAGACGAAAAGAATCGCCGCTGCCAAGATGCCGGCCACGATGCCCGTCAGGACGCCGAAGATCATGATGACCAGGAGAACACCCCCGCTGAGAATCGCGTCGAGGCGGTTCAACTCGCGAACGACCTGCCGACCCCAATCGATGAGCAGCTCGACACCGGCTGCCGCCAATATGCCGCCGGCGACGGCCCGCGGCATGAGCGCCACCCCGTCACTTCCGAACAGGACCACGAGGGCAAACATCGCGCCGATCAACATCGGTACGCGGCGGCCGCGCGCTCCCAGCCGATCGGCACCAACGGAGTAGCCCACGAGGTGGTAGCCGATCAGGCCTCCGGCGGCGGTGCTGGCGACATTGGCAACACCCGTAATGTCCAACTCATGGTCCACCTGGACGTCATCCTCACAGGCCACCTCGAGACTCGTGATGCTGAGCAGAAGGGCGATCAGCGAGACGGTAGCGAGCCCGGCCAGGGGCAATGCTTGTCCTGCGATCGTTCCCCAGTCAGCGTTTGAGAAGTCGCTGGGACGTATGGGTGCCCAGTTCTCCGACTCGGCGAACGGTCCGATCAACCAATGGTTCGATTCCAGCGCCTCCGCCGACCATCCAATCCGACCGACAACATGTACGGCGACCGCACTGAAGACAATCGCGAGACCGACGGTCGCTGCCGGGGCGCCCCGATCCAAAGCAACCACGAGCAACAACGCCAACACAATTCCTGGAATCCAGAACTGCGCAACGTCCCACGGGATGAGGTAGTCCAATTCGTCCAGATGAATTCGATGGTCGATCATCACCTCGATGCCACCATGCAGCAGCAACCAGCCGGTTCCGGCCATGAAACCACTGATGACGGTGAACGGAATCGAGCGTGCCGTCTCGCCGAGACGCATCCTCCCGACCAGCAGGAACACGAACGCCGTCACGAACCCGGCGATGGCGAGAGCGACGATGGTCGTCTCCACGGCTTGATCAGGTGCGGCGTCCACTGCGATGGCGGCAGCTATCGCGGCCGCGACGACGCCGGCGGTGTCCTGAGCCCCCGAGATCACCACATCGAACGACGATCGCCAAGCGATCACGACCAGCACGACCGCGGACCCAACCATGAAGCTGAGCGCCGCTCTCGGTATGCCGTCGTGCAGGTCACCTTCGAAGACCAGGGCTGCGAACGAGACCGCCATTCCGATGCTCATCGCGCCGACCGAGAACGCGGTGGTCACATCGGTCAGAAGGCTTGGCGACTCCCCGCGTGTCGTCATGGCGACACCCTAGAACAGGGTTGGTTCAGAGGCGAGATCCAATCCCTCGAGCCGTCTCGACGAAACGTTCGATGTGCTCGTCTGTTGTCGCAAATGACGTGACCATTCGAGCGAGAACCTCGTTGTCCGCCAGCGCGGTTCCTTCGGGTAGCGCATTCGGGTACCAGTCGTACATCGACACCCCCGCCTCCAGCAGCGCAGCGAACAGTTCTTTGTTGAAGACCATGAAGGACTCGTTCGACTGACAGGGCCACGCCGACCGCACACCTTCGAGGTCATCGACCGCCGTCCGAAGTGCGTCCGCCTGCGCGTTGGCGTGGCGTGCGAGCTCGAGCCAATGATCATCGGCCAACCACGCCGAAAACTGCGCCCCGTAGAGCCGGGCCTTCGAGGTGAGGTGCCCGGTACGCTTCAGGCGGTAGCTGAAGTCCTTTGCCAGCGACTGGTCGAAGAAGATGATCGCTTCGGCCGCAACCGCTCCGTTCTTGCTCGCACCGAGGCAGAACACATCGACGCCCGCTTTCCAGGTCAGCTCACTCGGATGTACGCCGAGAGCGGCGACGGCGTTCGCAAACCGGGCGCCGTCCATGTGCACCGACAGTCCATGCGATTTCGCCATGTCCGAAAGCGCTCGTACCTCATCAACCGAGTACACCTGACCACACTCGTTCGCTTGCGTGATCGACAGTGTCGTCGCGCGGATGTTGTGAGGAGCATCGCTCGGTAGCCGCGTGATCATCGAATCGAGCTGGTCCGGCGTCATCCGAACCGTGCGATCGGGCACGGGGAGCATCGCTGCTCCGCCGGTAAACAAGGAGGGCCCTGTCGATTCATCGAGCAGGATGTGGGCCTGGTGGTGACACACGACGCCATCCCACGGATCGACCATCGCTGAGAGTGCAAGCATGTTGGCCGCGGTCCCGCTCGACACGAAGAACGCGCTCACCTCCGTGCCGAATGCCTGTGCGATCGACTCGACCCCACCTCGGGTGTAGTCATCGTCACCGTATGCCGGCGCGGCGCCCTGGTACGCCGCGGTGATGGCAGAGAGCACTTTGTCTGATGCGCCGGCGTGGTTGTCGCTCCCGAAAATCATGGCACCAGTATGGTGCGTCGCAGTCCGAGAGAAGAATGTCGGCATCGCCCGCAAAGTGACACTAATCGTGATAGACCAGAGCATAATCGCCACAACGAGCGACAAGCCGGGAATTCACGTGTGATGATCGCCACTTATAAAGAGATAATTACGTGAAAAGTCGCGTAGAGGGAAATCGATCGAATCGGTCGGCAATTAGAGCTTTTTTGCTGAGCATGGGCCTTCCCGTCGGCCTGGCCCTCTGTCTGGTCTTCCTTGAGCAAACGGGAACCACCAATCTGGGACTGGCGAACATCACCTCCAATGTGGGGCGTGCAGTCCTTACTGCTGAGACGACAACGACGACCTCACCACTCCGGCAAGTCGCGGCTGCACCGACGAACGAAACGTCGACAAGTTCGGTTGCAGCGGCGGCGACCTCGGCACCACCAGAGGCAACCGAGCCCGCGACAACCGCCCCCACGAAACGAGTGAAGACCGAGGTCCTCTCGAAATCGGAGTCATCGCCCCCGCCCGTGCAACAGTCCCAAACGACCACGTCGGCACCGACCGAATCCCCAACGGCGACGGACAGCACCATTGCAGCCACGGTTCCCTCGACGACAACCGCCGTGGCATCGTCGAGTGGTACGTCTCCCGCGACATTGGCGCCGGCGACCAGCTTGACAACCACGACGACGACTTCGGCGCCACGGTCAACAACCACGTCTACGGCAGCGGTGACCACGTCCACTGTTGCGCCAACTACCACGTCAACTGTGGCGCCGACCACCACGTCAACTGTTGCGCCAACTACCACGTCAACTGTTGCGCCGACCACATCCACCACAGTGCCCGGGAACGGCAACGGGAATGGGAATGGCAATGCGAACGGCAACGGGAATGGGAATGGGAATGCCAACGGGAATGGCAATACGAGCGGGACTGAAGACTGCACTGCCAACAGGAACGTGAATGGGAATGCCAACGGCAGTGAGAACGGCAACGGGATTGGGAATACGAGCGGGAGTGAGGACTGCACTGCGAACGGCAATGGCCAGGGTCAGGGTCAGGACGGGAATCCCGCGCAGGGCCCAAGGTAACTGCTACGTAGCCCTAGCTGTCGAACGACGCATGTAGTGCGCGGAGTTCGCTGGCGGTACCCAACGCGATCAACACATCGCCGACGCTGGCGGGCTCGGTCATGTCCGGGTGGTGATCGAACGAGCCGTCCACTCGGCGAATTGCGAGCACCGTGTTGCCTGCCAGATCAACCTCCGCGAGGGGTTGACGCGACAGAGCCGACGATGCAACCACCGTCAGCTCACTGATGGAGACGGTCAGTTCGCGATCGTTCATGGTGATGTCGAGAAACTCGGCGACGTTGGGTTGGGTCACGAGAGCAGCCATGTGCGATGCGCCCAGTTTGTGGGGATTCACGACGCGGTCGGCCCCGGCGCGGAACAGCTTCTCCTCGGCGTAGGCGTTGTTCGCTCGGCTGACGATGAAAAGGTTGTCGCTGGTCGCACGCCCGCTCAATGTGACATAGACGTTGTTTGCATCCGTATCGAGGGCAACAACCAACGACCTCGCCCTGTCGATTCCGGCTTCACGGAGAATGGCGTCATCCGTGGCGTCACCGATGACGCGTAGATGGTGTTCCGCGACCTCCTCCCGCTGATCCACCACCACGACGTCCTGACCTTCTTCGGTGAGCGTTGCGGAGATCGATTCACCGACTTGACCCCAACCACACAACACGATGTGGTTCTGCAGTTGCCCTATGTGCTTTTCCATCCGTCTTCTCCCGAATTCCTGAGTGATTCTTCCCTCGATCAGCGTCTCGATGAGTACACCGACGGTGTAGAGCACGGCGCCCGCGCCCACCATGATCATCGCAATCGTGAATATTCGATACCCGCGGGTCACTTCCCCCACTTCACTGAACCCGACCGTCGAAACCGTGATCACGGTTTGGTACACCGCGTCCAGGAAGTTCAGACCGAGCGCCATATAGCCGGCTGTCCCGATGGTCAGCGCGGCGAAGAGGACACCAACTGCTATCTGAAGCCGGCGCCACTGCTCTGATGTCGAGGGATGGTAGCGATGACGCCACGGTCGGGTGAACTTCACGTCTCCAGCCTTGCATCTCACCCGAGCCGAATGATGCACCCTCGCTCTGGCAGGAGTGGTCGCCGCTACCAGCCGACGGTCAACATCCGAGCGGCGAGATCCTCATCCACATCGCCGAGCGAGGGTGCCTCCCGAATCGGCTTGCTCGCGTCACGTGCCGGCTATAGGGCACACCACAGAAAGTGGGAAAAGGTGGCTATTTACGCACAGTAGTTGAACCGAGTACCGTGGGGCATTGTGATGGAGAGCAGGCGGCCCGAAGGAACGGAGGTCGTGGCGGTCCAAGCGCGCGCCACCAATGCGCAGCTGATCCGACGTTGCCTCGATGGTGACCCGGAAGCCTGGTCCGTTCTGGTCGACAAGTACGAACGGCTCGTCTACGCGATTCCGCTGCGCGAAGGATGCGACCAGGAACAGGCCCGCGATGTTGCGCAGGAGACCTTCAGCCAACTACTCGCATCGTTGGCGTCGATCAACGAACCCGAGTCCCTCGCATCGTGGTTGGCGACCGTCTGTCGCCGAGAGGTGTGGCGCCGTCGACGCAACGGTGGGGTCACCGAGCTCGAGCTTGTCGAGGAACAACTCGACCCGGCTCCTGACTTCGTCGACGGCTACGTACACAGTGCGGAGGTGTACGACGCGGTGCAGATGTTGCCGAATCCCTGTCGGTCGCTGATCTTTGGTTTGTTCTTTGACCCGACCGAACCGGACTACGCGACGCTGGCCGTTCAGTTGGGCCGACCACTCGGCAGCATTGGACCCCTCCGTGGTCGATGCCTCGGTCAACTACGCACGATCATGGAAGGTCGGGCGGCCTCATGAATGAGCTCGGCCCGCTCGATCGTCTCGCCCAGAAGTTCGGTGATGGCGACCCTGATCAACTGGCGCATGCCCTCCGCTCCCGGCCGACGTTCCAAGGGGACCTCACGTGGCTGAGTCAGCTGCTCGACGCGGCGGAGCAGCTGCCGATGCCCGACGTACCTGCCTCCGTTTCGGCTTCTCTTCACGATCTGATGCCAAGCCGTCGCGATCTGCGCATGGAAGATGCCGCCAGCATCCACGACTCGCGCCGCGACACGGTGCTCGTCGGTGCCAGAGGCGAGCAGCATCTCGACGGTTGGACTGCCGCCTTCAGCGCAGCGTCGGCCGATGTCCTGATCGATGGTGATCCCACCACAGCTGACCAAACGGACATCTCCGGACATGTTCTCGTTCGCGGCGACGAGTCCCGGGCGTTCACAGTCCGCGCAACGGGTGATCACAACATCGCGGTTCGCAGCAATGAGCTTGGTCTATTCCATCTTGGCTCCCTGCCCAACGGTGTCTATGAGATGTCCGCACGCTGTCCGGAGTTCGAAGTGCAGTGGTCAATCGAGGTCGGATCATGACCCCGGAAGAAACGTTGGCAGCGGCGACCGAACTTCTGAGAACCGATCCTGTCGAAGCGCTGAGCGCCTTCGATGCGATCGTGGCCAACACCGAGTTCGACCAATCACTTCGAGCTGACGCAAGTTACGCCTCCGCCAGGTGCGCGCTCCAGAGCGGAAACCCCACCGACGCGTTGCACCGCATCTCGGTTGCTCGAGATCTTCACCGTGAAGCCGGGCAGGATCTGGCCGCGCTTCGAACCGACCTGGGTCGGATCAATGTGCTCGATGATCTCGGGCGTCATGTCGAGGCGTCCATGGTTGGTCAACACCTGATCGAGGCTCTCGAAGCTTCACATTCAGACGGTGAAGATGAAGAACTTCGATCATGGCTCTACGCGGCCGCGCTTGAGAACCAGGGCGCGTCCATGGGTTGTCTGGGTCACCACGACGCCGCGGCCCGCTTCCTCAGTCAGGCGGCTGACGCCTACCTCACGGTCGGTGCGCCGGCTGACCAGGCTCGAGTCGAAGCCAATCTTGGAGTCGAACAGCTGGAGCTCGGACGCACCGATGAGGCACTATCGCTGCTCACCGCGGCGAGAGAGAAGCTGGAAGCAGAGGGCGAAGAGGATCTTGCAAGGAGATGTGCCGTCTACGCCGCCCAAGCCGACGCACTGGCAGGCCGTTATCAACGTGCCCTCGATGGTCTGTCTGGCGCACATGCCGGTTCAAATATCGACGAGGCGCTCCAGGACATCGACGGCATTCGCCTGCTCATTGCCCGAGCCGAGGTTCTGTCGGTTCTGCATCTCTGGCCCGAACTGGACGAGCTGGCTAGAACACTCGAGAAGGCGACAGACGACGCCAAGATGCATCGAGACCTCGCGCAAGTCCGGGTACTTCTCGCGCGAGCGGCCTACCGCCAGGGTCAGCGCGACGAGGCGGGGTCGACGGCCCGTGCGGCGATCACATCGTTGGATGAGTTGAAGTTGCCAGCACGCGCGGCACGCGCCCGACTTGCACTGGCTGAGATCCTTCCCGAACCTGAGGCCATCGTCGAGGTAAAAGCGGCACTGGAAGCATTCGACCAGAGCGGTGAAGCATGGGGCATCGCCGCTGCGACGATCCTCGGCGCGGAAATCGTTGACGACGACCCACGACGAGAACAGTGGGCCTACGCAGCCGCGGCCACGGAAGCGGCGGCGTTTCCCGAACTCGCGTGGAGGCTCGACACCGTGACCGGCCATCTCGCCCGTCGCAACGAAGAACCGGCGGAAGCGGCGAAGTACTACGCGTCGGCCTTGTCGCAGCTTCGGGAGTTGCGCACTCGGATCGAAGGTGATCTCCACCGGCTGCCGTTCATGTCTGATCGCCGTTCGCCGCTCGAATCGTTGGTCACGCTCGCGATTGAGAGCGATCAGATCGAGCTGGCTCGCGCCATCTCCGCTGAGGAACGATCGTGGATGCTGCGGTCCTCGCCGTCGACCGCTCCCACCTTTCCTACAGGAACGGTGCTTTACCAATCCTTGGGCGAGCAGTTGTCCGCGTTCGTGACAACCGCAAGCGGCAAAACGTCCTTCGTTCCGCTTGAGGTGACCACCGATGAACTCGCCAGCGCGCGGCGCCGACTCCAATCCCAATGGCGCCGTATCGCGGATCCGCGGATGCGCGTGCACCTCGATCAGCTTCGCCCAGCTGCAGAACAGCTGCTGCAGGATCTCTATCTCCGGCTCTTCGCTCCGATCGAAGCGTTGCTCGAGCCAGAGCTGCCGGTGATCATCATCCCCGTGGGCAGCATGTCGGGCATTCCGTTCCAGGCTCTGCACGATGGCCTCTCCTATCTGATCGAGAGGCGGGAAGTCCATGTCGCCCCATCGGACGGCCTCGCTTCGCCGCATCGACCCAACTCCACCCTCGTTGTGGGTGTACCGGACAGTGTCGCTCCGGAGATCGAACGAGAAGTCAGACAAATCGCCGATTCCACGATGGGCACATTGCTTCTATCCGAGGCCGCGACCAAGCAGTCGTTCGCGGACGCCATCGTGGATCACGATGTGGTTCACATCGCCTGTCATGCTCGCTTTCGGCCGGAGAACCCGCTCATGTCGGCGCTTCATCTCGCAGATGGTTGGTTGTCCGCCGACGAGATTCAACACCTGCCGCTCGACGACAAGTTGATTGTGCTCGCGTCGTGCAGCAGCGGTCTTCAGGGGTCGGTTGGCGAAGACGAAACGCTCGGGCTCCCGAGAGCGTTCCTCAACGCTGGTGCCTCCGCCGTCGTCATGAACCTGTGGCCGGCCGACGATTTGGTGTCAGTTGGCCTCATGACCCGGTTCCACACCAATCTCAAAGCCCTTCCCCCAAATCAGGCCCTTCGCGCCGCACAACTGGAGATGATGTACACCCATCCGCACCCGCTGCTCTGGGCAGCGCCGGTTGTATTCGGGCATGCAGACCTCCTCCCCGCAATGAAAGGAACGCCACATGAGGCTTCGTCCGCTCAGCGTTAATCATCCGTCCGTTGTCGCCATTCTCACGATTCTCGGCATCGTCGCGCTCGGCCTGTCCGCGCATCCTGCCGCCGCGGCAGACAAGGTCGTGGTCACCCTCGAGGTCGCCGTGAAGGCGGACACGGTCGCTGCGGTGATTGCGGCGGCAACATCCGAGGAGGCGGAGTTCCTTGGCGAGCTTCCACCTGGACGAGATATCTATCTTGTCGGCAAGACCATCGAGATCGAGCTCAAAGACATTGCCAAAAAGACCGACGAGCTGGCCGATGACCTCGAAAAGGAGGACGGAGTCCTCTGGGCCGTCCCCTATGACGAGAACGTCGGCGGCACTCGGTTCTACGCGTGGAGCGAAGACGAGCGGCTCAACGGCGCTCAGGGAATCGACCTGCGCGACCGGCTGGACGTCTCGGAGGCCCACGTTCATGCCACCGGCGCGGGAGTGACGGTCGCACTCATCGACACGGGATTCGATCTTGACCACCCGTTGCTGGAATCGCGGCTGCTTCCGGGAATCGACCTCGTTGATGGCCACGCCCGGGCGTCGGATTGGAAGAATGGCCTCGATGAAGATGGCGACGGTGTTGCTGATGAGTCGCACGGTCACGGAACGTTCGTGGCTGGCATCGTGGCGCAGATAGCACCGGATGCCCGGATCCTGCCCATTCGCGCAATGGAAGCCGACGGCGTCGGGGACATGCACGTGATCATCGACGCGATCGACGAAGCCGTTGCTCGCGGCGCCGACATCATCAATATCAGCTTCGGTACAATCACGGAGTCACGGGGGCTGGAAGACGCCATCGAACGTGCACAGGACAGTGGTGTGGTCGTTGTCGCAGCGGCCGGCAACCACGGAGCCGACGAGGAACGGTACCCGGCGGCGCTGTCTGGAGTTATCAGTGTCGGAGCATTCGACAGCACAGCCGACGGCATTGCGACGTGGGGAGGTTACGGCGACTGGGTCGACGTCTCGGCCCCCGGTCTCGAAGTGGTCAGCGCCAAACCGGGCGGCACCATGGCCACCTGGTCCGGCTCATCGATCTCGGCGCCAATAGTGGCGGCTCAAGTTGCACTCATGATGCAGATTGACCCCGACAAAGGGGCGAAGGACGCCGAAAAAATCATCCGCGACACCGCGAGGAAGGTGACTGGCGACAAGCAGTCGAAAGAGGGGCTTATCCAGCTCGAACAGGCGCTGCAGAAACTTTTCTAGAAAAAGTTCTCGCTCTCTGTATTTTTTTGGCCTGAATTTCGCACAGGTTCGTCACGCGGTGTGTCCGCGTACCTAGACAACCTCTGAGGAGATTCACGTGAGAACATTTAGCCGGCGGAAGCGACCTCGTCGCTCACTATCAACAGTCATGGTGCTAGCACTATTGGCGGTGTTGCTCACGGCCGCACCGGCGGGTGCCGGTGCCCCCAAGGCCTACAGCTTTACCTTCGAGAACGGCACCACAATCTCCGGTGAATCGGATGACAATGTGGCGTTCCTTGCCAATGCGGGCGGCACGGATGCCAACAATCCGACCGGCATGGAGGTCCACGTTTCGTGTTCCGATGAGTTCCCCGGTGGTTTCGGTGAGAAGGACGGACCCGATCCGGTTGTCGACTCCGCGTGGAGGATCGAGAGTTACTCCATCGGTGAGGTCAAGGATGGCGTTTATGAGGAGAAGTGCAGTGGTCCGCCAGTCCCAGGAGAGATCGAGGATGGCATCGGGTACACGTTCACCTTCGTGAATGGGACAACGATTACGGGTGTGTCCGAGGACAACACCGCGTTTATTCCAAACGCGGGTGGCAGCGATGCGAACAACCCGACGGGGATGGAGGTTCATCTTTCGTGTTCCGATGAGTTCCCGGGTGGATTTGGCGAAAAGGACGGGCCCGACCCCGTCGCCGACTCGGCCTGGCAGATCGAGAGCTACGAGATCACCGAGATCAAGGACTTCGTGGTTGAGGAAGTCAAGTGCTCCGGAAACTTCGGCCCGCCTCCACCTCCACCGAATCCGTCGATCCAGATCGTGAAGACGGTCAACGGTGAAGATGCAAATGACGCGCCCGGTGTTGCGGTCACAGTTGGCGAGACGGTGACCCTCGGCTACGAGGTAACGAACAACGGCAACATCCCGGTTCAAGACATTGTGGTCACCGATCTCGACCTTGGCGTCATCGACTGTCCGGCCACCGAGCTCGCTCCCGGCGACTCGATGACATGCGACGAAGCAGAGATGGATGTTACGGAGCCCGGCGGCGTCTTCATGGAAGCCCGCGTCGACGGCAACGGCATCGTGTCCGGAACACCGACCCCCGCGCAGCCTGCTGACGGCAAGGCCTACTCGTTCACCTTCGTCAACGGCACGACCATCTCTGGTATGTCCGAGGACAACACTGTCTTCCTGCCAAACGCGGGTGGCACCGACGCGAACAACCCCACGGGTATGGAGGTGCACGTCTCGTGTTCCGACGACTTCCCGGGCGGCTTCGGTGAGAAGGACGGTCCGGTTCCCGGCGTCGACTCGGCCTGGCAGATTGCGGCTTACACAATCGTGAAGGACAACGGCGACACCTGCGGCAACGTCTTCTCGACCGTCACGGTTCCCGTTTCCGACGACGATCCGATCAACTACATCGCTTCCCCGGCTCCGGTTCCGTCGATCGACTTGATGAAGACGGTGAATGGGTTGGATGCGAATTCGGCTCCTGGGCCGCAGTTCGAGGTCGGTGAGGAAATCATGATCGGTTACAAGATCACGAACACTGGCGACACGGATCTGTCGAACATTGTCGTCACCGATTTCACGCTTGGTGTGATCTCGTGTGATCCGGGGACGTTGGCTCCTGATGAGATGTTCAACTGTCCTGGTGTCAAGGAGATCGTGACGACGCCGGGTTCGGTGTTCATGGAAGCCATGGTCGAGGGAACGTCACCTCAGGGTGTGACCGTCGATGATGATGATCCGATCAACTTCACCGTTGTTGATGACACGCCTCCACCGCTGGATCCTCCAGCGGACTGTTCGGCAGTTGTTGACGGCATGTCGGTGAAGATCAGTTGGGATGCGTCTGCTGGTGCCGTGAATTATGCGGTGAAGCGTGATGGTACGTTCCTTGATCGCACCGGTGGCGCGACGATGTTCACTGATTCGCCGCCCAAGGGTGTGATGGTTGAGTACTTCGTGCGGGCGATCGGTCCAGACTCGAAGACTGACTACGTGTCTTGTGGCAAGGTCACGATCCCTGACGACCCCGACCCGGTTCCGTCGATCGATTTGATGAAGACGGTGAATGGGTTGGATGCGAATTCGGCTCCTGGGCCGCAGTTCG
>SHLQ01000225.1 GCA_004282895.1 Acidimicrobiales bacterium
GTCCTGCATGAACGCCTGCCCGTACGACGCGCTCTACATCAACCCCGAGACGATGACCGCACACAAGTGCAACATGTGCAACCACCGTCTCGAACAGGACCTCGAGCCGTCCTGTCAGATTGTGTGCCCGACCGAAGCGATCACGATCGGCGACCTCGACGATCCGACGTCGAAGATCAGCCAGCTGATCGCCCGCAACGACGTCGCCGTCCGTGCCCCCGAACAAAACACGTTGCCCAAGGTCTATTACAAGGGCGCCGATCAGGCCGCGCTCGACCCGACCCGCACGGCCATCGCCAACGACGGCATGATCTGGGCGGACACCACCGAACAGCATCCGACCGTGCCCGTGACGCTCGGTAAGAAGCCGCTCGACATGGAGGGGGTGCAGGCCCGCACCGCCTACACCACCAAACACAAGCCCACGTGGGGTCAGATGGTGTCGGGCTACCTCGTGACCAAGGCCGTCGCCGGCGGTGTCATGCTCATGGCGGCACTCATGGTGCTGCTCGGCCACTCCGACGCCCAGGGCGCAGTTGGTGTCATGCCGCCCATCGTCGCCGCAGTATTCCTCGGACTCACCAGTGTCCTGCTGATCGGTGACCTCAAGCAGCCGGGTCGCTTCTACTATCTGCTCACGCGAGGCAACACCACGTCGTGGCTCGTCAAGGGTGCGTACGTTCTCATGGCGTTCGGCCTCGTTGCCGGTCTGTGGTTCCTCGGTGGTGTCGTGGACAGCAGCAGCACGCTCGAGATCCTCGCCATCCCCGCGGCGATTCTCGGCGCCTCGGTCGCGGGCTACACCGCCTTCCTGTTCGCCCAGTGTGAGGGCCGCGATCTCTGGCAGACACCGCTGCTGTTGCCAATGCTTCTGGCTCGCGCTGTCGCTGCCGGCGCCGCCGCCTGGGCCATCGCCGACATCTTTGTCGACGTGCCCGCCCCTGATGCCGTCTACTGGGCACTCATCGGTGGAGCGGTCGCCGTGCTGGCGCTCTCCTGGATGGAGACGGTCAGCCATGGCACGCGCCACGTCGAGCTCGCGGTTCACAACATGGTGAAGGGCGACAACTCCCCCCTCTTCTGGGGAGGCCTCGCACTCGGCGCCGTCGTTCCCATCGTCTTCTCCTTGTTCGCGCTGTGGGCTGACGACGGCAGCGTTGCACTGGGAGTTATCGCCGGCATCGCCGCCCTCATCGGCATGTTCCTCTCCGAGACCGCCTTCGTGCGAGCCGGCCAATCCGTCCCCCTCTCCTAGCCCTCCTAACGAATCTGTGGAGTTTGCGCTGTCTTATTCGCACCACACGCTCCACAGATCTGAAAGAGACCAATGACTGATCTTCAGAAGTACCCGCCGCTCGAAGACTGGCACGACGTCACGAGCCTCGACGCCAAGGCGTGGCCGGACAAGGTCGAGAAGCACCACACACTCGTGCCTACGAGCTGCTTCAACTGTGAGGCCGGCTGCGGTCTGACCGCGTGGTTCAACAAGGACACCGGCGAGATCGAGAAGGTTGAGGGCAATCCCGAGCATCCCGCGAGCCGCGGTCGCAACTGCGCTAAGGGCCCAGCGACGCTGAACCAAATCTACGATCCCGAGCGGATCATGTTCCCGATGAAGCGCGTCGGAGAACGCGGTTCGGGCGGCTGGGAGCGCATCAGCTGGGATCAGGCGCTGGAAGAGCTCGGCGCCCGCCTACGCAAGGCGATGCAGGAAGATCGCCACAACGAGATCATGTACCACGTCGGACGACCCGGCGAAGAGGGTTACACGAATCGAGTGCTCCAGGCCTGGGGCGTCGATGGGCACAACAGCCACACGAACATCTGCTCGTCCAACGCGCGCATCGGCTACCAGAGCTGGATGGGCCACGATCGGCCATCCGCTGACTACGCCAACGCCGAGGTCATCTTCCTGATCTCTGCGCACCTCGAATCCGGTCACTATTTCAACCCGCATGCACAGCGCATCATCGAGGCCCAGCAGAAGGGTGCAACGGTCATCGTCTGTGACCCTCGTCTGTCGAACACCGGTAGCAAGGCCGACCACTGGCTACCGACGTGGCCCGGCACGGAGCCCTTCCTCTGTCTGTCGATCATTCACCAGATGCTCGAGGACGACAGCTGGAACAAGGAGTTCGTCGAGCGCTGGGTCAACTGGGACACGTTCCTCGCGGAAGAGTTCCCCGACATGCCCAACGAGTTCGCATCCCTCGGCCCAGCGCTGAAGCAGCACTATGCCGAATACACACCCGAGCGCGCGGAACACATCACCGGCATTCCCGCCGAGCAAATCCGCGAGATCGCCGCCATCATCGGCAGACACCCAACCAAGTTCGCTTCCCACAATTGGCGTGCCGCGGGCGCTGGCAACATGGGCGGCTGGCAGGTCGCACGCTGTCTGTTCTTCATCGCTGTGATGACCGGTTCGGTTGCCACCGAAGGTGGAACCTCCGGCAACGGCTGGAACAAGTTCAAGCCAGCAGCCCCCCTCGGCGCCCCTGGCATCGAACGTTGGAACGACCTCGAATGGCCGAAGGAATTCCCGCTGGCCTACCACGAGATGTCGATCCTGCTGCCGCACTTCCTCAACGAGGGTCGGGGCAAGCTCGATACCTATTTCAGTCGCGTGTACAACCCGATCTGGACGAACCCCGACGGGTTCTCCTGGATGGAAGCGCTGACCGACGAAGACAAGGTCGGGTGCCACGTCGCACTCACCCCAACCTGGAGCGAAACCGCATGGTTCGCGGACTACGTGCTGCCGATGGGCGTCGGCGCCGAACGTCACGACGTCGTCAGTTACGAAACCCATCAGGGGCGCTGGATCGCCTTCCGCCAGAGTGTCTTCCGTCGCTACGCCGAGATCACCGGCAAGGACGTCAACGACGACAGCCGCACCCATGAGTTCAACCCCGGCGAAGTCTGGGAAGAGAATGAATTCTGGATCGACCTCTCGTGGGCGATCGACCCCGATGGATCGATGGGCATCCGTCAGTACTTCGAGAGCGAAGAGAATCCCGGCAAGCCGATCGGCATCGACGAGTACTACGGCAAGATGTTCTCCGAGAACGTTCCGGGCCTCGCCGAGGACGCCGCAGCCGCGGGGGAGACCCCGCTCGAATACATGCGAAACCGCGGTGCCTACGCGCTCGAAGGTGACCAGACGACTCCGTATGAACGACCGGTTGACCCATCCGTCGTCGAAGGCTGTGTGAAGGGCGAGGACGGGATCTACCGCAAGCCCGGCACTGCTGCGATGTGGGACGGCACGCCCGAAGGTTTGCAGGACATCAAGCTCGCATCGCTGGGTGATGGATCACCGGCGATCGAGATCGACGGCGAGCTGAAGGAGGGTTTCGTTACTCCCTCAAAGAAGCTCGAGCTCTACTCCTCGACGTTGAAGGATTGGGGTTGGCCCGAGTACGCCACACCCAAGTGGATTCCCAGCCACGTGCATTGGGAAGACCTCGACATGGCCGGCACCGAACGCATTCTGCTGCCGACGTTCCGTATCCCAACGCTGATCCACACCCGCTCTGCCAACTCAAAGTGGCTCAACGAGATCAGCCATCGCCATCCGCTGTGGCTGCATCCTGAGGACGCCGAGAAGCTCAACATCGAGGAGAACGGACTCGTTCGAGTCACCACTCGCATCGGGCACTTCGTAATCTCCGCGTGGCAGACCGAAGGTATCCGCCCCGGCGTTGTGGCTGCATCACATCACATGGGTCGTTGGCGCCTCGAAGAGGACAAGGCCCGCAGCTGGGGTGCCGGCAAGGCTGACATCAAGGCACCGGAGCGCTCCAAGGATGAGCGCGGCGTCTGGAAGCTGAAGCGCACCGACGGCATCCGCACCTGGGATTCCGACGATGACGACACGAACCGCATCTGGTGGACCGATACCGGTGTCCATCAGAACCTGACGTTCGCCGTGCAGCCTGACCCGATCTCGGGCATGCAGTGCTGGCATCAGCGGGTGCACGTGACACCAGCAGAGGCTGGCGATCAGTACGGCGATGTCGTGGTGGACACCAACAAGTCACGCGAGGCCTACCTCGATTGGCTGACCAAGACTCGTCCTGCACCTGGCCCGGGTGGCCTCCGTCGCCCGCTCTGGTACGCCCGGCCGCTCAAACCAAGCGCCCCCACCTACCTCAGCCCCGACGCCTAAATACGAAAAAAGGGGTCTGACCCTTTTTTCCAAAAAGGGGTCAGACCCCTCTTTGACGGATGGCGCCGGTTTCAAGCGATCGCATTGCCCAGGCGCCTAGCAGCGGCCCCGGAGCCAGAATCAGGAATGCCCAGCCCCAGCTGTATGCGTCGCGGACGACCGGCACGAGGAAGATCGTGAACACCGTCAGAACGAAGCCGGCCGCGAGCTGCATCGTCAGGGCCGTGCCGACGTAGCGACTGTCGACCACCTCGGACACGATCGTGGAGAACTGGGCGCTGTCGGCCACGACCCAGAATCCCCAGATCAAACCGAGCCCGAGAACGATTGGCCAAGGCGCGTCGACGAGGAAGCCGATCACCAGCGACATCGCCGCTGACCACTTCATCGCCAGCCCCGCCGCCTTCGGTCGGCTCACACGATCGCTCATCCGACCGGCGTACACCGAGCCCGCCGCTCCGATGCCGATGACGCCGAAGGCTGCGAGGCTCGCGATCCGGCTGGAGGAGAACACGTCGCCATAGAAGGCGGCCGCCC
>SHLQ01000066.1 GCA_004282895.1 Acidimicrobiales bacterium
GCGGTGGCCAACCCGATCGGCCGGCCGTACTCGAGCACATCCTGACTCTCGTCCATCGATGTCATCGCCACCTTGTGGGCGAGCGGTACGTCATCGACGAGCTCGAGCTCGGCTACATGCTCACCCTCGAGGGTCATCGCCTCGACGACCTCGCCGGTCATCAAATCCATTGTGGCCACACCGACATCGTCGTCAGCCTCGTGCAGCAGGATCCCTTTCTTCATCATGCCTCCCAGACGCGACGTGGTGATCGGTGACCGCTGGTGTCGCAGTGAACCGGCGGCCTCTGTCAATCACGCCAGTTCTGGACGAGGACGGCTAGAGCCCTTCGTCACTTGCATCCGAGTCTGGGAGAGTGACCCCAGCGCATACGGCCTATTCCTCCAACCGAATATCGACTTGTAGCGAGTCACCACCGGCGACAAGCCGAACCGTGAATGCACCAGGTTCAACTGTCCATGTCATCGATCGGTCGAGCAGCCGGAACGCGCTCTGGTCGAGTTCGAATTGCACGTTGACCAGCTGTCCGGGCTCGAGTGCAACCCTGGTGAAATCAACCAGGCGGGCCGGCTGGGCGACCGACGCAAACTGGTCCTCGACCTCGACTCGCACGACCTCGCTACCAGACCGATCACCGGTGTTCTCGAGCGAAGCCGCGATGATCACGGTCGCTCCAGCTTCGAGCTCGCCGATCCGGGGACACGCCGCAATCCGTGGATCGGTCAACGAGAAGCTGGTGTATCCGAGTCCGTGGCCAAATGCGAACAGTGGTGTTGAGTCGCTGTGAAAGTAGGGGCGGTGAGCCGATGGCCGTCGACCACGGTGAATCGGGATCTGTCCGGAGTGTCGAGGGAAGGTTATGGGTAGACGGCCGCCCGGCTCCACGTCCCCCGCGAGGACACGTGCGATCGCCGTTCCTCCCCGCTCGCCTGGGTAGCAGGTCCACAGCACCGCATCCGCGGCCTTGACGACTCGCTCGAGTCCGACGGGACCACCGCTGACAACAACAGCGATCGTCGTGACGCCCGTGGCTGCAATGCGTTCCACCAGTTCGTCCTGGCGGCCCGCCATCGTGAGATCGGCGCGGTCACCAAGATGATCAAACCACCATCCCTCACGATGGGTCGCCTCGTTCCCGCCAACCACGACGACGGCGATATCGGCCTGCGCAGCCTCGGCTACGGCCTGGCGGATTCGGTCGTCGTCGAGTGCCGGGTCGGCGAGCGTTACGGCGTCCAGCCACCAGGTGTGCGCGCCGGCCGGATCGTCGGTGATTCGACAACCCTCAGTGAAGGTGACCGCAGACGAACCGAAGCGCTCCCGAATCCCATCCAGGATCGACACTCCGGATGCCGCGGGATCGGTGTAACCGCCGAGGTGGGCATGTTCCGCGTTCGGACCGCTCACTGCGATCGTCGCGGAAGAAGACAGAGGAAGCACGCCGTTGTTGGTCAGCAGTACCACCCCCAACTCAGCCGCCCGCTGGGTTAGATCCACGCGAGTTGACGGGTCGATTGCGGGCAGCGCCAACGGCTCGATGTACGGTTCGAGCAACGCAAGCCGATGTTTCGCGCGCAAGACGTTTCGACAAGCCCGATCGATCACCGCCTCGTCGATCACCCCGGAGCGGACATCACTGGCCAGATTGGCGGAGCACCGTGCTTCGGGAACTTCGCAGTCGACGCCGCTCGTGAACGCCAAGCGGGCTGCGGCTTCCGCGTCCTCCACCACCCGATGGAGGGATCGCAGCTGCGGAATGCCGAACCCGTCCGACGTGACCATGCCTTCGAAGCCCAATTCGTCGCGCAGGAGTCCGACCAGGACCTCTTCGTTCCCGTGCACTGGGATCCCGTCGATGTCGTGATACGCCGCCATAATCGCCCCAACGTCGGCCTGGTCGATGACCATTGCGAATGGCAGCGCGTGGTCGGTGCGAAGCTCCCGGGGCCCGAGTTGGACCGGCGCGGAATTGCGACCGCTCTGCGGAACACCATGCCCAACGAAGTGTTTGGCACAGGCCAGCACTCGGTCGTGGGGAATGTTGAACTCTCGCCCCTGCAGCCCGTGGACTGCCGCGACACCCAATGATCCGATGAGGAAGGGATCCTCGCCAAAGGTCTCTTCAACGCGTCCCCATCGTGGGTCGCGAGCAACGTCCAAGACCGGTGCGTACACATAGTTGCTGCCGCGCTCTCGAGCCTCCAAAGCAACGACCGTGTAGACCTCCTCGAGGAGCTCTCGGTCCCACGTCGCAGCAAGTCCGAGCGCGGCCGGGAAGACGGTTGCCCCCGCACCCATCAGGCCATGGACCCCTTCCTCGTTGAAGAGAACACCAATCCCGCCGGTCGTCCGGGATTGAACCTCCTGCTGTACGCGTGACGTGAGGGCGAGTGTGTCCGTTGGGGTTCGTCCGACGCTGGGTCGGCCAAGCTGGCCGATTCCATGAGGGAACCGCTCGATGAAGGCTGTCGCGTCGGGTTCGCGATCAGCGTCCGGCCGCAGTTCGTCGACTTCGTAGCAGCGGGCGGCGCACGACAACTGCGCCACCTTCTCCTCCAGCGAGAGTGTTGCCAGGAGTGCATCGATCACAGCCGGACGCTACCCCGCCCTGTCCGCGTACGGGAAGGTAGGTGCCATAGGCTGGCCGAGCCATGGGAAACCCAGTGTTGGATGCGGTGAGAGAGATCGGCCCGTCGATTGCTGCTCGAGCGGACGAGGCCGAACAGGCGAAACGCCTGCCGCTCGACGTTGTCGAGTTGATGAAACCGACCGGTGCGTTCCGAATGTACGTGCCCGATGATCTCGACGGTCCTGGCGTGACCGCGTGGGAGAGCCTCGAGGTCATGGAGGAACTGGCGTACCACGATGGTGCGGCCGGCTGGTGCTCGATGATCGGCTCGACGACATCGCTGATGTCTTCCTTCCTTCCCGATCCCTTCGCGACGGAGATCTTTGGGAGCCGCGACGCAATCGGCGGTGGGTTCGCCATGCCGGCAGCTCGCGCCACGCCGGTGGACGGCGGGCTACGCGTTTCTGGTCGCTGGTCGTGGGGTTCGGGCACGCAGCACTGCACGTGGATCGGCGGCGGTTGTCTTGTCGTCGATGAGGATGGGAAACCGGCCCCTCGAGCCGACGGCCTCGCATCGCCCTTCGTGTTCTTTCCACCTGAGGAGGTCGAGTTCATCGACAACTGGGACGTTTCCGGCCTGTCCGGAACCGGCTCCGGGGACTATCAGGTGACTGACGTGTTCGTCCCGGAGGGGCGTTGGGTCCAGAACGGGATCGATGAACCCGTGCGGCGAAACAGCTGGTCCCGATTCTCGTTTTACGGACTTCTCGCCTGTGGGGTCGCCGCCTGTGCCGTGGGTATCGGTCGAAGGGCCATCGACGAGCTCGTCGACCTGGCCGACACCAAGAAGCCTCAGGGAAGCTCCCGATCCCTCGCCCATCGCTCACCCATTCAGGCTGATGTCGCGATAGCCGAAGCCAAACTTCATTCCGCCTGGTCGTTCATGAACGAGGCGATCACCAGCGCGTGGGAATCGAGCGAAGCCGGCCACGAGCAGACGATCGAACAGAAGCGGATGTTGCGGTTGAGCGCCACCCATGCGACCCAATCCGCAGCCGAGGTTGCCGAGCTGATGTACAAGGCCGGCGGCGGCGCCGCGGTCTACAAGACCAGTCCACTGCAGAAGACGTTCCGCGACGCCTACGTTGCGACGCAACACGCCATGGTCGCTCCCCGCACCTTCGAGACCCACGGTCGGATCCGGCTCGGTCTCGAGACCGACACTCGGTTCCTGTAGACGGCTTGTAGGAACAAGACGCTGCTCATAGAACGAGCACTACCGTCCGGCCGACTCACTCCTCCGGCAGGTGATCCAGCACGATGTTCGCGATCTCGTCGAGGGCCTCGAGCTGATCCGACGTCAAGAGGTCGATGAAGTTTCTGCGTACCGATTCGACGTGTTCTGGTGCGGCCTGCGAGATGGCTTGCCGGCCGTTATCGGTGAGGCACACAAACCAGCCGCGCTTATCCGTCGGACACTTCACTTTCGCAACCAGCCCGCGCTTCTCCATCCGGCTGATGTGATGGGAAAGCCGGCTCTTCTCCCAGCCGAGGTGGTGGCCAAGTTCGCTCATCCTGGCCTGCTCGCCATCTCGCTCGGATAGGTCCGCCATCACCAGGTAGTCCTGATATGACAAACCCTCAGCGGCTAACTCCCGGCCAAGGAGCGCGTCGAGCTGGAGTTGCATGAGCGACAGATTTCGCCACGCCTGTCTCTCTTGGGCGTTGAGCCAGCGGGTCTCGGAGGGCATGGATGTAGCATACGTCACAATGGTTGACATGTCCACTACTTCCCCTTACGATGTTGACATATCAACTACCGCAATTGGAGAACACCATGGACACCCTCACAAAAACCGAAACCGGCACCTACGGACTCGACCCATCCCACAGCCGAGTCGGCTTCGTTGCCCGCCACGCAATGATCACCAAGGTTCGCGGCGCCTTCAACGAGCTTGAGGGCTCGGGGTCATTCGATGCGGAGGACCCAACCCGGTCAAACCTTTCGGTCTCCATCCAGGTCGAAAGTGTCGACACCCGCAACGATGACCGCGATGGCCACTTGCGCAGCGGCGACTTCTTCGACGCCGAGGCCTACCCCACCATCAATTTCACCAGTACAGCAATCGCCCCTGCCGGTGACTCGGTCTATCGGGTCACCGGTGACCTCGTCATCAAGGGCGTCAACCGACCGATCACGTTCGACCTCGAAGTGACCGGCCCGGCCATCGACCCCTGGGGCAACACCCGATTGGGCCTCGAGGGCTCCGTCGAAGTAAGCCGCAAGGAGTGGGGCCTCACATGGAACACCCCTCTTGACTCTGGTGGCGTTCTCGTCAGCGACAAAGTGACCCTCGAGTTCGAGATCTCGGCAGTCAAGGCTGACAATGCCTGAAAGCGGCGCGACCGATGTTTCATCCGAAATGCCAGCGGCTTTCATCGGTCATGGGAGCCCGACCAATGCACTCGAGTCCAACGTGTGGACTGAGGCATGGTCGGGCTTCGCCCAACAGATCCCTCGACCACGCGCAATTCTGGCCATCTCTGCGCATTGGTACATAAACGCGACAGCGGTCACCGCCATGTCGAGTCCGGCGACGATCCACGACTTCTACGGCTTCTCGGACGACCTCTTCGCCGTGCAATACCAGGCACCGGGTTCACCTCATCTGGCCGAGGAGGTCGCCGACCTGGTCAAGCCAACCTGGGTAGGCCAGGACGCCGACAGTTGGGGCCTCGACCACGGGACATGGTCAATCCTGACCCATATGTATCCCGACGCCGACGTTCCGGTGGTACAACTCTCGATCGACGCATCGGAGCCACCCGACTATCACGTCGAACTCGGCGCGGCGTTGAACCCACTGCGACAAGACGGCGTGTTGATCGTCGCGAGCGGCAACGTCGTGCACAATCTTCGCCAAGTCCAGTGGCAACGGCCCAACTTCGGGTTCGACTGGGCTCGTGAGTACGACGAGACCGCTACCGAGTTGATGGCCGAGCGTCCCAGCGAGATCGCCAGACTGTTCGAACACAAACACCACCACCTCGCCGCCCCGACGCCAGACCACCTGCTCCCCCTCTTCTACATTGCAGGGCTCGCAGCTACAGCGGAGTTCGGCACGGAACATTTCGCCGAAGGGTGCCACTTGGGTGGACTGTCGATGACCAGCCATCGTCTCGAGGGCGCAGGGTCGGTGTCTGAAGACCCGGGCTGACCCACGCCCGCTCTGACGAGACGACCTGTAACGACTCAGGTCGCGGAGCATCTGCACCGGCCTCATGCGCTTTCGACTGGGGCGGATGAGGGGTTGTAGGTTGTGACTCATGCGCGCAGCAATTCTCACCGGTGGGGGCGACGTCCCCGGACTCAATCCATGTATCAAGGCGGCCACCAACCGCGTCATCGATGCCGGGGGTGAGATCATCGGCATTCGACGAGGTTGGGGCGGACTACTCAACGCCAACCCGGAGGACCCGGAGTCCATGGCGTTCAACACGATGCCGCTGGACCGCGCCACCGTACGTACGAAGGACCGCAGCGGCGGCACGTTCCTGCACACCAGCCGTACCAACCCCGGTCGCGTTCGGACCGAAGAGGTTCCCGACTTCCTCCGCGGTGAGATTGAGGGAGACGGCCCCCACGATCTCACCCCGGCAGTCTTGCGGGCGATCGAGGCGCTCGGTATCGACGTGCTCATCCCGATCGGTGGCGACGACACGCTCAGCTACGGCCTACGTATGCATCAGGAGGGTGTGCCCGTCATCGCCATCCCGAAGACGATGGACAACGATGTTCACGGCACCGACTACTGCATCGGCTTCTCCACTGCGGTGAGTCGCGGCGTGGAGTTCATCCACAATCTGCGCACAAGCACGGGTTCACACGAACGGATCGCGGTCGTCGAGCTGTTCGGGCGCTATTCGGGTGAGACGTCGTTGATCACCGCCTACCTCGCCAACGCGGATCGAGCCCTCATCTCCGAGGTGCCCTTCGACATCGACCGGCTCGCAGAGAAGATCATGCAGGACAAGACTGCGAACCCGTCGAACTACGCGATGCTCACGGTTTCCGAGGGCGCCGCGCTTGAAGGCGGCGATATCCATCTCTCCGGAGAGGCAGACGCCTACGGCCACCGCAAACTTGGCGGCATCGGCAAACAAACCGGGGATCTCCTGACCGAACGAACCGGCCAGAAGATCGTGCTCCAGGAGGTTGCATACCTCATGCGCTCCGGGCGACCTGACAGCCTCGATCTCATGGTGGCCGTCAACTACGCGAACTTGGCGGTCGACCTCGCACTGGAGGGCGCATCTGGCCGTATGGTCGCGCTGCGCTCCGGCATCTACACCAACGTGCCGATCGCACTCACCGGTGAAGGAGCGAAGCGCGTCGACGTCGACGAACTCTACGACGTCGCCGAGTACCGCCCAAAGGTGCGCCACGTCGCCGGTAAACCGATGTTCCTCTACTGATCCTCGCTGTCGATTGCGAGTTTCACCGCAGCTTGTGCGGGTTCGATGATCGGCACCCCAAGTGCGTTCTCTGCCGGTTCGCGATGTGCCGCCATCCCTGCACAACCGAGCACCACCGACTCGGCACCGTGCTCCTCGATAAGGCTGCGACCCTGGGTAATCACCTTCTGAAGAGTCTGTGGATCGTTCGCAGCCTCGTCGACCGTGATGTCCAGCGGTAGCTCACCGGCGAGTTGCTCGCTAAAGCCGAGCGCTGCGATGCGTTCGAGGTGACGGCGGATCGATACATCGGACAACGCGACGACACCGAAGTGCCTTCTACCTCCGGCGGCAGTTTCGACGGCGCTCTGCTGCATGCCAAAGACCGGCTTGTCGAAACGCTCGCGGCATTCTTCAAGAGCCGGATCCGAATAGCAGGCGATCACGTACGCGTCATACTCCGGTGACCGCTCGATCCGATCGATGATCAGTGGCTTCACTGCTTCGATGTCCTCGTCCGATTCGATGCCGAACGGTCCGTCCGGGAGCGTGCAGCAGTCGACGTCCGCATCGTCGGCAAACATCTCGAGCGATCTCCGCAGCCCGTCGGTCACCGTCTCGTTCGAGTTCGGATTGATGACGAGGACCCTCTTGCGCTCCGTCACAGGTCGAGGTCGACGCCGAAGTTGCGTGCAGGATCGAGTTCGGGAGCAACGCGTCCTGGCATTGCGGTGAGGTCGATCGTGTGACGCGGCACGAACTCGCCGGCACCACGCCCGACCTGGAGTTCGTTGTCCTCGATAATTACTTGGCCGCGCTGGATTACCGTCGTCGGCCAGCCGGTGATCTTCATGCCCTCATAGGGCGTGTAGTCCATGTTGTCGTGGAGGTCTTCGGCGTTGACCACCCGCTGGACATCTGGGTCCCAGATGGCGATGTCGGCGTCCCGTCCGAGGGTGATCGAGCCCTTGCGGTGGTCCATGCCGTAGATGGCCGCCACGTTGCCGGCTGCCAACGCCGCGAAGTGCGAGAGAGTGATGCGCCCTTTCATGAAACCTTCGGAGAACAGCAACGGCAGCCGCAGTTCGATGCCGGGTAGACCGTTGGCGATCTTCGGGAACGCGGGAGTCGGTCCGGCATTCAGCTTGCCGGTCTCATCGAACCGGTACGGAGCGTGATCAGAGGAGTACACCTGAAACGTGCCGTTCTGCAGGCAGCGCCAGATCTCCTCCTGCGACGCTCGGTCGCGAAGTGGCGGGCTACAGCAGAGTTTCGCGCCGTGCATGCCGGGCAGGTCCATCTGCTCGGCATTCAGGAACATGTACTGGGGACAGGTCTCGCCGAACACCTTGCGGCCGTCGTATCGAGCCTCGGCGATGATGCGCGCTCCCGCCTCGGTCGAAACGTGAACGATCAGGATCGGCGCGTCGACGAAGCCAGCCAACGCAATCGCACGATTGATCGCCTCGGACTCGGCGGTTCGGGGATGGCTCAACGCGTGATATTTCGGTGCGTCGTGTCCGGTCTCGACGAGCTTCCCGCTCATCCATTTGATCATGGCGTTGTTCTCGGCGTGGATCATCGTCAGCGCGCCGTGCCGTTTGGCGACGGCGAAGATGTCGAGCATCTGTTCGTCGTCCACGATCAGCCGGTCGTAGGTCATGTAGATCTTGAACGAGGTGATGCCATCCTCGATGGCCTTCGGGAGTTCCTTGTGCAGGACGTCTTCGGTCGGGTCGGAGACAATCAGATGGAAGGAGTAGTCGACGACCGACTTCGAGCTCGCTCGATCGTGGTACGTCTCCAGGACATCTTTGAGAGTCTGCCCGCGGTGCTGGGCCGCGAACGGCACGATGCACGTGTTTCCGCCGAATGCTGCGGAGACGCTTCCCGAGTAGTAGTCATCGGCGGTCATGATCCCGCTCGACGACTCCTGCTCGATGTGGCAGTGCGCTTCGATCCCTCCGGGCAGGACATATTTGCCTGATGCGTCGATGACACGATCCGCGTCTCCGAGGTCGTTGCCGATGGCGACGATCTGCGTGCCTCGAACCGCGACATCGGCCTGGAACGTCTCGGCACTCGTGGCGATCGTGCCGCCAGTGATCTTCAGCTCGAATTCGTTCATGGTGTTCCGATCGTTTCCACATTGCGCTCGACGCGAGCGATGAGCCGGCTCAGTTCGTCGTGATCGGTCGAGTTCAGCGATGGCCCGGGAAGGCGCACCTTGGGCGATGCAATCGCACCGCGTCGATGCAGCACCTCTTTTCGCAGGGCCAGGCCCCAGCCAGGTTGCTGTTCGTGGCGAACCAGTGGCAGATACGCGTCGAACACGTCCTCGGCCCGGTCCCTCTCCCCAGCCTGATACAACGCGACCACCTCGACCAGCATCTCGGGGTACGCAAACCCGGTCATGGCGCCATCGGCGCCGCGGGCCAGCTCCTGCGGGAGGTACAGACCCCCGTTGCCGCACAGAATCGAGACCCGTCGGCCTCCAGCGTCGGATGCCGTTCGCATCGCCGACAGCTTGCTCAGGCCAGGACACTCTTCGTGTTTCAACATGACCAGCTGATCGAAAGCCTCGATCATTCGAGTGAGGAGCGGCACGGAGACTTCGGTGCGGGTCGCCACGGGAAAGTCCTGGTAACAAACCGGGACATCGGGCCCGAGTGCCTCGAAGACCTGATCGAAGTAGTTGTAGACCTTCTGCTCGGTACCGAGACCGGCCAGTGGCGCCACCATGACGCCGGCAGCGCCCATGTCCATGCTCGATTGAGACAGGTGCGCGAGAGCGTCGAGACCGGCGTTCGAGACCCCGACGACGACAGGAACGCGTCCGTTGACCCGTTTCAGCATGCGATCGAGGAACGTCTGGGACTCGACCGGCGACAACTTGTGGGCCTCACCCATCATCCCCAGGACGGTGATGCCCGAGACGCCGTGCCCGATGTAGAAGTCGGCCAGTCGATCGACGCTCTCGAGATCGAGTTCGCCATCGTCGTCGAATGGCGTCGCCGAGATGATGAACACGCCCGTGGCGGACTCGTCGAGCCGATGTGTCGACATCTCCGGCCTCCCCTTTCCCGACCCGGCGCGGGCCTGAACCGTTCCGCTCATCCTAGGCGCAGGCCCGAGTCACGGCCGCAGGCAGAGCGACCGGTCCATATGATCGGTGACATGGACACAATCGACGTATTGACCGATGCAATCGGACGGGTCAAAGGATGGGTGCATGCGGCACTTCAGGACCTTCCCGCTGAGGCGATCAACTACCGACCGGACCCCGACGCGAATTCGATCGGCTGGCTGGTCTGGCATCTCACCCGCGTGCAGGACGACCACGTCGCGCACCTTGCCGGACGAGAACAGGCCTATGTCGTCGACGGCTGGGCCGTCAGGCTCGGGCTTCCAGCCGATGAGAAGGATCTCGGCTACGGGCACTCGCCAGAACAGGCTGGAAACGTTGTGTTCAACACCGCGGACAACCTGCTGGCCTACTACGACGAGGTCCACGAGCGATCACTTGACTACATCGCCAAGGTCGATGCCAACGAGCTCGATCGGATCGTCGACACGCGCTGGGATCCCCACGTCACCGCTGGCGTTCGACTCGTGAGTGTGATCGACGACTGCATGAATCACACGGGTCAAGCCCACTACGTGCGCGGCCTCTGGGAGCGTCGCCAGCAGTAGCTAACCGACAGTTCTAGGCCGGCGACCAGCCGCCGCCTCCTGGCGTTTCGATTTCAAAGCGATCGCCAGGTTCGACCGTTGTCTGGGTGACACCCGGCAGGTCCTGCACCGTTCCGTCGGTGCGGATGACGCGATTGTGGCCCACTGCGCCGACGCCACCGTTGGCGAGGCCGTAGGGCGGCACAGAGCGATGACCGGACAAGACGTTCACTTCGAATGCGTCGTGGAACAGCAGGCGGCGGACCACCCCATCGCCGCCACGATGTTGTCCTTCTCCGCCGGATCCGCGTCGCACGTGGAAGGTTTCGAGCTGCACCGGAAAGCGCCACTCGAGCACCTCAGGGTCGGTGAGGCGTGAGTTGGTCATGTGGGTATGCACCGCCGAGCAGCCCGGAGCATTGGGGGTTGCCCCTGCCCCACCGCAGATCGTTTCGTAGTACTGGTGCTCGTCGTTGCCCCAGATGAAGTTGTTCATCGTTCCCTGCGCGGCCGCCATCACGCCCAGCGCACCGAAGAGTGTGTCGACGATCAGCTGGCTGGTTTCGACGTTTCCGGAGATCACGGCGGCCGGGTACGACGGGTTGATCATGGATTCGTCGGGCAGGATCAGCTCGAGCGGCGCCATACAGCCGGCATTGAGCGGAATGTCGTCGTCGACCATGCAGCGGAAGACGTAGAGCACCGCCGCGTGCGCGATGGCCGATGGAGCGTTGAAGTTGCCAGGATGGACGCCGCTTGTGCCGGTGAAGTCGATGGTGGCCGAACGGCTGTGGTGGTCAACCGAGATCGCCACGGAGACCTGGTGGCCGTCGTCCATGGCGTAGGTGAACGCGCAGTCGGAGAGCACATCGATCACGCGACGTACCGACTCCTCCGCGTTGTCTTTGACGTGGCCCATGTAGGCATGCACGACATCGAGGCCATAGTGGTGAATCACCGCCATCAGCTCGGTCGTCCCCTTCTCGCACGCGGCCACCTGCGCCTTGAGGTCGGCGATGTTCTTCGCGGGGTTGCGGGCTGGCCACTTTGCCGAAGTCAACAAGGCGTGCAGTTCGGCTTCGCGGAAGCGGCCCTCCTCCACCAGCAGGAAGTTGTCGATCAGGACACCTTCATCGTTTACGTCGGTGGAGTCAGCTGGCGCCGAGCCGGGCACGCTGCCGCCGATGTCAGCGTGGTGTCCTCGAGACGCAACATAGAAGATGACGGTCCCCTCGGCACCAAAAACCGGCTTGATGACGGTGATGTCAGGCAGATGAGTTCCCCCGTTGTAGGGGGCGTTCATGACGAACACCTGGCCGTCGACCATGTTCGGGTTCTGGCGGATGATCGACTTGATCGACTCGCTCATCGACCCCAGATGCACGGGCATATGTGGCGCATTGGCGATGAGCTCGCCCTCAGGATCGAAGATTGCGCACGAGAAGTCGAGCCGCTCCTTGATGTTCACCGAGGCGGCAGTGTTCTCCAGCACCACACCCATCTGCTCGGCGATGTTCATGAACAGGTTGTTGAAGATCTCGAGCTGGATCGGGTCGACAGTCGTTCCGACAGCTACTGCGTCGTCGATCGACAGGCGATCGAGAATGAGGTCGCCCGTGCCGTTCATCGACGCCGACCAACCGGGTTCGATGACCGTCGTGGCGGTGTCTTCCACGATGACGGCCGGACCTTCGATCGAACAGCCGGCAGCAAGATCGACGCGTTGGTAGAAGGGAGTTTCGTGGAACGCCCCCTTCATCCACGTGCGGTGCGTGGCCAACGGTGCAGGATCGGCAGATCCGGTGGTGTCGGCGGCGTTCAGGTCAGCGATCGCCTCCGACGCCCCGATGGTTTCGAGCTGCATCGACTCGATGATCAGCGTGGTCTCGGGCGCGATAAACCCATACCGAGCCTGGTGAACCCGTTCGAACTCGGCAATCACCTCGTCGAGCGTGCCGGCGTTGACCGTGAGCGGACTGTCCGAGCCGTCATATCGAATGCCGAATCGCCGGATGGCGCTGATGGCAGCCTCCTCCACACCCTGGTTTGCAACCGCGGAGCGTCCAGCGCGGTCGAGCGCGACCCAACGTGACTCCAGGCTGTCCAGCAGTTCAGCGTCAATCGGCGCTTCAACCGCTTCATCGACGACGTGGCGCACATCGGCGAGGCCAATTCCCACCGCCGACAACACCCCGGCGAGCGGATGGATGTGCACTCGTTCGATACCGAGCCGTTCGGCGACGAGACAGGCATGCTGGCCGCCTGCGCCACCGAAGCACACCAGCGTGTATCCGGTGATGTCATATCCGCGCTGCACAGAGATCTTCTTGATCGCATTCGCCATGTTCTCGACGGCAATCGACACGAACCCTTCCGCGAGTTCCTCGGGTGTTTGGCGGTGTCCGGTGGCGACTTCAACGTCAGCTGCAAGTGTGTCGAACTGGGTCCGTACGGTAGCCACATCGAGCTCATCGGTGCCGTCTGTTCCGAAGACCGCCGGGAAGTAGTCGGGTCGCAGTTTTCCTTGCAGCACGTTGCAATCGGTGACGGCCAGCGGACCGCCGTTGCCGTAGCTGGCCGGGCCGGGGTTGGCGCCTGCTGACTCCGGGCCGACGCGCATGCGGGCGCCATCGAAGCGAACGATCGATCCGCCACCGGCGGCGACGGTGTGGATCGCAATCATCGGCGCTCGCACCCGGACGCCGGCGACCTCGGTTTCATACACTCGCTCGAGCTCGCCCGCGTAGTGCGACACGTCGGTTGAGGTGCCGCCCATATCGAATCCAATCTGTCGGTCGAAGCCCGCTGCAGAGGCGGTCGCGACCATGCCGACCACTCCCCCAGCCGGTCCGCTCAGCAGCGCATCCTTGCCCTGGAAGTGATGCGCATCGGTGAGCCCGCCATTCGACTGCATGAACATGAGCCTCGCCTCGGAGTCATCGGACGTCAGCTGGGCTGCGACCTGGTTGACATAGCGCCGAAGCACCGGTGAGAGGTAGGCGTCGACGACGGTGGTGTCACCGCGGCTCACCAGCTTCATCAGCGGGCTCACCTCCTGGCTCACCGAAACCTGTTCGAATCCGATCGACCTGGCGATTCTGGCAACCAGGGATTCATGGTTGGTATAGCGGTACCCATGGAGGAACGCGATCGCCAGCGACTCGATGCCGTCGTCGAAGAGCGCCTGCAGTTGTAGCCGCACATTGTCGGGGTTGGCGGGCACGAGAACCTCACCGCTGGCGGACATCCGCTCATCGATCTCAACGACCGTCTCGTACAACATCTCGGGAAGGAGGATGTCGAGCGCAAACAGGTCCGGTCGTGCTTGGTAACCGATTCGCAGTGCATCGGCGAAGCCGCTGGTCGTCACGAACGCGGTGCGGGCGCCTTGGCGTTCGAGCAACGCGTTCGTTGCCACCGTTGTTCCCATCCGAACCGCGTCGATGTGGTCAGCGGGCAGCGGCTCTCCCGCCGCCACCTCAAGCAGCTGGCGGATTCCCTCGATCGCCGCATCGGGGTAGTGCTGAGAATTCTCCGAGAGCAGCTTCTTGGTTGTTGTCGAGCCATCGGGACGGCGAGCCACTATGTCGGTGAAGGTGCCGCCGCGATCGATCCAGAATTGCCAAGCCATCAGCGCTCCTTCACTTCACGACCAGGTCGAGACTCGAGCGGCTGAGGCGCTCGCAGCCACCTTCGGTCACGACGATTGAGTGGCCGAGGTTCATCGCCCGACCGTCGTCGAGGTTCAGCAGGATCATGTGCAGGAAGTACACCTGGTTCACGTCGAAGGTGAGTGGGTTGCCGTGGTACAGCATCGGCCAGTCGACCCAGATCGGCGCGTACACCGCACCCATGCCGTACCCACACGCGTTCATTCGGTGCTTTGCGAAGCCGGCCTCGTCGAAGATCTCGGCGTGGACGTCGAATACCTCGCCGAGTGTGGCGCCGGGCTTGATTGCGGCTTCGCACGCGAGCAGAGCGTCGCGACAAGCAGCGTGCATGGCGACGTGTTCAGCAGACGGTTCACCCACAAGCATCGTGCGCATCATGGCGGCGTGATAGTGCCGCTGCACTCCACACCATTCGAGCGTGAGCTGATCGTTCGCCCCGATGGTGCGACGACCAGAGGTATAACGCACCATCAGCGCTGCTGGCCCCGATCCGATGATGATGCCGTTGCCGGCGTAGTCACCGCCACCGCGGAGCACAACGTCTTGCATGTCCGCGAGCACGTCGGCTTCGGACACGCCGGCACCAGCCCGAGCCACAGCTGCGTCCCACGCGTCGTCGGCCAGCTCGGCGGCGCGCCGGATATACGCGATCTCGGCCGGGCTCTTGGTTCGGCGCAGCTCTTGCATCAGCGTTGAGGCGTCGACCCAGGTGCAGAAGCCATCGAGTGCCGTTTCCAGGAGCTCCCAGTTCGACGCCTTGAGTCCGTAGCTGTCGAGCTCGATGCCGACGTGTGCGCCGCGAAGGCCGAGATCGTCGAGCATCGCAATCAGGTCGACAGTCGGGTTCATCCCCTCGACGTCGTGCCAAATGCGAATGTCCACCAGATTCGACGTGTACTGCGCCGTGCCACGATCCGGCATCCGGGTGAGCAAGGCCTGACGTCCGCTGTTCGTGAGCACGAGGCATTGGAACATGGAGAAGCCGAAGGTGTCATAACCCGTCAGCCAGTACATCGACTCCTGCTTGAAGATGAGGATGGCGTCGATTCCGGCGTCGCCGACGGCAGCGGTGGCGCTCGCCGCCCGGAGCGCCATCTCCTCGTCGGTGAAATGCACTGGCATCGAGTCCCCCCTTTCCAGACGGGTGCAGATTACATCTGCCCGGCTACCGAGCTCGACTAGAGGGAATCGGGCAGTGTCCGAGTCGGTGAGACGAAGCTGGTGTCAAACAACGGCTTCTCTCTTTGGGTGATCTGCGCAATCAGTTCTCCGATCCCCGCAGCATGTTTGAACGCGTGACCTGAGCCTCCGCCGCCGACGATGATGGGCGAGTCGTTGTCGAGTCGGCCGATGAAGAATTGGTGGTCTGGCGTGTATGTCACCATGCACGGCGTGACCTTCGTTGGGTTCGGGTCGAGATCCGGGAGCCAGTCTCGGACCAGCGAGGACACCAGCTTGTAGTCGATCGGGCTCACATCGCGGTCCAGTTCGTCTGGCTCGGTCCACCGGCAATCCGGGTCCCAATCGACGCCGATCTTGGCTCCTTCGCCATGGGTCTGGCCGTGTCCCCAGTAGGACGTCCCATCGTCGAGTGCTCGAATGAAGACGGGAAAGTCCGAGAGATCGATGGACCGATCAGCTGATGACTTGGGGTCGAACCAGGACTGCATCACCCGGCGCGATCGAAGGGGGAGACCCGGAGCCAGCGATCCAAGCCATGCGCCGGCGGTGACGACGGCCTGACGAGCGTTGATCTTCCCGGTTGGTGTCTCGATCGTTACGCCGCCATCGGTGACGGCGACTCCCGTGATCCGTGTTTCCGTGATGACGTGTGCACCTGCGTGCCTCGCTGCGTCGACCGCGGCGACGATCGCGGCCTCCGGTCGGAGGATCCCTGCCTCCGGGTCCACGACCCCCACGTGGCTGCTCGCGATGTCCGCATGGTGGGGATAGCGCGTGGCGACCTCGGCGTCGGTCAGGCGTTCGACATCAAGATTGTGCTGGCCGGCAGCCAGCAGCGCGTCTCGTACCTCGGGAGAGGAGGGTGAGCCGATCGTTATCGATCCCGTTGTCGTCAGAAGCGGCTGGCCGCTCAAGGACTCGAGCTCTCGCCATAGATCCCGGGACGTGCGAGCGAGAGTGACGAGATTCGGGTGTTCGAGACACGCAACACGAAACAGACGGGAGTTCCCGTGCGATGACCCGCGATCATGGCCAGGGCTGAACTGCTCAATGCCTACGACGGAGACTCCGCGCTCGGCCAGGCGCCACAACGCCGAGGCACCAATCGCCCCTAGTCCAACAACAGCCACATCCGCATCATCCATGTCCACAGCAGCCTCAGGTCACAACGACGAGTTTGCCGCTGGCCTTTCCCTCCTCCATGTCCGCGTGTGCTTGTTGGATCTCGTCAATCGAGTAGACGTCGTGGATCGGAACCGAGGCGTGACCCGACGAAACGA
>SHLQ01000067.1 GCA_004282895.1 Acidimicrobiales bacterium
GGCCTCGAGGTCCGCGAGGTGGAGGTCCCCATCGAACGCCTCGATGATGCCTCGGAGTTCTTCGCCTTGTCGACGTTGCGGGAGGTGGTTGCGGTCACTGCGGTTGGTGATCGCACGTTCGCCGAAGGTCCGGCGACCCTGAGGCTCAGATCGGCTCTGCAGGAGCTGATGAATCGCGAGCTGACCGCGGGTCGGTAGCCTGACGCCGATGGATGAACGACCAGCTGCGTCCCCAGCCAAATTGCTGACCCAGTTCGAGGACTGGACCGCCGGCAACGAGATGCCCGGCCGCACGATGAGCTATCTGAAGACCGGCTTCCTTCCCGAAGTCCTTGAGGACACCAAGTCCACCGAGGGAGTCGAGGAGATGCTCGATGCGTGGCAGACGTGGGAGAAGGGGATCACCAACCCCGAGGCGGTGCTCGAGGCACTGCGCGACGCCGGGCTCGAGTCCGTATTGGCCGCACTCTCGGAGAGCTGATGCCGGCTCGCGGCGGGCCCCAGCCCATTCCGCGTCCACCGAAATGGCGGGTGGGTGCTTCGCCACCCTGGCCGCAGGACGCGCCTGCACCGTCCGTGGCCGACGTCAAGGCGGCGTTTGCGAGCTACGAGCCGCAGGAGATAGTTCGTGGCCCCGCCACGTCTCGACCCACTGCGCCCGGCCGACGGTCGGCGGTACTGGTGGCGTTGTATGACAGCCCCGAAGGTGCGGTCACCATTCTCACCCGGCGGGCCCACCACATGCGCAAACATCCCGGTGAGATCGCGTTTCCGGGTGGAGCGGTTGACGCCGACGAGACCCTGTGGGAGGCGGCGACACGCGAAGCCCACGAAGAGGTGGGACTGGAGCCAGAGGTGGTCGCGCCGATCGGTGCGCTCGACCGGTTCGTCACCGGAGCCAGCTTCTCGCTGGTTGCCCCGCTCCTGGCGGAGCTGCCGGAGCGCCCGGAGCTGGTGCCGTCACCGGACGAAGTCGATGCGGTCTTGCACGTGCCGCTGCGCGAGCTCCTAATGCCCGAGACGTACCGAGAAGAGGAGTGGCTGTGGGACGACCAGTACCGATCCATGCACTTCTTTGACCTCATCGGGGACACGGTGTGGGGCGCGACCGCCCTCATGCTTCAGCAACTGCTTGTTCGACTGACCGATCCGCATATCATCGGCCGATGACCGCCTACGTTCCACCGATGGATCTGGACGAGTTCCGGCAAGCCGGGCACGATCTGATCGATTGGATCGCGGACTACTGGGAGCGGTTGGAGGATCTGCCCGTGCTCAGTCAGGTGGCTCCTGGCGACATTCGGGCGTCGCTGCCAGCGAGCCCACCTGAGGCCGGGGAGCCGTGGGCGGACATCATGGCCGACGTCGACAGCCTGATCCTTCCGGGAGTCACCCATTGGCAGTCGCCGAACTTCTTCGCCTACTTCCCGGCGAACGCGTCGCCACCATCGGTTCTCGGCGAACTGCTCTCCGCCGGACTCGGTGTGCAGGGGATGTTGTGGGCGACCTCACCGGCGTGCACCGAGCTGGAAACCCACATGCTCGACTGGATGATCGAGTTGTGCGGACTGCCGGATCGGTTCCTGTCGACCGGGCCAGGCGGCGGCACGATTCAGGATTCGGCCTCGAGCGGCGCCCTGGTGGCCATCCTCTCGGCCCGCGAACGGGTTGCCGGCCAATGGCGCATGCCCGAGCTCGTGGCGTACACGAGCGAACACGCGCACTCTTCGCTGGAGAAGGGCGTGCGGATCGCGGGATTGTTTGCAGAACAGATTCGCGTGATCCCGTCCGACGAGAACCACGCCATGGATCCGGTGAAGCTGCGGGAGGCGATGGTGGCAGACATTGTGGAGGACAGGCGGCCGTTCTTCGTGCAGGCGACCACCGGAACCACGTCCACAACGGCGCTCGACCCGATCGAGGCAATCGCCGATGTGTGCAAGGACTTCGGCGCCTGGCTCCACGTGGATGGCGCATTCGCGGGTTCGGCTGCCGTGGCGCCCGAATATCGATTTGTGAATGCGGGTCTGCAGCGGGCGGACAGCTATTCGTTCAATCCTCACAAGTGGCTGCTGACCAACTTCGACTGTTCGCTGTTCTACATCGCCGACCGGGGCCCGATGATCTCGGCCTTGAGCGTGCTCCCCGAGTATCTCCGGAACGAGGCCACCGAGAAGGGCGCGGTCATCGACTATCGCGACTGGCAGATCTCTCTGGGCCGCCGCTTTCGTGCCCTGAAGTTGTGGTTCGTCATTCGCACGCACGGCGCAGAAGGTCTGGCGAACTTCGTGCGTTCGCATGTCGACATGGCGCAGGACTTCGCCGAGCGAATTGGCAACCACCCCTCGTATGAGATCGTGGCGCCGAATCCGCTGTCGTTGGTCACGTTCCGTCACATCGGTGGAGACGCCGAGAACGAGCGTATTCGCGACACGATCAATGCGTCCGGTGACGCGTACCTGACCCACACCAAGATCAACGACCAGGTCGTTCTGCGAGTGTCGATTGGATCGCAGCACACCGAGCAGCGCCACGTCGATGCGATGTATGGCCTACTGGACACCCTGGCCTGAGCATCGGCTGGACCTACCGGTCGCCTTTACCTCCGCCAGCAACTAGCCTTTCCCCTTTCACCCAGAGGAATCGGCAGTGGCTGACATCGAGATTGGTATGGGCAAATCCGGACGCAGAGCGTACGGCTTCGACGACATTACGATCGTCCCGTCGCGGCGCACGCGCGACCCCGAAAGCATCAGCCTGACGTGGGAAATCGACGCTTATCGCTTCGACCTGCCCATTATGGCGTCGGCCATGGATTCCGTCGTCAGCCCGGCGACCGCGATCGAAATGGGACGGCTCGGCGGGGTCGGTGTCCTGAACCTTGAAGGCCTGTGGACCCGTTACGAAGACGTCGACAGCGTCCTCGACGAAGTCGCTGAGCTCGACGATGCGCTTGCGACCGAACGTATGCAGAAGCTCTACTCCGCGCCGATCGATCCCGATCTCATCGTGCAACGCATCCGCGAGATCAACGACGCCGATGTCGTCAGCTGCGCGGCGATCAGTCCGCAACGAACCGCCGATCACATAGACACGATCCTGAAGGCCGAGCTCGGTCTGTTGGTCATCCAACAGCCCGTGATCTCCGCCGAACACGTCACCAACGGCGAGACGGAACCGCTCAACCTCAAGACCTTCATTCGACAACTGCAGGTTCCCGTCCTGGTGGGGGATTGCGCCAGTTACTCGGCGGCCCTGCACCTCATGCGTACCGGCGCTGCCGGCATCCTCGTCGGTGTGGGCACCGGCAGCGCCAGCACTGTCGGGCATGTACTGGGAGTCGGCGGAGCCCAAGCCACCGCGTTGGCCGACGCCCGGGCGGCGCGCATGCGTCACCTCGATGAGACCGGCGTCTACACGCATCTGATTGCTGATGGTTCCATGAGCACTGGCGGCGACGTCGCCAAAGCCATCGCCTGCGGCGCCGACGCCGTCATGTTGGGTGCGCCTCTCGCGGCCGCCCACGACGCGCCCGGACGCGGCTGGCACTGGGGCGTACAAAGTGTGCATCCGACCGTTCCCCAAGGCGGCCGTATACCGGTGCCTCCGCGCGGCTCGCTCAGTGAAATCCTCCACGGGCCATCTCATTCCGAGGATGGGTCGCGAAACATTGCGGGATCGCTCCGCCAATCGATGGCCATGTGCGGATATACCGATCTGAAGGACTTCCAGAAAGCAGAATTGCTGGTGACAACGAATGGCCACTGAGGACATGGTCCATGAGGGCGAAACCGTTCTTGTGGTCGACTTCGGGGCGCAATACGCGCAGCTGATCGCACGCCGGGTTCGCGAGGCACGCGTCTACTCCGAAATCGTGCCGCACAGCATCACTGCGGCCGAGATCGCCGATCGAGCACCGACCGGAATCATCCTCTCCGGCGGCCCCAAGTCGGTTCACGTGGACGGTGCCCCAGAGATGGACCCGAAGGTCTACGAGCTCGGTATCCCCATTCTCGGCATCTGTTATGGCGCCCAGCTCATCGCCCACCAGAACGACGGCACCGTCGGACGCAACGATCGGGGCGAATACGGCCGCACCACCATGAAGGTGGACATCGCCGGCTCGCTGCTCAGCGGCACTCCCGGCGAACAAACCGTGTGGATGAGTCACTTCGACGCCATCACCGAGGTGGCCGACGACTTCACCATCACCGCCCGCACCACCGACGCCCCCGTCGCCGCGTTCGAGGCGCCCGAGCGTGGCCTGTATGGCGTGCAGTATCACCCCGAGGTTGGCCACACCCCGTTCGGCCAGCACGTGATCGAACGTTTCGTGCACGACGCCTGTGGCGCTCATGCCGATTGGACCATGGCCAGTGTCATCGACACCCAGGTCGATCTCATCCAGAAGCAGGTGGGCGATTCCGGCCGGGTGATCTGTGCATTGTCCGGAGGAGTCGACTCCGCCGTCGCGGCCGCCCTCGTCCACAAGGCCGTGGGCGACCGACTCACCTGTGTCTACGTCGACACCGGGCTCATGAGGGCCGGGGAATCCGACCAGATCGTCGAGACGTTCGAGCGCCATCAACACATCGAGTTGATCCACGTGCACGCCGCCGACCGGTTCTTCGAGAACCTGCAAGGTGTCACCGATCCCGAGGCCAAGCGCAAGACGATCGGCGAACAGTTCATCCGGGTCTTCGAAGCCGCCAAACACCAGGTCGAGGGAGCCGCCTACCTCGTGCAGGGCACGCTCTATCCCGATGTCATCGAATCCGGTACCGCCGAGGCCGCGAAGATCAAGAGCCATCACAACGTCGGCGGCTTGCCCGACGACATCGAGTTCGAACTCGTCGAACCCCTTCGCCTGCTCTTCAAGGATGAGGTCCGCGCGGTCGGTACCGAACTCGGATTGCCTGATGAGATCGTGTGGCGCCAGCCGTTCCCCGGTCCTGGCCTTGGTGTTCGCATCATCGGTGAGGTCACGCCGGGGCGGGTTGCCGTGTTGCAGGCGGCCGACCTCATCGTCCGTGAGGAGATTCACAACGCGGGGCTCGACCGCGAGATCTGGCAGGCCTTTGCCGTGCTCCCCGGGATCAACTCGGTCGGGGTGATGGGGGACGAGCGAACCTACGCCGACGCAATCATCATCCGCGCTGTCACCTCCGAGGACGCGATGACCGCCGACTGGGCGCATCTGCCCTACGAACTGCTGAGCACGATGTCGAACCGCATCATCAACGAGGTCAGCGGCGTCAATCGGGTGGCCTACGACATCACGTCGAAGCCTCCCGGCACCATCGAGTGGGAGTAGCCGGTGGCTGAAGCCGAGCGTTCACCCGCGGACGACGCGATCGCGGCGATGGCCCTCTTCGGCGAGGTGCTGTCCCAGGTTGATGACAGTCACCTCGAGCTCGAGACGCCGTGCCCCGGTTGGGACGTTGAGACGCTCATCAGCCACGTGGTGCTCGGTGATGCCAGCGTGCCGCTCCTGTTCGCCGGTACGCCACTCGATGGCAAGGAACCCGTCGATCGCAGCATTCTTGGCAAGAACCCGATGGCCACGTGGCGAGGCACCGCACTGGCGGCGATCGAGGCCTTCCGGGCGCCGGGTGCCATGGACCAGGAGGTTCCACACCCGTCCGGCGATCGGCCCGGTTCCGTTGTGGCCAAGTTCCGTCTCGTCGATGTGTTGGCACACACCTGGGACCTCGCCACCGCGGCCAGTATCCCTTTCGAGATCCCCGATGACCTGGCTGACGCCGCCCTCGACTTTCTCTTCCCGATGGTCGACCAGCTGCGCGAGTCGGAATACTTCGGAGATGCGGTTGAACCGGCCGAAGGGGCAAGCGCTGGCGAACGATTCCTTGCCCTGGTGGGTCGACAGGTCTGACGATCAGTTTCCGATCAGCGGCTGATCGACAGAGACGTCACCGTTGGGCTGACGCACGGTGAGCCGTCCATCGACGATGCGATAGGTGGTTCCGCCGGTGTTCTGGGCTTCGTACCCACCCGCAACCTCGATCGCAGACAAGGTGATGAAGCCGTCACCCTCGCGTTCGGCGCCGTGGTAGTACAGCTGTCCCTCCGAATCCGAGCAGATCCAGAGAGCAAACTCCTCAGTCGCCTCGGCGGCCACGATGTCGAGCACGGCACCAACGTCGGCCACAGCCTGCGCCGCACAGCCACCAACGGCCACACCCAAATCGCCGTCGCCGCCAGCGGACTCGTCGATCGGCTCGTCCGGCGCGGCGTCAGCCTGAGCCTCCTCCACCTCGTCGTCCACCGGTTCATCACCGGTCGAGACGGTGACCGTCCAGGTGGCAGCCGAACTTCCGCCGTCGGCATTGTCGGCACGACCCATCGCAAACACCCGCCCGTCGAACTCGACGACTGTCCAGAACTCCTGTCGCCCTTCGACACTGAGCTCGTCGGTGTCTCGTGTGATCCAACGGTCCTTTGCGGTGTCCGACTCATCCGGGAGCAGGGTCCACAACGCGCCGTCGGTTTCTCCGGTGCTGAACGCGGACTCGCCGGAACGTTCGCCCGTCACGCCGACCGCAAAGACACCGGCATCGCTGGACACCACGTCGATCGCCCGCCCGCTCACGTCACCAACCGGCAGGTTGTGGATCCAACCGGCACCATCGATATCGCTCACGACGGCGATGGGCACACTCACCCCTTCGACGGCTCGCGTGCCGACGGCCACGATGCGATTGCCGAAGAAGTCGACGGCGTTGAGCTCCGCCCCAGCGATCGGTTCGAGCAGTGGCTGCCACACGTTGTCACGCCGGATCAGAATGATTCCCGTCGACTCGCCATCCTCGGTCTCGTAGCCCACCGCCGTGGCGAAGTCACCAGCAACCGCAACATCGGTCATGGTTCCTCGGACATCACCACCGATGGGGACCTCGGTGAAGATCGGGTCATCCCATTCATCGGTTGGCGAGGCCGAGAGTGTCCACAGCGCGGGGATCGAGCCGCTCGGACCACGTTTGCGGCCAACGATGAGGAACTCTTGTCGGCCGGCGTCACCAACCGCACCGACCAGGCGCTGGTCACCAGCGCCGGTGAACGACTCGTGTGTCAACGGCGTCATGCTGCGAACCGTGACGCCCATCCAGACCACGCCATCGGTTGTGGAACCGGTGTCGGTTTCTCCAACAGCCAGCAGCTGAATCCCGTCGATGACCGCTATGTCGCGAAGTCGCTGCTGCTCATTGACCGCACCGTCCGCCGACGCGAACTGGTCCTGATGGAACCAGCGACCGTCCGGCTCCATGGTGAAGATCTCGCTGTGCTGATCGATCGTGGTCTCACCATCGCCAGCGCCTCCCACGGCCGTGAGTCCGCGGGCGTTGGCCACGGCGGAGAACACCAGGCCGACACTTCCCTCCGGCGCCGTGAAGGCGGGCTGATCCACGCGAACGATGGTCGGTTCGATCGGCAGAAGAACATCCTGGCCATCGGGGTCATCGACAGGATCATCGTCGATGACATCGCCGGTGTCGCCTGGATCTGTGTTGTCAGAGGTGAGCTCGCGAACCAGAAACACGCTGCCAACCCCGAGCAGGATCAGTGCGACAACCGCGACCACCACCGGACCTCGTCGTCGGCGGGGTGGGGGAGTCGTCTCGATCGTGGGTGCGCTCGATGGTGGCAGCACGCTGGTGCCATCGGGACGAGGCTCGACGAGGGTCTTGTCCTCGTAGGGTCGTGCTGCTGGTGGCACGGGCTCCGCCGTTTCTGGTGGCCGCACGTCAACCGGCAGAGCGATGACCGGCGGCTGAGGCGCCGACGCCGCTCTGGCCGCGGGTGGCTCTGCCGCCTGAGGCCAGTTGATTGTCGCCTCACCCTCATCGGCATCTTCCTGGACGAGCGTCTGGGTCACCGCGGCGGCGGGTCCGCCATTCAGCTCCGCTTTGACCGCCAAGAGCCTCCGCCGCAGCTCAGCTGCGGTCTGGGGTCGGTCGGCCGGGTCCTTCGCAAGCACCTCGTCGAGCAGGTCGCTGAGCGGTTGCGGCACGTCGAATTGGGCCAATGGCGGCGCTGGGTTCTCGAGAATGCGACGGATCACCATGGCCTTGTTGTCGGCTTGCCCGCTCTTGAACGGCGCCCGCCCAAGCAGCGCCTCATAGAGGCTGATCCCGAGCTGGTAGATGTCGCCGCGGCCGTCGAACGGCTGGTTGTGCAGGATCTCCGGTGGCGTGTACGCGAGTGTTCCCACCAGGGATTGCGCGGCGGTCACCTGGCTCTGGCCCACGAGTCGGGCGATACCGAAATCGGTGAGTTTGGCACCGTTCTCACCAAGCAGAATGTTTGCCGGTTTCAGATCGCGGTGCAGCACGCCGGTTCGGTGGGCCGCGTCGAGTGCGCTGGCCATGGCAGCCCCGATGTCGATCACCTCGTCCCAGTGCATGGCGCCGCCGCTGTTGATGCGGTCGCGCAGCGAGCCGAGCTCGACGTACTCGATCACCATGAAGTGGTGGCCGTTATCGGTTTCGCCGTAGTCGTAGACCTCAACGATGTGGGGATGGGGTGTCAAGGCGGCGAGCGATACCCGCTCCCGTTCGAACCGCTTCAGGTCATCCTCGGAGGTGGCGTGGTCAAAAAGAACCTTGATGGCCACCTGACGGCCGGTGGCGTCCTCGGTGGCCAGATGTACGGACGCGAACCCACCTCGGCCGAGCTGACGCTCGATCGTGTATCCGTCGATGGTGGGGTTCGCCACACATGCTCCTTGCCGAGGTCAACCGGCTCCTCGATCAGGAAAGTCTGGCATGCCAGAGCCATCGGTCACCGTCGTCCGGCCCCGAATCGCCGGTTAGAGCAAGTCTTCTGCGGCTTGGCGGACTTGGCGATCCCGATCGTTCAGTGCTTCTTTCAGTGCAGCCGCGGCACGCGGGTCTTCAAATGGGGCCAGCGCGAGCACCGCTCGGCGTCGAACCGTGGCCTTGTCGTCCATACCCTGCAGGATCGCGTCCAAGCCGTCGTCATGACCGATGGCGCCAAGCGCCGCGATCGCCGCTTCGCGACAAATCGGCACCTGGTGCTCTGTGGCAATGGTTGCCAAGGATGCTCGGGTCGACGCGCTCGACTGTGGACGTTCGCCGAGGGCCCAGCAACACGTTTCGACCACCAGGTCGTCCTCATCGTTGAGCAGATCGTCGAGTTTGATCTTCGTGCGTCGGTGGGCGAGTTCCAGCGCCCTGCACCGGACGTCACGGTCGGGGTCCTTCAGGATCTCCCGCAGATCGGCGTCGAGTAGACGACCGACACGGTCAAGTGAACTGATTGCCAACCGTCGAATCGAAGGGTCAGCGTCGTCTGCGAACTCACGAAGTCGCTCGATGTCGACGTCGATCTCGGCCCGCATCACGGCTTGGCGCTCCACGCCCATCTCAGGCGGCGCCAGTCGTGAAAGGATGGGGAGCACTCAAGTCTCGACCGGTGACGCCGAAAGGATGCATTATCGAATGACTTCTACGAGTGAAGAAGGAAACATGTCTCACATTGTTGTGTATCAGGGAGCAGACGGTTCTGCCGGTTACGAGCCTTGCGACAATCTGGATGCAGCAATTGTTGCAGCCGAGCGTATGCGCAATGTCGACGGTGTCGACTCGCCTCGCATCTTCAGTATGGAAGAAGTTGAGTTCGATTTTCGTCCTTACTACCGAGTTGAACTCCCTGGTACTGAAAACACCGACGTGTTCGAGCCTGCTGAAGCAGCTGAGGAACCGTCGGCACTGACCGGCAGCGTGCTCACCAACGAGATCAGTGATTCGTGGGATGCACCCAGCACCGACGACGTCGCCGAAGAGACCACCCAGGTCGGGGAGGCCGAGGAGACCGACGAGAGCGCCGAGGAGACCGACGAGAGTGTGGTCGAGGAAATGACGGAGCAGGACGCACCTGCCGAGGAATCGGTCGAAGAAGCCCCCGCCATCACGTTCGCCGAGGAATCCGTCGAGTCCGACATGGATTCCACGCCAGTGAGCGACATCTTCGACGCCGCACCCATCGAGGCGGATTCGCCTCCACCTCCGTCAGACGCTGATGCCTCCGACGAAGATGAAGATGCTCCGTCGATGATCAGCGTGCGTCGAGGACTCTTCGGACGCTAGATCAGCTCGCGATCGCCTGTTCGAGCAGAAACCCTGCCACGACGATCACGGATCCGATGACGGCCGCGACAGCGATGCCGAGGAACACGACCAACGCAACGAGTAGAAACAACGACGTGACGCGTCGCAACAACGATGGATACGCGTCTGCGCCGTACTCGGCCTGCGCAGGCTCCTGGAACCCGATGCCAAGTTTGTCGAGCACCGTTCGCTCGGGGCGCGGCTCGATTGGCAGCTGGGGCGACGGTTGGTTTTCGCCTGATCGTGCGATGCTGGTCATGTGGTCGACATCGTAGTGGAGCCCGGGCTGCCTGACGCCGCGGAACAGTTCGACGACGAGCGTTCCAGCTGGCCTGGCTGGAAGTTTGCCGTGCTCGTCGTAGTGATGTTCATCCTTGGCGCAGTAATCGCTTCGATCCGCCTGCCGTACCTTGCACTTCGACCCGGAAACACCTTCGAGACAGAGATCTACATCGCCGTCGAAGGCACCGAGGCATTTCCCAGCCCGGATGGCGAGGTCTACTTCGTCACCGTCAACCAGGCCCGGCTGAACCCGTTTGAGTGGGTGTTGTCCTCACTTTCCGACAGCGACGAGGTCTTCCACGAGGACGATCTCTTGCGCGGCCGCACGTTCGATGAACAGCGGGAAGAGAACGCGACGCTCATGCTGTCATCGCAGAACACCTCGATCATGGCGGCCCTCTCCGAGCTCGGTTACGACGTCATCGAGCCTGCAGGAGCTGTTGTCGAAGCCGTTGTGCCCGGAGGGCAAACCGACGGGACGTTGGCACTCAACGACCTGATCACTGCAATCAACGATCAACCCATCCTCACCGTCGACGAGTTGTACGACACGCTCGTCACGGCCGAAACCGACGAGATGTTGGTGATCGCCGTCCAGACACCAGGTGGTGCTCCCCGAGACCTCACCGTGACCGTGAGCGACGACACCAGTGCGTTTCTCGGAGTCATTCGCAGCGAGACACAGGGAGAATCAGGTAACGGTGCGTTCATCGCCGACGTTGTGGAGGGCGGCCCGGTGTCGGCGCTGCTGCAAGCGGAGGATCGTATCGTTCGGGTCGGCGACTTCGATGTGCTCGACTTCGCATCCCTTCGGTCGGCTCTCGACAACTATCGCTCGGGCGACGAAGTGACGGTCGAGGCCGTTCGCATGGATGGCACCACCGCCGTGGGCTCCGTTGTTCTCGGCGTGCGTGCGTTCGAGCGAATCGGCATCCTCAGCGCCCAAACGCAGTTCCATGAAAGCGAGCTGCCAATCTCGGTGGATATCACCACCGAGGATGTCGGCGGCCCTTCTGCCGGGCTGGCATTCGCCCTCACGATCTTGGATGTCCTCACGGAAGGGGAACTGACCGGAGGAGCCAACATCGTTGCAACCGGAACGATCAACTTCGACGGCACGGTTGGCCCAATCGGCGGCGTGCACCAGAAAGCATTCGCCGCAGAGGACGCCGACGCCGCGGTGTTCATCGTGCCCACAGCGAATCTCGCCGAGGCACAAGCCGCCGTGCCGGATCTGCGCATCGAACCCGTGGCCACACTCGATGACGCGCTGGAAATCATCGCCGAGTTCGGCGGGAACGCCTTGGAGCTTCCGGAACTCGGGTAACCGGTCCTCGACCTGTCACAACACGGCCCCCGGGGGCGCGTAGCCTTGGTGGCGATGCCTGAAGACGACCTGCCCACACTGAGCCCCGAGCAAATCACCGGCGCGGTGTTCCCGACGAAGCGAAAGGGCTACGACCCGTCCGCTGTCGAATCGCACCTGCGCCTTGTTGCCACGAGCGCCCGCGAACAACGCACTGCGAACGCTCGACTCCGTGCGGAACTGGCGGAACACGAGGGCATGATCGCCGAACTGAAAGAACGCCTTCTCGATGCCAGCAATTACGACGAGGAAACGTTGCTCGAGCGTCTTGGCGATACGGCCTCCACTCGGTTGGAGGAGGCCAAGACCGAAGCGGACGAAATCCGCGCGGCCGCACGCGACGAGGCCGACGAGCTGATCGCCGGCGCCAAGACGGCCCACGCCGACGCGACCGCGGAGGCCACCAAGACCGCCTCCGACGAGGCCGATCGACTCGTTCACGAGGCGCAGATCTTTCGCCGCCAGATCCTCGAAGATCTCTCACGCCGGCGTGGTGACGCTCGCCGGCAGATCGAACAACTCCGGGCGGGTCGGGAGCGCCTCATTGCGTCTCACGACATTATGCGCCGCGCCCTCGACGGCATCGGCGAGGAGCTCAACATCTCGATGGCCGAAGCCCGGTTGGCGGCAGAGACCGCGGGCCATGGTGTGGCGGAGGACACCGTCGACGATCTCGAGGCCGAAGTCGAAACGGCGCGACTGTCCGGTCTGCTTGCCTCACAGGTCGCCATGATTCGCGACATCGAGGAAACTGACTCGAACGACGACGAGGCAGAGCACGAGAACAAGGAAGCCGTCGACGGCGACGAAGGTACGGCTGACGATGCGGGCGATCCTTCCGCGCTCGCGTCCGTCGTGGCGTTGTCTTCGGCCCGGGCGGATGTGCAAACCGGTTCTCATCCTTCGAGCGGCAGAGACTCGACCAATAGACCCCAGAAACCCTACGACGAAGAGGATGAACACGACGAGGACCTCGTGGAGGACCTCTTCTCCCGCATGCGCTCCACGCGCGCGACAAAGGACGCGGGTGAGGATGGCCCGGAGGAGCCGGCCGCGGAGGATCTCGAGGCGTTCATCGGGGAACTGGCTCGCCAGTTGAAGAGGGTGCTCGCAGAGGAGCAGACGGAAATCCTGACCATTCTGCGATCCGGCGACGAGGTGTCCGCCCTGGACGCGCTGGTGGGTAGCCAGGACGACCATCGGCGTCGTTATCAGGAGCCCGCCGCGGCCGCAGCGGACGAGATCCGGGCGATGTGGGGCAATGATGCAAGCACCGGCGACCTCGTCATCGAGGCGAACATCAACGAACTGGTCGAGACCTTGCGGCGCGGCGTGAGTCGCAGCCTTGCCGCGGACGACATGGACACCGACGCCATGGTCGACGACCTCGGGGTCATTTACCGCGAGGTCAAGACCGAGCGCATCGTCGGTCACGCCACCACCGTGTGTGAGGCGGCCGCCGACGTGGGGTCGCGCGGCAATCTCTCGAGTGTCTAGCGATACCCTGACCAGACATGTCTGACACGGTCGAAGAGCTCCCCCCGACGCGATCCCTCGGTCGCGGTCGCATATTCGGCGTCATCGCGCTCGTCGCGGTTCTGTTCGTGTTGGCGTCACTGCGCGGCCTATCGAACGTCTACACCGACTACCTCTGGTACGACGACCTCGGGCGAACCGACGTCTGGGGCGGGATTCTTGGTACAAAGATCGTGCTCGCAGTTGTCTTCATCGCCATCTTCTTCGTGTTGGCGTGGGGCAACCTCGTCATCGCCGATCGAATTGCGCCCGCATTGCGCCCGCCCGGCCCGGAGGAGGAACTCCTCAGCCGGTGGCATGACTCGGTCGGCAATCGCAGCGGCCTGATCCGTTTCATCGTCGCTGGTGTGACCGCACTTCTAGCTGGCGGTGGCGCCGCGTCGCAATGGAACGAGTGGTTCCTTTTCTCCAACCAGAGTGACTTCGAAGGTCTGACGGATCCGGTCTTCGACCAGAACGTTGCGTTCTACGTCTTTCGCCTTCCCTTCTATTCGTTCGTCGTCAACTGGTTATTCGCGGCGTTCGTGACGATCGGCGTGATCACCGCGGCCTGGCACTACGTGAACGGCGGCATCCGCATCCAGACGGTAAATCGTCGCAGCACTCCTCAGGTGAAGGCGCACCTCTCCGTCATCCTTGCGATCCTCGCGCTGCTCAAGGCCGCCGACTACTGGCTCGACCGGTTCGAGCTTCTCACGTCCACCCAAGGATTTCGACGGGGCGCCTTCTTCACCGATATCAACGCCAGCCTGCCCGCCATCAATCTGTTGCTGTTGATCTCGTTGTTCTCCGTGGGGCTGCTCGTGGCCAACATCTGGCAACGGGGATGGGCGCTCCCTTCGCTTGCGGTCGGCCTTTGGGCATTGGTAGCGGTGGTTGCCGGCAGCATCTATCCGGCGGCGATCCAGCAGCTGCGTGTGGGTCCCGATGAGGAACGCCGCGAGGAGCCCTTCATCGCCCGCAACATCGAGGCCACACGCCTCGCGTTTGGTCTCGACAACGTCGTCACCGGTGACTTCACGTATAGCGGAAGCATCGACGTCGACAACATCCTCGACGAACGCGATGTGTTCTCCAACGCCCGGCTGCTCGATCCGCGAATCATCGACGACTCGTTCACGCTGAACCAGCAGGATCGTGCCGTCTACGGATCGTTCTCCCAGCGCGTCGACGTCGACCGCTACACGATCGATGGTGAACTCACCCCCGTCGTGATCGGCGTTCGTCAGCTGAACGATGACGGCGGAGGCTCGTGGGAGCAGGAGCACGCGGTCAACACCCACGGCTATGGCGTCGTACTTGCGCCGGCGAATGAGTTCACGAGCAACGGTCAACCGAACTTTGTCATTCGCGACACCCCATTGCGCAATGACCTCGACGAAGTTGTCATCGACCAGCCACAGATCTACTTCTCCGACAAACGACTGCGATACGCCGTCATCGGGACCAGCCAACGCGAGGCCGACTTCATCGACGGATTTTCCTACGACGGCGACGGTGGCGTCAGCATCGCATCCGGCCTGCGAAAGCTTGCCTTTGCATTCCGATTCGGCGAGCTCGAACCGCTGATCTCCGGCACGCTCCAGGACGAGTCTGAAATCATCTTCATCCGTGACGTGACCGATCGGGCCCGTCGAATCGCCCCCTACCTGCACTTTGACTCGAACCCCTACCCGGTGATCATCGACGGTGGCGTGAAGTACGTGGTCGACGCGTATACGACGTCTGATCGATTCCCCTACGCCCAACTCGCGCCCACGCAGCAGCTCCCCAATGGCGCCGACCTGCGTCATTCGTTCAACTACGTTCGCAATTCGGTCAAAGCCGTGGTCGATGCCTACGACGGCACGATCGACATGTACGTCGTCGACGACGAGGATCCGATTCTGAAGGCGTATCAGAAGCAGTTCCCGGACGTGTACCGCAGCATCGACGAAATGCCCGACGAGCTGCGCAACCACCTTCGCTTTCCGGAGGATCTTTTCCGCATACAAACCGAGCTTTGGGGCCGGTACCGACTCGACGGGGTCAGCGACTTCTACGCCAACATCCTTTCGTGGTCCGTCTCGGACAACCCGGACAGTGTGAGCGGGGGGCAGCGCATCGTGACGCGGGACCCAAGTGATCCGACCCGGATCATTCCGCAGCGCAATCAGCCGGTCGATCCGTATTATCAGGTCACCCGTCTTCCGGATGAGGACGAGCCCTCGTTCGTGCTCATGCGATCGTTCTCGCCGCGCTCCGATCAGGGCATTCTGCGAGAGTTGACGTCGTTCTTCGCGGCCCGAGTGGGCCCAGACGGCAAACCCGAACTTCGGCAGTACGAAATGACCGCTGGCGTGTCCGTGAATGTGAAGGGCCCGTTCCAGGTTGACGAGGCGCTGAACGCCGACCCGACGATCTCCGAGGAGAGCACCGAGCTCGGCCAGAGCGGATCGGTGTTCCTGTCCGGCAATCTCAATGTGTTGCTTGTTGACGAAGCTGTCGTGTACGTGCGGCCGTTCTATGTGCGCCGAGAAGCGTCGGCTGACAACCCGAGCGCGCCGACAGAGCCTCTTATCGAGTTCGTCGCGGCCGTGCACCAGGACCAGGGACAGGATGAAACCCGCATCGGGTTCTCAACAACCTATGCGGGGGCGTTGGCGCAACTGTTCGACATTCCCGTAACCGTTGCCGTGCAACTGACTGGTGAAGAGGAGCTGGTCGACACGGGCATCATCGATGTTCCTGATGGTGGCGTGATCGACGGGGAGACCCCCGAGGCGGTGCGACAGCGATTGTCCGACGCCATCAAGAAGCTCGAGGAAGCCGAGGCCGTTCTGCCGGACTTCGCCGAGTACGACCGGCTTCAGGCCGAAGCACGGGCCGAGCTGGAAGCACTGTTGTCCGAGCTCGAGGCACTGTCAGAACAAGCGGCCGGAAGCGACCCGCCGGCAGCCTAAACGATCAGACGGCGCGTGGAGGCACGACCGGCTGCCAGCCCGTGGCGCCCCGTCGGCTCGGTGGGTGATGCCACCGCGTGGTCGGCTTCTCGTCGAGGTCGATCACCTCAGTCTCCGGATCCGGAACGCGAGGGGCACCCAGCCGGTCAAGTACGGATCGCAGGCTGGTGGCAACCGTTTCAATTTCGTCGTCGAGCGCAGCCGCACGGTCTGGCATCTCCTCATAGTGACGTTCGAGCAGGTCGACCCGCGACGTCAGGGCGGTCACCTCGGCGGCGGTTCGGCGGATCGTGGTGTCATGGCTGCGTGTAAACGAAACGTTGTCGCGCGGATGGTGCTCGAGCGTCATGGGTGGTGAGGTCTTTCTACGTTTGCCCGCGTACGGCCCTCTCCGAGACCAAATCGTACTCTGGGGACTGTTCTGTTGTCGGGACTTCCGCCCGACGTCGCCCCATGATCGACATGGGCCTGCGGCGCAGCCTCCGGCCCCTCAGCCTGTTTGTCGGGACTTCCGCCCGACGTCGCCCCATGATCGACATGGGCCTGCGGCGCAG
>SHLQ01000006.1 GCA_004282895.1 Acidimicrobiales bacterium
GCCGATGCCCGAGAACTCAGGAATCTCCTCGAACTGGATGACCTCGGCCGCGACCGACCGAATGGCCTGGTTGCGTTCGGCATTGTTGATGTCGGTTCGGACATTACGCAACTGCTGCTTTACCGTACTGAGTTCGCTGTTGACGCTGGTCGACAGCTGGTTGAGGGACGGCGACGATTCGTCGAGCCTCGAGATTTGGTCGAGCACGTCTTCCTGTTGCACGAGAAGCGCCGCCTCTTGCGCGACGAGCTCAACCTCGAGTGCGGTATAGCTGTCGGTCAACGCCTGATCGCTGGCCGCGGCGTCGGCGATACGGAGCTCGACGTAGCTCTCCGCGAGCGCATTCGCAGTATCGCGAGCGAGCTCGGCGTCGGTTCTTTTGACGAGGACAGCCAGAATGTCCGAGTCGGGTTCGAACTCGACCTTGACGTTGCGTTGGACGTCGGCCGGATCACCTATGCCCAGCTTCTGCGAAGCAAGTTCGGCTGTGCGAAGCGAGCTCAGCACGCCGCGCTCTCGTTCGAGCGAGATGCGAGGCAGGTTATTCTCGGTCGTTCGCGGCACTGGCGCCGGGTTGACGAGGACTTCGGCGCGTGCCTCGACCGTCACGCTTCGAGTCTGCACGTAGACGTATCCGAGGATCGTGAACAGTGCGGTGATCATCAGAACCAGGAGCCACCGAGCCCGCAGTGCGGCGAGATAGTCCTCAAGTCCTGGGGTCTCCCGAGCATCCGGGTTCTCATACATCATGGCGACGCTGCTCTCGTTTCTGCGATCTTGCGTGAAGAGGCGACAAGACGCAGTAAAAGTATGCCTTCTCCCGCACCCTTCGGGCGATCGGCCGATTGGCCTATCTGCGTTATGGCGCGTGCGCGAGCACCTCATCGTAGAAACCAGCGGTTTTCTCTGCAACGCCTCTGGGGCTCAGCCTCTCGAACGTCGTTGCCAACTGCTCCTGGCTCTCGACGTAGAGCTGGTCATCCGACAACAGCTCGACCAGTGCTTCTGCGAGCTCCTCAACCGACTCAGGTTGCACAAGACGGCCGCCCGAGTCGCCGGCGAACAATTGCCGCAGGCCGCCCACGGCAGATGACACCGCCGGCCGCAGGAAATCGATCGCCATCACCCCCACCGCCGACTGCGTGGCGTCACGGTACGGCAGGGCAACGACCGCAGCGTCCTCAAAGAACGTGGCGATCTCGTCGTGGTCTATGAAGCGGTTGTGCAGCGCCACCCAGTCGGGCACCGTCCCAACAAAGACCGATTCGAGGTCAGCCCCGCGTCCGGCAACGACAAGTCGGGCATCCGGCACGTGCTCACGGACAACGTGCATCGCCTTCACGAGGATGTCCAAACCCTTGTAGGTCCAGATTCGACCGAAGAACAACACGTCATGACGGTTGGTTGGCTTCACCTTCGGCGATCGATCACCAATCCAGACCGAACGCATCGCCGGTAGGTCGATGACCGAAATGGGCGCGTCTCCGACCTGTTCTCGAAGTTCCGCCCGCATCTCGTCAGTATGCACGATGAAACCGGCAGCGGTCTTGTGCATCACGCGCCGCGCCGGGTAGCTACCGGGGATGCGGTCGCCGTCACCGGTGTGGGGGTGGACATCGTGCACCGTCACGACCTTCGGCATACGCAACGTTGACAGACCGAGATCCACCCACGGATCCCCCGTTTGTTGCACATGGACAAGGTCGAACTCGCGTAGGCGCCTCAACAGCGACGGCGTTGTCCTGATGTTCCTGGGGTCCCGGAAGCGCGGCTTCGCAAATGCCTCCAGACGAACGTGATCACCCAATCGCAACGCCATTCGTTCCCGCAGCGGCTCTGGCGTGAACACCGTGAGGTCGACGATCGAAGCGAGCTCGTTTGCGATCGCCGCCGAATAGTCCTCGAACGCAAGATGAAGGAACGCAATACGTGGAGACGAGGTCACGGAACAATTATCGGCCAATCTGTCGCCCGACAAGACATTTCAATTTCATGTCGATTACATTGCGGCCGGGCGACAAACGGTCACCGACCGTGGTGCGAATCACACATGAGATTCCCATCTGGTGACTGAAAGGGAAACTGAAGTGAAGACCACCAACGAATCCGGCTGGACCAGCCATGCAAAAACACTCTTGGTGATGGTTCTGCTGGCAGCAGTACTTGTCGTCGCCCCGCCTGCAGGGGCAACATCGGCGCGCACGCTCTACGTCAAGGCCGGTGCTGCCGGTGGCGGAGACGGCTCCGCCGGTCGCCCGTACAACGACCTCGGCGTGGCGAGCCGCGCGTTGCGGCCGGGTGACACCCTTGTCATACGCGCTGGCACGTATCGCAAGACGCTCCAGATCATCAACCGTCATGGCAACGGCCGCTGGACGACGTTTCGCGGAGAACCTGGTGCCCGAATTGCCCCAACGGGCGCGGACGGCGTGCTGGTCTCCAACTCGAGCTACGTCCGAATCAGCGGGCTCGAGCTCATCGGCCATGGCGGCAACACCGGCTCCGGCGTCCTCATCCGTGACCGTGCGCACCATGTCGACGTCATCTCCAATCACGTTCACAGCTGGGCAGGCTCGGGCGTGGCCGCTATCAACTCTGGTTCGATCAAGGTAACCGGCAACCACATCCATGGGAACACGATGCGCAGCCCGCACCAGACCAGCGGTATCTCGATCTTCAAGCCGTATGGGCCCAACGAGGCCGGCATCGACAACGTGATCGCCAACAACATTGTCCATAACAACGTGACACATGTGGTCGACCCAAACCGAGGGATCATCACCGACGGCAACTGCGTGATCCTCGATCTGTTCTCGGCCACGAATTACCAGGGCCACACGCTGGTCGAGCGGAATCTCTGTGTCCGCAATGGCGGTCGCGGAATCCATCTCAAGAAGTCGAGCAACGCCACCGTCATCAACAACACGCTCTGGCACAACCAGCGCACGTCCCGCATCATCGATGGCGAACTCGTGTCAGACGGCGGGGTCAACAACGTCTTCCGCAACAACCTCATCAAAGCCCCCAACAGCAAGGGGTCCATCAATATCCACGACGCCTCACCTCAAGTGAACGGCAACAATCTGGTCGACGCAGGCAACAACTACGGTCGCAACTCCTGGAACCAGGCCCGGATTTCCGGTCGGGTGCTGACCAACCCCGACGGTGCCGCGACCCACGCGAACTTCCGACCAGTAGCGGGCTCCCCGGCAATCGGCACTGGTGCGGTCGGCGGGACAGCGACTGTCCCAAAAACCACAACCACGACAACCGCAGCGCCGGCTACAACCACCACATCCGTGGGCCCGGCCACCACGGCCGCGGTCGCGCCGACAGCAACGCCGGCGCCGCGTGAACTGGGAGCGCAATCAACAGAATCCAGAACGCTGCGCGTACCTCGCGCCGTTGGGTATTGCGGCGATCTTCTGGCCACGATTGTTGGTTCCGACAACGATGACGTCATCATCGGTACGGCGGGCGATGACATCATTACCGGGGGGTTGGGCGATGACATCATCGATGGCCGCGGTGGCGACGACATCATCTGTGGCGGCGATGGCAACGATGAGTTGCACGGCGGACTCGGCGACGATCTGATGCTGGGACAGGACGGACGAGATCGCCTCTACGGCCATGGCGGAAAAGACGACCTTCGTGGCGGCGCTGGGCGCGATCGCCTCGCTGGCGGACCGGGCCCAGATCTCCTCGCTGGAGGCCCCGCTGCTGACACCCTGGTCGGCAATGGGGGTAACGATCGGCTGATTGGCCACACGGGCGCCGACAAACTTCTTGGCAAGAACGGCAACGACCTTTGTGTCGGCGGCGCCGCGGACGATCACTTCGTAAGCTGCGAGCGCAGCCGCGATTAGTTCTTATCGGCAGATGCGGTGCCGACGAACGGTTCGTGTGGGTCCTTGACCACAAGGCCAATGAAGCTGTTACCCATTGGTCCCAGCACCCGACCCGCGGTCGCGTCGAAGACCTTCATTCCGCGGAGAATCCGAGCCTGATCGCCGCCGAGCACCCGCTCGAGGGTTGTGTACACCTTGGCGTGAAAGAGGGCTCGCAGCGTCTCTACGTGCACCGAGCGCTCCAAAATCTGGCTCTTCGTCGCCTGTTCGAGCAGTTCGTGGTCCCATCGAAAGACGTAGTTGATCTCGCCCTCCTCCTCCTCGAATTCCTGTCCAAGCGCTCGGGTGATCAGGCCGGAGTGGGGTTCGATCACAATGACGGCCTTGCGGGCGACGCGCACCATCTCGTTGAAGCCGGTAACGGGACGGGGCAGATGGTGCAGCCCCGCCTGTACGAGTACCAGGTCGATGGACTCATCCGGCAGGTCGATGTTCTCCGCGTCCAGTCGACGGTGCTTGAGCGTTGGCTCCCGTTGCATGGAGATCTCCACAGCAGCCGGAGAGAAGTCGGTGTTCGTCACGTCGAAGAAGCCGGCACGACGCAGCTGGGACGCCTCCTTGCCCACGCCGCCGCACACGATCAGAACAGACCAGTCCTTGGGCGAACTAGGGACGTGCTCGAAGAGTCGGTCGAGGGCCTTCGTTATGAGCTGATCCCGCAACCTCACGCGGGCCACGTCATCGGTGTCGAGGAACTCCAGGTAGTCGTCCGCAGCGGAATATCGTTTGTTGAAGGCTTCGGCTTGCCGGTCCTTGGCCCCGTTTTCGAGGTTGGCGTCGCGATTCACTCCCCCTGTGTAGCAGGGGAAGTGAATCTGCTCTAGCGCCGTTTGACCTGTTCTGGCCTACTCACATCGCGTGAGGACTTCGAACGAACTGCAGGTGTCCGTACCGACGCCGCCGTGACCGAAGTCGGTGCCGGTTCCTCCGACCATGCGGTCATTGCCGCCTCCACCAAACAGACGGTCATTGCCGGCGTGACCCTTCAGCTGATCCCGACCGTTGCCGGCCACCAACTCATCCGCTCCCGAGTTGCCCGACAAGCGGTCGATTCCCTTGCCGCCGTTGATCACATCGTTGCCTGGTCCGCCCTGCACAACGTCACGCCCCAAGCCGCCGTCGATTCGATCATTGCCCCGGTCACCGAAGATGCGATCGTTCCCTTCGCCACCGGAGATCACGTCCGATCCTCCGAGCGCACAGATGATGTCGTTGCCACCGAGCCCGTCGATCACATCAACGCCCGGTGTTCCCTGGATCACGTCGTTGCCCTCGGTCGGTGACTGGCCTTGACCAATCGAGACCGTGACGGGCCGCCCTCCGCACAGAACCGCAGCTGGCGGCATCGTGGTCGTTGTTGTCGTCGTCGTGGTAGTCGTTGTCGTGATCGGCGGACCAACCTGCGGGGCCTCGGCCAAGGTCGCCAGCAAAGCGGCCTTCGTAGTGCGGCTGCAGGCGGCACTCCCCTGGCGCAACGTGACCCTCTGATTGATCGCACCGACGCGACAGCTTTCAAAGATGCCGTTCGGCCAGCGCACCAAGACCGGTGCGATCTGTGACGCCGACCCCAGACCGAAGTGCAGCGTCCCGGTGTCCTGCGCCCGATGATTGCGATGGCCGTTCTCTCGAACCTGCCAACTGTCCGCGCCCACGAAGACCTGCGCCCCCATGGCGTCCGGGTTGGAACCCTCAAGATCGATGGCAAGCCAATTGCCCGGCCCGCCCTTGTTCATGAGGAAGTGATCCGGCGCCCGATCGAAGTCGTAGCCGTTGCCGACCCAGGCGTCCATCCAGCCGTCGTCATCGATGTCCGTCACCAAGATGCCTGCTGCAGTCTCGGCGATCGTTGACGGCAGGAGTGAGGTCCCGGCGATCGTGAAGTTGCCGACACCATCGTTGCGGAGGAGAACGTTTCGCTTCTGACCCTCCTCCTTGTGACTACAGCCCGCGAGAATGTCGAGATCGCCATCATTGTCGAAGTCGGCCGCAGCCGCTGATCGACAGTTGTCGATGAGCGGATCGATCGGCAGTGCCGGAGCGGTGCGAGGAGAGGCGCCGTCGATCAGGTCGTAGATCGCCAGCGGCAGCGGGCCGGCAAAATTGGCGGCCGATTGACCGCGCACAGCCAACATCTCTGGATGAAGGTCGCCGTCGAAGTCGCCGATGATCACTTCGCGCAGATGGCTGATGGGGCCGTTGCGACGACGGGTCGCCGGTGTCGGCGCTGCGGTCAGCGTCGTCTTTCCCGTAGCGATCGAGCTCTCGTTCAGCGTGAAACTGTTGTGCACCACCACAATCGGTGTCGCGGTTGGTCCGGTGGACGTCAGCTGGGCGAAACGAAGGCTGCCCGTCGACATCGACCCGTTGTTCGCCGCCTTCGTCCATGCCGAACCGTCGCCGTTGTTCAAGTACAACGCAGAGGGCACGTTGACGCCCGCGTTCACCGGCGGCGAGCGCAGATCGAGATTCGTGATGATGACATCCATGTCGCCGTCGACGTCGAAGTCCAGGAAGAGCGGCTGACGACCCCGGCCGGCAGTGTCGGTGATTTCCCCTGCGTCGGCCCGTTGCGCCAGTGTCCCACCGTTGTTGATGAACAGGCGATTGTCGTTATTGCGTCCGGACACCTCGAAGAGATCTTCGTCGCCGTCGCCGTCGATGTCCGAGAACGCCGCACCGTGGGTATCGAGCGCACTCACCCCGCCCGACTGCACCGCCGTACGAATGGTCGTCCCGGCACTGATGTCGATGAGCGCTTCCGATGTCGATCCGTGATTGTTCGACCAGATGTCAACATGGGCGCCGCCGAGGTCCCGGGTCGTCGCTCCACTCCACGCTGGACTTGTTCCACCCTGCACCGCCGACGGCACCGTCTCCACCGAGAACCCGGCCCAGCCTTGCCCGCTCGCACCAGGCGCAAACGCCACCAGCGTCGCCACCACTGCCAACACGACAAGTACCTGTGCCCGCACTCCTCGCCAAGTAAACCGTGTCATTCCATCCCTACAAACCACGCTCCGTAGGCGAGAGTACCCGTCGCCCTACCGTGCGTCTATACCAATACGCCTCTGCCAAAATGTGACGATGGGGTACCGAACCCTGACCGTTCGGTACCCCATCGTTCTCCACTCCACTCCCCTTCCGGGGCGATGGTGAAAGTGTGGTGTTGCTGACCTAGAGCTCGAACTCGCAGCTCGTCTGGATCACAAATCCGGAACAGAAGTCGTCGCCGACCTTTCCGTAGCCCATGTCGTCGCCGTCGCCACCATCCATGCGGTCGTTGCCACCGCCGCCGGTGATCGTGTCGGCACCACGGTTTCCGAAGAGGCGGTCTCGACCGTTCGATCCGAAGATCTTGTCCTTGCCGGCGTTGCCGGAAATACGGTCGTTGCTTCGACCGCCTGTGAGGTGGTCGTTTCCGGCACCGCCTTGAATGACGTCTCGATCGACGCCACCGTCGATGGTGTCATTGCCTTCGTCACCGAAGATGCGGTCCTTGCCGGCACCGCCCATGATGGTGTCGTTGCCCAGGCCTCCACAGATGAAGTCGTCGCCACCGAGACCATCGATGATGTCATCACCGTCGGTACCGAGGATTACATCAGGACCTTCTGTCGGGGTTTCACCCTTCGAGAGGTCGACCGTCGCCACTCGGGCACGACACATCGGGCCGTCCGGGACCGTCGTCGTGGTGGTCGTCGTGGTTGTGGTGGTCGTCGTCGTGGTTGTGGTGGTCGTCGTCGTGGTCGGCACCGGGGTGCTTCCCGTGGCCTGAACCAGAGCGATATTGGTGATCGTTGTGCAGTCAGCGCTGCCCTTCGTGATCGTCACTCGACGGTCGACACCTTCACCGATCAGGCACTCTTCGACGTCGCCGTTGTTCCAGCGGACGAGGATCGGTGCAAGGTCGGTTTCCGCACCGAGACCGAAGTGCAGAACACCAGTGTCCTGAACCAGGTGGGCCCGGTGACCGGTCTCACGAACCTGCCACTTGGTCGTACCAACAAACACCTGAGCACCCATGGCGTCGGCGTTGCTGCCATCGAGCTCTAGCTGCAGCCAGTGGTTGCCGTTGCCACCCTTGTTGCGGAAGATGTGGTCGTTGCCGTTCTGGTCATCGAAGCCGTTGGCCACGAACGTGTCCATCCAGCCGTCCTTGTCGATGTCGACCGCAGCGACCGCGGTGGCCGTGTTCTTGGCCGTTGCGGGCAGCAGCGACGCCGCACCGATGGTGAAGTTTCCAGCGCCATCGTTGAGCAGGATGATGTTGCGATCCTGATCGGCTTCAAGGAACGTGCAGCCAGCAAAGATGTCGAGGTCGGCATCGTTGTCGTAGTCAGCCAGAGCGATCGAACGACAGTTGTCGGCGAGCGCATCGGCGCTGATTGCGTCCATTGTCGGGCTGACCAGCGGGTTGACGGTGATCACCGTCTTGGCCAGCGGAAGCTGACCCAACCAATCATCGGTCTCCGGATCTTCGTCGTCGTCGCTGCTGAGACGGTCGTCCTGGCGAGCGACGATGGCGTCCGGAACGAGGTCGCCGTCGATGTCGCCCAGGGCAATGTCACGGATGCGGGTAGCACCGGCGCCAGCACCCTGGATCCCGCGCACCGACTGCGTCGGGTCAGCCAACGTGGCCGAACCGGTTGCGATGCTGTCCAAGGCGAACGTAAATGCGTTCGACGAGATAACGACGTTGTTCGTGCCTGGACCGGTACTCGTCAGATTGAACTGACGAACGTTGGAGTCGTTGATCACGTTGTTCGTGTCGGCGACCTTGGTCCAGCTGAGCCCGGTGCCGTCGTTGAGGTAGAGCTCACTCGGTGCCGGGTCGAGGAACGTCGCCGGGTCGGTCGGCGGCTGAACCTGAATGACCGTTCGGTCGAGGTTGGCGACAAACGCATCCATGTCGCCATCGAAGTCGATGTCAACCATGAGCGGCTGGCGTCCACGACCGGCGTTGTCGACGATTCCCGTCGGCGCAGCTTCGGTCAGAACGCCTGCGTTGTTGATGAAGACGCGGTTGTCGTTGTCGCGACCAGCCGTCTCGATGAGATCGTCATCACCGTCGTTGTCGAGGTCAGTGAACACGGCACCGTGCGAATCAGCTTCTCCGCCCGCACCAAACGCGTTGGCGAACAAGGCCGCTCCGCCGTTGTAGTCGATGAGGGTCTCCGACTCGTTGAAGTGGTTGTTGTTCCACACGTCAACACCAGCGCCGCCGATGTCCTCGGTGATGGCCACACCCCAACCGGGGCTGTCGAGCTTCGGCTGTTCGAAGGCCTGTAGTTGAGAAGGCGCAGTCAAGGCTTCAAACCCTGCCCATCCGCCTTGTGCTCCCGCAGTTGCCTGCGGTATCGCCAGAAGTGCCCCAAGAAGAGACAGTCCCAGCAACGAGTGAAATACCCGTCGTCGCATATCTATTGACCCCGTTTCGTGTCGTGTGTCGTGTGTCGTAACGCCGATGGTAGAACTACACCAGTTCGGTGAACCATGGGCTTCGCGGCCCTGTTTTGTTCTCGACACTCTCTTGTTCTCGACACTTCCGGTCGAGATCCCCACGCAGCTTCCACGGTCGCTCCACGCAGCTCCGCGATCACTTCTCGACACTTCCGGTCGAGATCCGCGGAAATCTGCATGGGCCTACGGCGCAGCCTCCGGCCCCTCCTCCGCCCGAGGCGAGCCCTGTGCGTATACAGACACGAGGGAGATCCCACGATCATCGGTGTATACGCACGCACGCCGGCTCCGCCGAAAGAGGGGCAACTTGCTGCGGAAGTTGCCCATGTCGGCGTGGAGTTTTGGCGAAGCCAAAATCTCTAAGCAACCCGAAGGGTTGCCGGAGACCGATGTCGGGCTCCGGCCCGACAGTCCAAAAGCATCTGTTGTCTTTATGTGGTTGTGGGAGAGACTGGGTGGGTTATGGCTTCAGTCCTCGCGCGCGTACGCGCCCTTGATCGTCAACAGATGGAGACGATCTTCACCAGCTCGATCTTCATGATCACTGCGGGGCTTACCTTCGTGAACACGATTCTCCTGGGCAACGCGCTGGGCGAAGCGGGGCGCGGTGCCGTGGCGGCCGCGTATGGCAACACCATCGTGCTGGGGTGGGCGTTCCAGATCGGCGTGCCCGCCGCGGCCGCATACTTTGCCAAGGACGTCAGCAACCGCCGCATCGCGATGTCCTCGTGGGCAATGACTGCAATGTTCGCCATTCCGATCGCGGCGATACTCATTCCCTTCTACCGCTGGCAGATGAACGGTGACGCGTTCCAGGAGTTCGGGACCGACCTCAAGCTCTGGTACATCGCGTTCATTGTCGTCAACCTCTTCAACGGGCCCTTCCTCTCGGCCGTCTTCTGGCTGAGAGGTGTTGGCAACCTCGTCAAGTTCAACGTGTTGCTCGCGATTCCCCAAGTGCTGATCACCCTCGGGTACTCCGTGTTGTTCGTCCTCGATCGACTCACCGTGTTCAGCGCTCTTACCTCGACGTTCATCATGATTGTCGTCGGGTGGACATTTGGCCTGGTCTCGACCGGTTCGCTGCCCGGTCGTGGATTCTCCCAAACCACGTTCAATGAAGTCCGCCACTACTCACTTCGATCCTGGGTCGGCAATCTCTCGTTCTTCGTCAGCTTGCGTATCGATCAGATGTTGCTCGTCGGGATCGTGGCCACCGACCAGCTCGGGGTCTACGCCGTGGCCGCGGCGTTCTCAACCCTCTCCGGCCCGATCGCCCGCGGCGTCGCGCAGGGCCTCCTGCCGTTCGTGCGCAACGCGGCCAGCGATGCCGAGCGCCTGACTCGCATTCGCCAAAGCCTTCGCTGGGTCTCGGTCGCGTCGGCGGTCACCCTCGTGGTCATCGCCGCGTCCGCAGAGTGGTTCCTGCCATTCATCTTCAACGACAAGTTTGAGGGTGCGGTTCGTCCACTGCTCCTTCTTTTGCCGGGTGCGTTCGCGACCGATGTGACGCAGGTGTACACGACGGCACTCTCATCGTTCAACCGGCCCGAAGACGGCTCGAAGGCACAGATCGCTTCCGCCATCGCCACCGCCATTGGACTGCTCGTGCTCATCCGTCCCTATGGCATCGACGGCGCTGCAATCACGACGTCCATCGCCTATTGGGTGGCTCTGCTCGTCTCCATGTTCTATTGGCGTCGCCTGAAAGGCCAGGTGCTACGAGGCGAAGCCACCGGTAACACTTCCTCACGCGAAGAGGTGCCCGCATGACCGTTGGCCTCTCCGCACTGTTTTCGCCGCGATGGCTCTTCCTGGTGGTGTTCTCCACGCTGGTCGCCGCATTCGCCGCGTTTTCACTGGGTCTGCAGGCGCCGTCCCAGCACACCTCCACCACCTTCATCTACGGTCGACGCGTCGGCCACGTCGACCGTCAGCTCGCCACCCTCGACGAACACCTTGATGACATCGTCAACGCGGTCGAGTTTCCCCAAGTGTTCGAAGCCGTTGAAGCCAAGACCGGCCTGAAGCTGGAGAAACAATACGACTTCACGATCGAGCGCATCGATGACATCCAGTCCGTGATCGAGATCACGGTAGTGGCCGACCAGCCAGCTGATGCCGAACGAGTCGCCCGGATCATGGCCGAGGAGGTCGTGCGGTTTGTCCTTGACGGACAGGAAGCATCGCTGGTTTCAGAGATCGCCTCACTCGACGCCTCGATCGCCGACCTGGAAGCCGAACAGGGCCGACTCCGCGCATTATCGCTCGGTGTCTCCCCGATCGTCGCCCAGAATCGCGTCGAACGGGCGCTGCTCAATCTCGACCGCACCGCTCCAGACGCCGCCGCCCGTGAAGCCAGCCTGCGACTCGACCTGGCCAACATTCGGCCCCAAGCCGATGAATACATCCAAAACGCCTCATCTCTTGGGGATCTTCAAGCCGAGCGTGCCGTCACAGACAACGAACGACTCGATGTCGTCTCGAGCCTCGATTCGATCAACGATGAGTGGTATCGCTCGGTCACTCCGGTCGAAGCGACGTCGAATCTACCGATAGCCATCGCCATGGCGTTCGCCGCGGGAGTCCCGGCGGCCATCATCGCCTCAGTCCTCGTCATCATGCGCCTGAATCAACGAATGACCGGGCGGTTGTTCGGCGCGCCGCCCACCCGAGACAATCTCGCGGTTTGATCGCAGTATCCTCGCCACTCATGTCGGTACGGCGCGCTTTCGTCATCATCGCCAGCCTGGCCCTTGCCGCAATTGGCTGCTCCAGCACAACCGAACCCGTCAACCAGACGGTGAACTCCGTGACTCGGAGCACCGTAGAAGTGAGCGAACTCGGCGAGACCTCACCCCGCACGGTCGAGGTCATCGAACCCGGGGAGTTCACCAAACTATCCGAGCCCGGCGTGGGCGGGCGTATCACCTCGCTCGCGTTCGACCCAACCGATCCCGACCGCCTCTTGGTCGGTGGCGACATGTTGGGAATCGCGGTGACCGACGATCTGGGCGACAGCTGGAGTGGCGGGGTGGGACTGGCGTCCTGGGAGATCGGCGACATCATGGCCGAGCCCGACGCTGACGGCCGGATCTGGACGGGCAGCCTTTCCGGTCCGCAGGCTTCCGCGGACGGCGGCCTGACGTGGAGCCTTTCCCGCGACGGCATGCCACCCATCAACGACAACGCCTACAGCCTCCCGATTGAGACCATCCTGCTCGACCCGACCAACGACTCGCGCCTTCTCGCGTTCTCCGGCAATCAGCGCAACTGGGAGGCCCCCGGCGCGTACGTGGGCGACGCGTGGCAGGGCGATGGCAGCGTATGGGTCAGCGAGAACGCCGGGCAGGCGTGGCAACAGCTGGGCACGGTCGTCCCCGGCGGCAACGTTCGAGCGGCGACGTTCCTGGGTGGAGACCCGTCACGTCTGGCAGCCGCCGTCGCGAACCAGGGGACGTGGTTCTCCTCCGATGGCGGCATCACGTGGTCCCAGAGCACCGCTGGACTTCCTCACTGGAACACCTATGACATCTCTGCCCATCCGACGAACAGCGACCTCGCATGGGTTGCCATGGGCGACGGCCCTCAGGTTGACGGAGATTTCCTGGCCGGTGGGATCTGGGCGACGGTCGACGGCGGCAACACCTGGGAGGCCCGCACCGATGGACTCGACGTTCGCGGCAACGACACCCGCTTCAATACGGCGTCGTTCCATCAGGTCGTCACAGCGCCGAGCCAACCCGACACGGTGTACACATCGAACATTGCCCCGGGTCAGGCGGCCGTGTACCGAAGCGACGACGGTGGTGTCAGCTGGCGGGTGATCGCGGACAACGACACCCCACAACCCAACCCCTATGAAGGTGCGCTGCGTGCGTTCGACATTGCCGTTCACCCGGAAGACGCCGACCGCGTCGCGATCGGCAGCGACGACGCGATCCTCATCAGCATCGACGGTGGAGAATCGTGGTTCGACCTCACCACCCAGGAGGTGGCGACAGGATCGTTCGTCGGTCGCGGGTACTCCGGGTTGGTGAGCACCGACATCGTCTTCGACGCTCGCCTTCCGTACGAGCTCGTGTTGCTCGGCTTCGACGGCGGCAACTTCATCCAAACGGTCGATGGCGGCCAGACCTGGCGACGCACAGTTCAGGACATCTCCGCATGGGGCGGCGCCATCGAAGCCGCGTACTCCCCCGTCGACCCGGACACTCTCTATGTGCTGCTCGGCCAGTTTTCCAACTTCAGAGGGATCGGCAAGACCACTGACGGTGGAGAGTCGTTCGACCGTCTCGACGACGGCAATGGGCTACCGTCCATCGGCAACGTCCCAGGCGGCGTTCTCGGCATCGCCGCGCTGGCCGAAGGCGACGAAGACACGATCCTCGCCGCCATTGGCGGCTCGCTCTACATCAGCCGAGACAGCGGCGCTTCGTTCACCCAACAACTCGACGTTGGCGATGTCCGCGATGTCGCCGTCGCAGGGGACGGTGCCACCGTATTCGTTGTCGCCGGCGAGAAGCTCCTTCGATCCACGGATGCAGGCCGAACCTTCGAGCTCACCGACGCATCGGGAATCGGGCTAACCCAACTCTTCGCATCTTCCAGCGAACCAGACGCCATGTACGGAGTCGCGTTCCGGAACGGGCTGGGCGGCGCCTTTCGATTCGACGGAACCACGTGGTCACCGATCTTCACCGATTGGTTCGCGCACGGACTCGCCGTGGATCCGACCAACCCGCAGAACCTGGTTGTTGTAACAAGCGAACCCGCCTATCACGACATCAGCGCGGCCACGGGCGTGTACTTCTCCGGCGACGGTGGAGCGTCATGGAAGGTGGTCAACGACGGTTTGCCCATGACGAGACTCCGCACGGCCGAGTTCGACCCGCACGATCCGGACCGCGTCGTCGTCGGCACAACCGGCAGAGGGTTCTATGAGATCTCCTTCTCCGCCGCCTTGGACGGGTAAACCCGTGTTGAGCCGGAACCGATAGGACCAACGTGGCCACCCAGATCTCCGTGACGAGTTATTACTACCGGCGCGGCGGCGCCGAAGCCGTCATGTTGGATCAGAACGACCTGCTCCGCGAACGCGGCTGGGCGATCGTCCCGTTCGCGATGAACTACGAACAGAACCTCGACACCGACTATGACGAGTACTTCGTCGAAGAGATCGATTTCGCCAGCGACTACACCCCGGTCGAGAAGGTACGCAAGGTCGTGAAATCGGTCTACAGCCTCGAAGCCAGAGCGGCGATCGGCCGCCTCATCGACGACACGAACCCCGACATCGTGCACGCCCACAACGTGTACCACCACCTCACGCCGGCGATCTTCGGTGCCGCCCAGAAGAAGGGTGTCCCCACCGTGATGACGGTGCACGATCTCAAGATCGGCTGTCCGTCGAAACTCATGCTCGCACCGGACGGCGTGTGTGAACGCTGCAAGGGCGGCAAGACCTGGAACGCGATCGGACAACGTTGTCTGAAGGACAGCCGCGCCCTGTCCGCCGTCGCCGCGTTCGAGACATCGCTGCACCGCCTACTCGGCAGCTATCGCAAACACGTCGACCGATTCATCATCCCCAGCCACTTCCACATGAACAAGCTGATCGACTGGGGACTGCCGGCGGACAAAGCCCGCTATCTGCCAAATGCCGTCGACCTGTCGACGCTCGAGCCGAACAACGCCGTCGGCGAAGGATTCATCTTCGTCGGCCGCCTGTCAGAGGAGAAGGGGCTACGGACGTTCATCGAAGCGGTGGCCGCAGCTGGTGTCGCCGCCACCATCGTTGGTACCGGCCCGCAGGAGGACGAGCTGCGCCAGCTTGCGGCCGACACCGGCGCCGATGTCGAGTTCGCCGGGTATCAGACCGGGGACACGCTGTTCCAGCTCATCGCAGATTCGCGGGCATTGGTGCTCCCATCGGAGTGCTACGAGAACGCGCCGGTCGTGTTGTTGGAGGCCTATGGCGTTGGTAGACCCGTGCTCGGAAGCAACCTCGGCGGCATTCCGGAGCTGATTCTCGACGGGGAGACCGGGCTGGTGGCCGAAGCCGGCAACGTGGTGTCGTTCGCAGCCCAACTCACCGCCCTGCAGGAGATGCCGGCCGCAGAAATCACGGAGATGGGGCGAGCTGGCCGCGAGTTCGCCCAAACCACATTCACGAAAGAACAGTACCGGGACGGCCTGCTCGACATCTATCGCGGGCTCGGAGTTGGCTGACCTGACCCCGTAGTGTGATGTGATGACGCCTGAAGAGCTCTGCACCACCACCGCCGCCCCAATCGGAACAATCGGCGCCCACTTCTATTTCCAGCCCGAGACCCTGGCTGCAGGAAAGGAGATCGGGCTGGACGGGTTCCGGTTCTACATCCTCGGCCGTGGCGGTGTCATGGGCGACGTCGACAACGCGGTCGTTCAGTCCGCGTTCGGCTACTTCGATCCCGCCCTCATCGAGAGGATGTGGGATTCGGCTCGCGAGCGGGTTCCGGCCCGTGAGGCTGCCGCCGCCTATCTGGAGGCCTCCTACACGGTGGCCAGAAGCACCGTCGCAGCCTCGCCCACGCTCGAAGCGTTCGTCGACGCCGCAGCGAAAGTCGTCGCGAACGTGGACCGGTCGGGTCTGCCTCTCTTCGCCGGTTATGCGTCAATGCCGGTGCCCGATGACACCGTCGCTGCGGCGTATCACTACGCCGTCCTCCTGCGTGAGCTGCGCGGCAGCGTGCACCTTGCCTCCGTCGCTGCCGCTGGTCTGCACTCCCGCGTGGCGCATCAGATGCGCCGACCCGACATGGTCGAGTTCTTTGGGTGGACAGAGGAACTCGACGTCGTTGATGAGCACCATGATCGACGGGCCCGCGCGGACGAGATGACCGACGACGCGATGACCCAGATCTACTCCGTGCTGAGCGCCGACGAAGCCGCCGCATTTGCCGTCGGCGTTGAGGAGATGGCGCAGGCCCTCGAGGTCACCTGATGGTGATGAAGTCAACCGACGGGGTGACGCCGAATCGGACCTTCGGTGATTCGCCACGGTTGACCCCGACGCCGGTACTCACATAGACGGACATCCCGCGCACCTCGTGGAGCCCGCCTGCGGCGACCTCGTTCGGCAACTCGGTAACGTTCCAGATCGGACCGTATAACGGAATGGAGATCTGTCCGCCGTGGGTATGGCCTGACACCATGAGGTCGATCGGTGAGCTGCGCTGCAGGTTGATGATGCCGTCGGGTGAATGGGACAACAGGATGTCGATCGTTGCATCCGACGATCCATCAACGAATCGATCAATCAACGACTTGGCGCCTTCTCGACGGTTGTTCGGCCAGGCGATGCCACCCAACCGGAGGCGTTGTCCCCGCACGTCGATCTCCACGATCTCATCGAGCACGGCAGTGACTCCGGCCAGCTCCGCCAGCTCACGAACCGATTCTGGGCTCGGGTCGGTGTTCCCCTGAATCATGTAGACCCCGAACGGCGCCTGCAGGCGAGAGAGCGCCTCGGCTGCTTCGGCCTCGATGTCCGCATAGGCGTCATCGGGAACCTGGGTCATGTCGCCGGCGACGATAATGAGGTCGGGATTGCCGGCGACAACTGCGGCAATGGCCCGTCTCTCGAAGTCACCAAATCGATCGGTTTGGATGTCGGCGATCACACCAACAACAACCGGTTCGTCAGCGGCGGCCACATCGAGCGAGGCCACCTCGGTGGTGAGACGATTCGGCTCGATGTGTGTCGCCCAAATGCCAACTAAGGCCGGCGCCATGAAGGCAATCGCCACCATCGCCAGCCGGAGTCGTTCCGCGCTTGCAGCCGGAGGACGAACGATCGTCCGCAACGCCAGGATCAACCCGATCGTCGGCAGCCCAACAACCCCGAGAACATAGAGGTGGTGGAACGTCGACTCCTCGGACTCGACCACGCCAACCTGTCGGGCGACAACCACCACCGTCGTCCAACCAACGGCCGCACTCGCCGCCGCAATCCCTGCCCTGGCCGGTCGAGAAACCGTGCGCGTCGCTGGCACCAACAACACCAGCCAAAACAGCACGAAAAACACGGCTGTGGCCACGAGCGATACCGCGAGCACCATCGTGCATACCATCGGGCATCTTTCTACCCAATCAAGGCTCAATGACCCACGCACGAGCTCGCCCACTTGGCGTACTGTTCGATTTCATACCAACCACTTTCAGTTCGCGGATACAACGGTTTCGTCACACGATCCCGAAGCCGCGTAAGGTGCGAAAGCACCTATCCTGATCACACGACGCGTGAGGAAAGACTCTCGGAAATGACGGAAGGCGAACACAGCAGCGCAGGAGAACTCAGCTCCTTTCTGCACCTTTCGGGCTGGCGCCCACTGTTTCTCGCCCTCGTCGCGGGCCTCGCCGGCGCCGTTGGCCTCTTTCTCGCGCTCGGCGAACCCAGCCAATGGGTCTCGCGTTATGTGATCAACGGCCAGCGCGTCGCCGAAAGCAATCTGCAGCCCGGCCAACTCGACATCTTCGTCGAGGAAATTGTGCAAACCAGTCGCTTTCCGGTCGTCGTCGACGAGGTTGAACGCGAGACCGGTCTGGTGCACGAAGAGGACTATGAGATCACGATCTCGCAGGCACCGGCCAGTGTGGCGCTCGCCAACGTCAACGTTGTCGCCGACCGCCCGGAAGACAGCCAGGCGGTTGCCGTACAAACCAGCATCTCCGCTCTTCGAGTCACGCTGGTCAAGAACCGGACCGGCTTGGAGGCCAATCGCGACCGCCTCGACCGCGAGGTCGCGAACACCACGGCTCGCGCCAACGATCTCATCGGAGAGGCGGGTGGCGTGAGCCCCGACACCGCCTACACCGCCGCTGCGAATCGACTGCTCGAACAACGCAGCGACCCGGACCCAGACGTCTCCACCGCTCGACTCGAAGCCGACGTCGCTCGCCTCGAACCTCTGGATACCGAATACCGCCAACTCCAGACATCGCTCGCGCAGCTCAACGTCCGACTCGGCGATCTGAACAACTCGATCAGTGAAGCCAGCGGTCACATCGAAGCTCTCGACCGCGAGCCTGACGCCCCGTTCATCATCTCCGAGGTGATCACCGAGGAAACGTCGCGCATCGCCAAACTGCTCACCGGTGTCATGCTCTTCGCTATCCCCGCGGCGTTGCTTACGATCCTTGGTTTTGTTGCCTTTGACGGCTTCCGTCGTCGGTCGCTCGAGCCGCTGGTACCGTCGCAGCCGATCGATTCCTACGGCATTCTCGACGCCAACTCACAACGGGCACTGCCCGAGGCCAGCGTCACCAAGCTGCAGGTGGTCGACGAAGCCGATCTTCTCGCGGAAGACGAAGGCGCCATTCCTGTCGGCGAAGCGATCGACGACATCGTCGATGACCCTGACGATGATCCCGAGCCGAAGAAGGCCAAGGACAGCCGATGGGGCCGCAGCGCATGAGCAAAGCCGGCTGATCATGACGGATCGGATTGCGCCGATCTTCATCGTCGGGGCGGGGCGGAGCGGATCAACGGCGTTTCATCACGCGTTCACTCGACACCCCGACGTGTCGTGGGTCTCCAAGATCCTCGACGTTCTCCCCCGCGCCGAGAAGTTGAATGCCGCCGTGTTGCGCGGACTCGACCAACCCGGCGTTGGGTCGCTGCTCATGAAGGGATTGATCGAACCCGGACATCTCAAACCGAGCGAGGCCTACGCCTACTGGGAGCGAATCGCCCCCGGATTCAGCGAACCGTTCCGTGATCTGGTCGCAACCGACCTGACCGAACGCACGAAGCAGAACATGCAGGAGGCGGTGGAACGGCTCACGATCGACGAACGGCCGGTGCCGCTCATCAAGATCACCGGGTGGCCTCGTATCGGCTACCTGCAGGAAGCATTCCCCGACGCCCGATTCGTCCACATCGTTCGGGACGGTCGAGCGGTCGTGAACTCGATTCTGCAAGTCGACTTCTGGGACGGCTGGAGGGGTACGAAGGGTTGGCGCGGCCTCGATATGACCCCCGAGCAGCAGGATCGCTGGGATGCCAGCGGAAAGTCGTTCGTGACCCTTGCCGCCATGGAGCTCTCCGACATGCTCGACGCGATGGTGGTTGCCGAACCGCTCGTCCCGCCAAACCAGTTCCTCGAACTTCGTTATGAAGACCTGTGCGCCGATCCGACCGAGTCGTTTCGTATGGTGACCGCGTTCTGCGAGATGAATCACCCCGACTCGTTCGACCGAGCCGTTGTCGACTTCGGTTTCCGAACAACGAACGACAAGTGGCAACGCGACCTGACGACGTTGCAGCAACAGCAGCTGGAAGCCGAGCTCGGCCCGCACCTTGACCGGTGGGGTTACCCGCGAGTGTTCGGCACGTCGTCATGACCGACACCGCCGCTCACACCTCCGACCACTTCACCATTCGCAGCGAAGATACCTCGACCGTCGAAGAGGTCACCGTCCCCTCACCGGGACCAATGGCCATCTTCGTCGTGCTCGCGGCCGTTGCCTCGGGCCTCGTCGTGGCCCTCGGCTTTCAAGCGGTGAAGCCGAACACGCCGTTTGTGATTCTCGGCGGCACCCTTCTCGTGGCGGCCATTCTTGCGATTGTCGGCTTGTACCGGTACCAGTGGTTCCTCTTGATCACGCTCGCTATTCGACCGGCACTCGATGACCTCGTCGCCGACGAGTTCGGCAGCTTCCAACCCTCCGCGATCCTCGGCATTCTGGTCATTCTCGTCACCAGCCTGCACCTCATCAGCCGACGAGCACACGGTCGATGGAAACACGGCACCCACATGTCCTTGGGATACATCGCGTTCTTCGTGTTGTTCGTGCCATCCTTCATCACCTCCGTCGACCGAGGAGTATCCCAGGCCGCGATGTTCGGCGTGGCCTCCGTGATGTTGCTGTACATCGCCATGGAACAGCACCTGATGGACGACCGTCGGTTCATGTATCGGATGCTCACCGCATCTCTGCTGGGTCTGATTGTCCCCACGATCACCGGCTTCGTGCAGTTCGGCTGGACCGGCACCCTCGACCCCGGCGGTTCCGGGCTCATTCGCATCGACGGCTCGTTTGCCCATCCGAACACCTACGCCACCTTTCTGGTCTTTGCGATCCTCATGATGATCGGGGTCGCACCAACCCTCGACGTCCGGCGTCGCCTCATCCTCCTGAGCTTCACCACCTTCACTGCGTTCCTCATGGTCGCCAGCTTCGCTCGTGGCGCGTGGGCCAGCTTCCTGCTGGGAGCGTTGCTCATGGCCTCTCGGGTCAACAAGAAGCTCGTCTTCGTGATCGGGTTCGGCGCAGTCGCGGCTGCCGCAGCAGTACCCGGCGTCGGTGACCGCATCGACAACCTGTTCGCCACAACCGGTGCCGGCGGCGGCGTGAAGACCGACGATTCGCTCGGCTGGCGGATCGGCTATTGGGGTCGCATCTGGCCGTTCTTCTACAACAACCCGGTAACCGGCATCGGTATCGATGCCACCAAGACCCAAACCGTCGAGGGCAAGGACCCCCACAACAGTTTCCTGCAGCCGATCATCGAAGGCGGCGTTGTCGGCGCCATCGGATTCTTCGGCCTCCTGATCATCGCCACCATCGCCGCCCTGAAGCTGTGGCGCCTCACCAAGGGCACCTCCCTCGACCATCGCACGAAGATGATCAGCGTTGCATCGATCACCGCCGTGTTCTCCGTCTCCGCCCAGCTCCTCACCGAAAATGTGATGCTCAACACGGTCGTCTGGTGGTACATCAACATTGCGCTGGCTTGGATCGCCGTCGTCGTGTGGCGACCGGAATCGGAGCCGGCTGAACCCGAGTCGATTGAGGATCAACTCGACGTCCGACAACCGATCGAGGAGCTCGTATGACCACACCTCGACTCACCATTGGCATGCCGGTGTACAACGGCGGCGACTACATCGCCGAAGCGCTCATCAGCCATCTCGAACAGGACTTCACCGACTTCGAACTGATCGTCTCCGACAACTGCTCCGACGATGCGACACCCGACATCGTGCAGGAGTTCGTGCGTTCCGACGATCGGGTTCGGTACAGCCGCACCACCGAGAACGTTGGTGGACCCGCGAACTTCAACCGATGCTTCCGGCTGGGCGAGGCCGATCTCTTCCGCTGGGCCGCAGCCGACGACCGGATCGAGCCCGGCTATCTGTCCAAGGTCATCCACATGATGGACGCGGACGCGGGCATCGCAATTGGACACTGCGACAGCGTGTTGATCGACCCGGCCAGCGATCCGATGCTCGAGATGGATAAAGGCTGGCTCGGCGGTGATGGGTATCTCGAGGCAATCCGGTTGCATCCGCCCAGCGGGGATACGCGATTCCAATCCGACCAGCCGCATCACCGTGTCGACGCGGTGATCAACAACAACCACCGCAACTTCTACATCTTCGGTGTGATGCGCCGAGCGCTCATGCTGCAGACAAGACTGCACGGCCTCTTCTACGGCGGCGACCGCACGTTGTTGGTCGAGCTGGCCATTCGAGGCCGGTTCCACAAGGTTCCCGAGCCACTGTTCGCCTCACGCAGCCACGCCAAGAACTCTGGCAGAAACAGTCTGAATTTCGAGGAACTCAAACAACACGGCGCCGAAGACCTCCGCTACGCCGGCCAGGTCCTGAAGGGATATGTCCAGGCGATTCGTGGGGGCGAGCTGAGCCAGGCCGACGAACTTCGTTGTCTGGGTATGGTCGCCAAGAAGGCAAAACAGCCGACTCGGCTGCTTCGTGGGTGGTAGCGGTCGATATGCGGGCGCTGCCGCCGCTCATCTAACGTCGCTCCATGCCCATCTACACACTCGGCGATGAGTGGACGCCTGATATTCACCCCGACGCCTACATCCACCCGCTGGCGGTTCTGATCGGCCGAGTGGTCATCGGACCGGACTCGTCCGTCTGGCCGGGTGCGGTGCTGCGGGCGGATGACAACACGATCACCATCGGTGCCCGCAGCAGCATTCAGGACGGCGCGGTGCTGCATTGCACCCATGAGCACCAGACGATCATCGGCGACGACTGCACAGTCGGCCACAACGCCCATCTCGAAGGATGCACACTCGAGGACGCGTCTCTGGCCGGTTCGGGTTCGGTAGTGCTGCACGGCGCAGTCATTTCGACCGGCGCGCTGGTGGGCGCCAACGCAGTCGTTTCGGGGGGCAAGACGGTGCCGCCCAACGCCATGGCACTCGGCATCCCCGCTCGATTCAAGGAAGACGCCAACTCGCGCGAGGACAACATCATGAACGCCGAAAACTACGTTCGCCGGGCGCGGCGCTACCGCGACAACCTCCGTCGCATCGACTGATGTACCCACCGTGATGGGTCCGATGGCTCTGGGGGCAGACGACGGGTTCTCCTACCGTTGTCAGCAGTGGCCAGTGAGGACTCCATGACGCGTACGAACAACAAGCCTTTGCGCATCGCGATGATCGGCACGCGCGGTATGCCAGCGCACTACGGCGGCGTCGAGACCGTGGTCGACGTTCTGGCCCGCGAGCTCGTCCGCCGAGGCCACGACGTCACCGTGTTCTGCCGCTCGGAGGACTATAACTCTCACCCACCGATGATCGGTGGTGTTCACCTCGTGTACCTGCCCTCGTCGTCCTCGCCCGGGGTTGGGGCAATGGTCCATGCGATGCGCGGCGCCGTGTACACGATCGGCCGCGGCTTCGACATCATCCATTTCCATGCGCTCGGGCCGGGCCTCATGGCGATCCTCACTCGACTGTTCACCAGGGCCAAGACCGTGGTGACCGTCCATGGCCGGGACGACAAGCGGGACAAGTGGGGCCGCATGGCGCGTCTCATCCTTCGCGTCGCCGCAACATCCAGCGCCCGCGTCCCCCACGCCACCCTCGTCGTGTCGGAAGCCCTGGCCGAAGAATACGCACGGGAGTTCGGACGCGCGACCACCGTCGTCCCCAACTCCACCCACGCCATCCCCGAGGTGGTAGCGGGAAAAACACTCGAACGCTTCAATCTCGCCGAGGGCCACTACTTCGTGTCGGTTGGCCGCCTCGTGCCGGAGAAGGCCCCCCATGAACTCATCGCCGGCTATCGGCGGGCGCACACCGACCTGCCCCTCGTGATCGTGGGTGGCGCCGCCGGAACCGAAGACTATGAGTCGCATCTCCGCGAGCTCGCCGAAGGTGATGAGCGGGTCATCTTCACCGGTCCGCTGTACGGCGATGATCTGGCGGAAATGCTCACGAACGCCGGTGTCTTCGTCACCAGCTCACATCTCGAAGGACTACCCACAGCGCTGATCGAGGCAGGCCGAGCGGCATTGCCCATCATCGCCAGCGATCTGCCGTCACACCAGGAAATCCTCGCGACCAAGGCCGGCGCGTTGGGCCAACGTGTCTATCCGGTCGGTTCGATCGACGACCTCGGGGAGATGATGACACTCGTTGGCGACAACCTCGAAGAAGAACGTCACGGCGCAAAACTCATGGCGGTTGAGCTCGACGCCCGCTACGCACCGCCGCGTACCGCCGAGGTACATGAGGCGGCGTACTACGCGACCCGCGGACTCTGACGCTCTAGTACCGCAGCGGCTGGTTCTCGCTGGCGGCAAAGACCTCGACGTCTTCTGCAGCGGCATCTGCCTCCCGGGCCAGGCTCTCCACCGTGTCATCGCCGTGCAGCGGGTCGTGATGGAAGAGGGCGAGCCTCTTCGCCCCCGCTTGTCGGGCAACGGTGCTGGCATAACCCGGCGTGCAATGGCCCCAATTCGGCCGCACCGTCAGGAGCTCGGGAGTGAACTGCGCGTCATGAATCAATAGGTCGGCGTCGCGGGCGAGCTCGAGCACAGAGTCTGCGACATGGTCGTGATCGTGAATTGGCTGTTGATGATCGGGCACATAGGCAACCGTGAAGTCGTCCCACGAAATCCGGTAGCCGTTGGTCAAGCCGTTGTGGGGCACGGGCCGAGCCGTGATCGTCGCGGAGCCGACGGTTCTGATGGCATTGTCGAAGTCGATGAAGTTCGCGTGATGGGCCAACTCCGCCAGTTCGATCGGAAAGTACGGCGGCCTGATGCACTCGTTGAAGGCTTCGCCAAACGACACATCACCTTGGGGAGGACCGAGGATGTCGATTTTGGAATCCGGGTTGAGAAGCGGCGGGAAGAACGGCAGGCCCTGAATGTGGTCCCAATGGAGATGAGAGACGAGGAGTGTGCCGGAGAAGGCGTTGATACCGACGCCGTAGAACCGAAGGCCGGTCCCCAGATCACACACGATGGGGTCTTCACCGTCTCGTTGCAGCACGACACAACTGGTGTTGCCGCCGATGCGATGCAGATCCGGAGACGAGCAGGGGGTGGAGCCGCGCACACCGAAGAAACTGACATTCAGTCCAACGGTCACACATCCCCCTTCAGCAACTGATCGCTTTGTTTCCATCGACGCTAGGACAGACATTCTGGACGGATCTAACGATGTGACCAGTTTCACCGGTCACGGCCGAGCCTGGCAACACATATCGGTCATCGATGATGTTGGCCAAACCGTCGCGCACAATTCCGGCAGCAACCGCCTCCGCGCGGTCGACATCATCGGGCCAGCCCATGGTTTTGGCGAGGTCATTGCGGTGGATCGGGTGCTCGCGTAGAGCACTGATCAGGCGTCCCCGGCCTTGACGGTCGGAGCCAACGAACCGTGACTGCGAGGCGCTGACCCCGGCCGAGCGGATCGCCGGATCGGCACCCTCACCGGCCCACGCGCACCGGGCGCGCACTGCACACGCCTCACATTTCGGAGCTCGCTTCACGCAGGTTCCAGCGCCCAGATCCAGGAGCGCCTGGTTCCAGCGCCACGCGTCCCCGGCGGGCACAAGAGCGTCGGCCCGACGTTGTGCGTCGACCGGAGCGTAGGTCGTGCCATCGAAACGAGCGAGTATCCGTCCGACGTTGGTGTCCAGCACACCGACGTCGGATTCGAACGCGAATGCCATCACCGCCCGGGCGGTGTACGGACCGACACCCGGTAACGCCATCAGGTCGTCAAGGGTGTCGGGAACAGCGCCACGATGAACCTCGACGATCATGGTTGCGCATTGATGGAGGTGGATGGCGCGACGGTTGTACCCGAGACCAGCCCAGAGTTCGACAACCCGAGCCGGCGTGGAGCGGGCGACGGAAGCGGGGTCGGGGAATTCGGCGACGAACCGCTCCCACGAGGGCACGACCCGCGCCATCTGCGTCTGTTGTGACATCAGTTCGCTAACCAGGATGAGCCACGGGTCGCGAATGGAGCGCCACGGCAGTGGGCGATCGGCCTCGTTCCAGTCCTCGAGCACGGTCCGGACGAGCCAATCGTCGCGGTTGGTGTCGAGGTTGCTCACGAAACCAGTCAAAACGAAATCCGGTCCCACCCCCAACCCGGAAAACGTTCACTTTCCAGCCCGCCTGCCGATGGAGGTCCGTACCACACAGCCACCCGGGCCATTGGCCCATGAAACGGAGTTGCCGGGCATGTCCTCGTCCGACGACAAACAGCAACGGATTCACCTTTCCCCTCCAGACATGACCGAGGTGGAAAGGGACGCGCTTCTCGAAGCGTTCGACTCGAACTGGATCGCACCGATCGGTCCGGCACTCGATGCCTTCGAGGCCAGGCTCGCGGATCTCGCCGAGACGGAAGCGGCGCTGGCACTCACCAGCGGAACCGCCGGCTTGCACCTCGGCCTTCGAGTCCTCGGTGTTGTCCGAGGCGACACGGTGATTGTGCCGAGTCTGACCTTTGTAGCCACCGCAAACGTGGTGCGGTACCTCGGTGCCGTCCCCTACTTCGTCGATTCCGAGCCGCTCACCGGAAACGTCGACCCCGAACTCCTCGCCAACACGATCGAAACTCTCACGGCGGCAGGTCGAAGGCCAGCTGCAGTCATGACCGTCGATCTGTTCGGCACGTGTGCGGACTACGACCCGATCCACGAGGTCTGCAGCGAATACGACATCCCAATTCTTGAGGATGCGGCCGAAGCAATCGGCGCCAACTATCGCGGACGCCCCGCCGGCAGCCTCGGCGACCTGGCCGTCTTCAGCTTCAACGGCAACAAGATCATCACCACGGGCGGCGGCGGTGCGCTCGTCGGGCCAAAGCCATTCATCGACCGAGCCCGCCACCTGGCGATGCAGGCTCGCAACGACGCGTTGCACTTCGAACACTCCGAACTCGGATACGCCTATCGCATGTCGAACATCTTGGCGGCGATCGGAAACGCCCAGCTCAGCCGTCTCAATGACCTGACCTCCCGCTGCCGCGAGATTCACGGAAACTACGTCGAAGCCCTGGCCGACATCGACGGACTACACGTCCTGTCGCAGTCGGGATACGGCCGCGGGAATGGCTGGCTCACCGTCGTGCAGCTCGATCCGGAGATCCACCCCGGACCCCACGAGTTGTGTCGACGCCTGCTCGAGGAGAATATCGAGGCCCGGCCCGCATGGAAGCCGATGCACCTGCAACCCTTGTACCGAGACAGCGAAATGGCCGGAGGCGCGGTCGCCGAACAGCTCTATCGCAATGGACTCTGTCTGCCGAGCGGAAGTTCGATGACCGAGGACGACCAGCATCGGGTCATCAGGGCGCTTCGAACCGCACTGCTGGCCGACGACATGCCCGCACCCGTCGACCTGAACGAATACGCCGCCAGCAAGATCTCCGACCCGTCACCGGCGTAGAGAGAACGACCCGAGTTCCGCCACATCCGGCGCATCAACGGTCCACTTCGATATCTCCACGACGCCTTCCGGGCCGACGAGTTCATCAATCGACCCGATCGGCACCCGTTCCAGCGAACCGGGACCATCATCGACACCGAGACGTTCGACAAACCCTTGGAACAGCAGCCGAGGCAGACGCGACCCGAGCGGGGTTAGAACACTGACGTTGCGGCCGCGGGCTCGGGCGCTTTCGATCCATGCGGTCGAACCGGACGGACACAGCAGCGTGCCTGGGGCGGACGCTATCGATTCGATCAGCTCCAGTCCCCCAGCCTCATCGATCGCGAGTTGATCGGCCGTTGCCGTCGAAGGATCATCCTCCAGCGCATCGACGAACTCCCAGGCGGCCTCGATGGGGTCGAGCGCCGCCAACATACGCGCTCCCAGACACAGAAGTCCGGGTGACTCCGGCTGACGACCGATCAGCTGCCGCAGCGCGACGAGCAATGGCCCTGGTTGGCGAGCGAACCCGACGAGTCCCGGAACGGTCTCGGCCACAAGTATGCGATCAGGGACACTTCCCGCCCGCGCAACGTACCGGAGGCGCTCGATTGGGTGCATACGCAGCAGCGTACCGGCCCAGCGGCGACAAATCCGTTGCACAGAGCGGTGCGCCGCCAGTCGGATTCCGCTACCGTTTCGGCCGTGGCAACACTCGATGGAGACCCGGACCTCAACCCCCTCACTGGGGACGCTCGACCGTTCAGCGACTGGCTGACCACGTTCCCCATGGTCGTGGGCGCGATCGACCCGTACACCCATGAGAGCTCCTGGCTCCTGGACACGATGAAGCGTGTCTTCCATCACTACCGCGACGCGGGTGTACGCGTGGCTTGGCTCTGTACGGCCGACGAAGCCGGAACTAAGTCGTTCCTCGGCCCCTACGCCGAAGAGTTCCTCACCTTTGCCGACCCGGACTACGTCGCCGTCAAGGCACTCGGTCTGTCGTCGCTCCCCGCACTTGCACTCGTGCGTCAGGACAGTGAAGTTGTCGCTTCGGCCGAGGGTTGGGTACCGAGCGAGTGGCGCATCGTGGCCGAGGCCATCGAGACCATCACCGATTGGACCCCCATCGCCATTCCGGGCCCGGATGACCCGGCTGCCTATCAGGGCACCGCCGTCGCCGGCTGACAATCACCCGCAGGTGGTCAACCGAACAAGATCTGCCGTCGGGTAATAGATTTCGCGATCGCCTCGAACCGACCACGCCTCGAGCGCTTGTGCCAACTCGTCCAGGTCCGCCGGCGTGTCCATTGCAACATCGAGACGTACACACGTCCTCGACCCTGCGGTCCAGGCGACATACCAGTCGCCACCCCAACCCTCTGCGGCAGCCTGCGCGGTGTTCGGGTCCAACTCGTCGCGCAGAATCGACTCGAGTCCGATCTGACCCCAGACTCCCTGTTCGAAAACGGGCCCGTCGGCGGGAGGTGGCGACAGTGGGGAGTCGGCAGGCTCGTCTTCAAGCACGAGCTCCGGATGTAACACCTGCTCACTGGCCGACGGCGGGGAAACGATCACGGCATCCACCGCCTCGATTCCCTCATCCCACAGTTCGTCCATCAGCCGCGCGCCATGAACGTACTTTGCCGACTGCAGTTCCAGGAACGATTCCGTGAAGGATCGCAGTGATGCACCCCGCGGCAGATTCCGCTGTTGTTCTGCCGCCGCCGCCCGTTCAGCCGAGCTGAGTGTGTCTCGATAGCGGTACTCGATGTAGCGGGCGTTGCCTTCGAGCACCGAGGAAAACGCCCAGCTGATCTCGTCGTCCCGATCGTCGTATTCGGGCCGCTCGATGCCGAACACCTGGTCATCGAGCGCGTGAACCAGCTCGTGGACGAGAACGATCTTCGTGAACTCATCGATTTCGCGACCGCGAAGGAACACCTGCTTTTCCTCGCGGTCGTAGAACCCGAGGACGCCGGCATCGCCAAACGATGCCCAGATCTGCTCCAAATTCTCGTCCGGCGAGATGATCCCCATCGCGTGATAGATACCGGTGAAGTTCGCATAGTCCGCGGCGTATCGCTCCGCGTTTCGCTCCACGACGGCGCCGAACGCGTCGACGAACTCGTCGCCTTCGAGTTGCACGACCGAGGGTGTGGTCACGAAGCGGTGCCCTCGTTCCTGCTCGACGAATGGAATGAGTTCGCGCAGGGCCACCTCCAGCGCGGTCGGCGCCGCGGTGGTCGACGGTGCGGCCTCGGTTGTGGTCGACGTCGCGATCGTGGTGTCAGGGGCCGAGGTATCGGGCGCAGAGATGGTGGTCGAGGTCGAGGTGAGTGCCGTCGATGCGACCACGGTCGTCACAACACCGACGTCCGTGGCCTCGGTCGTGGTCGTCGACTCCGCCACGCGTGCGATCGGACCGGCTGGCTGTGCATCATTCGAGGCGCACGACGTCAGGAGAACCCCGGCAAAAAGTGCCGCTCGAAACACCGACTGCAGTCGCATCTTCCTAGTATCGGCGTTGGTGGCAAAAACCTTCGCTCCGGCGTGGTCCGGGGAAGCCGATGGGTTCTTGTCACGCCCTACACTGAGCCAACACCGGGGACTGAGGTCGACATGAGTGAGAACAACGCCACCGCCGAAAACACCGAAGAGACCGAGCTGATCGACAGCGCGTCCATTCCCACCGACGCGGACGCATCGATGCCCATCGGAGAGCAGGGCGGCTCGATGATCACCGATGCCGCCAAGCTGATCCGGCTCGGAACGATGACCCAGTCGCTCATGACCGAGGCCAGGGGTGCTCCGCTCGACGAGGCCGGTCGGGTGTTGCTTGCTCGTATCCATGGCGAGACCATGGAAGCGCTCAAGGAGACGATGAGCAAGGACCTGCTCGACGAGTTGGCGGAATTCCAGCTCTGCATCGACTGTGGCGATACTCCACCGACCGAGAGTGAACTTCGGATCGCGCAGGCTCAGCTCGTCGGCTGGCTACAAGGGTTACATCAGGGCTTTCAGGCCATGGCCATGGCCCAACAGGCTGCGGCCATGCAACAGCTGCAGCAGCTGCAGTCCGGAGGCCCGCCGCCACATGCCCCACCGGCACCGGGCGAGGCAATCGACGCGGCGTCGCGGCCGGGAACCTACCTGTAGGAGCCGCCGGTCAGCCGCCGTAGACGGTGGCGTCGGCAAAGAACGCGGCCCACGCAAACCAGAACTCGTTGCGATGTGGCGCAAGGCGCAGCTGCGTGCCCTCCAGCTCACCGTCAACCGCCAAGCCCAACACCGACCAGATCGACCCGGTTTGATCGTCGACGAACCGATCGCTGTCCGTCGCCGTGAAGGACAGTTCCTGGCCGTCCACAACTCGGTCGAAAGCAACGGCGGTTCCGATTTCCTGGGAGATGGCGATGGCCTGATCGTCGAGTGCATCGGCGGTGTCGCCGGCCAGCCACACGACGATCGCCTGCCCGTCGACGGTGTCATTGATCGCCCCCACCTGTTTGAGTTCAGAGAACGGGTACGCCTTGCCCGCCCCAATGTCGACGCCGACGACACGCGACAGCGCCGGGTACCGATCGTCGAGCTCGCCGGCGAAAAGGAACGGTGATTCCGACGTCGAATACCCGCGGTACGGATTTATGCCGTAGGCGCGCCGCCCGCCGCCGCTCTCCGCCGCCAATGATCGGCCGTCGGGGAAGTCGGTCGCGAACTGTTCGAACGACACGATGGCGCTCGGGATGATGTCGAGCTGGGTTCCGGCGTACTCCCCGACCAGGCCAACACCCGTGAGCTGCTGCCACAACGACAGCGTTGTTGCATCCCACATGACGAGATCGCTGTTGCGAAGCAATCCGGATACCCCAAGACGAAGCACCTCACCGTCCACCCGGCGGTCGAAGGTGATCGCCGTGTTGCACAACGGACAGAACGTGACCGCGATCGGAACGTCACCAATCACGTCGTTCACGATCTCATGCCGAGTCAAGATCCCCAATGGGTAGAACCGCACCTCGTCACCGTGACGAACCAGCGCGCCGGGTTCTCGCGGGCCAAGCCACTGGGATGCCGCGTCCACGGTTTCAAACACCGGTGAGTCGATCGGCGGGATGACGTCCCGGGGATCGTTCTGTTGGAGACCACGAATGAGCTCCGACCAGTCAGCAAACGACCGCCGACTCCAGTCGGTGTCCCACGGCAAACTCGAAAGGAGTCTCGGCAAGGTGGTTGCGTAGTCAGCGTCCACGATGAGCTCGGCGCCTGTGGTGTCACGGGCTGCGCCGCCGGTTGGGTCGAAGGGTCCGGTCAGGGGCGGCACGAACGTCGTGGCGGTGCTGTTCGACTCCTCAGGTCCATCCGACAACACCTTGCCCGAAGTCGAGGCGCAGGCAGTCGCCAACACCGTCATGGCCAACACAACGGACAACAGGCGAATGCTCACGGCATCCAAACCCCAGGCACCAGACGTGCTATTCCATAGCCGGGACGTTTCGCCCTATCGCGGGGCCGTTCCGTGTGATCGAATGGCCGGAACGGCCGAAAGGAACACCATGAAGACGATTGTCGTTGGGTACGACGGAACAGACACCGCCGCGAGAGCTGCAGGGGAAGGCGCCACGCTGGCCCGTGCACTTTCTGCAGAGCTGCACATCATTGGTGTTGTCGACGACGAACGGGTTCGGCAGGGTATGACAACCGCCGAGGCCCAAGAGGCGCTTCACGCCCAGGCGGTTGCACGAAACCAGGCCCTCCTGGACGAGATGGCGGGTGAGTTGGACACCGTCACCACCGTGAACAAGTCCCTCCCAGGGTCTCCGGCATGGGCCATCGTCGACTACGCCACCGAGGTGAACGCCGACGTCATCGTGCTCGGAAACAAACATGTGCAGGGCCTCTCGCGGGTGCTCGGCAGCGTCGCAGTGGACGTCCTGCGCCATGCTCCGTGCAGTGTGTACGTGGCGAATACGCGATGACGCGGCCCCTGCTGTCATAGTTGAACCATGGGCAGACCAGAACTGATTCCTCTCGTTCGTGACTCAGTCATCGGCAACGACGAAGTCGTTGACGGCCCGTATGGTCCCCGGCCGGTGGTCTACGCCGACTACACGGCGTCGGGTCGAGCGCTCACGTTCATCGAGGACTACATCCGTGACGCGGTGCTTCCGTTGTACGCGAACACCCACACGGAGTCGTCGGGAACCGGACTGCAAACGTCTCGATTCCGCGAGGAGGCCCGCCAGATCGTCCGCCGTTGTCTCGGCGCGACCGATGAGCACGCAGTGCTCTTCTGCGGGAGTGGGTCGACCGCTGCCATCGACCGCATGGTCGGGGTCCTCGGCCTTCGGATTCCATCGGTGCTCGAGGACACCCATCACCTTGCCGACTCGATCGCCGAGGATCAGCGCCCGGTCATCTTCATCGGTCCATACGAGCACCACTCCAATGAGCTGCCGTGGAGGGAATCGCTGGGCACCGTTGTCACCATCGATGAGGATGCGGACGGCCACCTCGACATCGAACAACTGCGGGAGAAACTGGTCGAGTTCGAGGATCGGCCGCTGAAGATCGGGTCGTTCTCCGCCGCATCGAATGTCACGGGGATCATCACGGACACTCGGGCCGTCTCCTCGCTGCTTCACCAACACGGGGCTCTCGCGTTCTGGGACTTCGCCGCCGCGGCGCCCTACGTGGAGATCGACATGGCAAGCAAGGACGCTGGGGACAGCTACTACGACGCCATCTTCATCTCGCCGCACAAACTGATCGGCGGCCCGGGAACACCCGGGCTTCTCGTCGCCCGCAAGGAGCTGTTCGTCAACCGGGTACCGGACGTGCCTGGTGGCGGCACGGTCGCCTTCGTGAACCCCGAAAGCCACGGGTACCTGGCCGACGTCGAACACCGCGAGGAAGGTGGCACCCCCGCGATCATCGAGTCGATCCGGGCGGGCCTGGTCTTCCAGCTCAAGGAGACGGTCGGCGTGGACCTCATCCGCGAACGGGAAGAAGTCTTCGTCCATCGGGCCATCACGTCATGGGAAGCGAATCCGAATATTCACATCCTCGGCAATCACGACGCCGAACGACTGTCGATCATTTCGCTTGTGGTTCGCCACGGCGAACGAGGTTTCCTTCATCACAACTACGTCGTTGCGTTGCTCAACGACCTCTTCGGAATCCAATCCCGGGGTGGCTGCTCGTGTGCCGGCCCCTACGGACATCGTCTGCTCGGCATCGACCTCGAGCAATCCCACGAGTTCGAACGCGAGATCAACCGAGGCTGCGAAGGAATCAAACCCGGCTGGGTTCGGGTCAACTTCAACTACTTCATCAAAGACGAGACCGTCCAGTATTTGATCGACGCGGTGCACTTCGTCGCCAACCACGGCGCAGCACTTCTGTCGCACTATCGGTTCGAGGTCGGGAACGGACTCTGGGTGCACCGCAAGCCGCGGGAGGCGCCGATGAGCCTCGACCACATCACCTACGACGCCGAGGGTGTGCACTACGAGGACCACTCCCGCCGCCTTGGTGACGTGCCGCTGCGATCCTTCCTCGACGAGGCGGCAGCCATCGTCGCGGCCGCCGAGTCGGCCGATGACACACCGCTCGCCGCGCCCGACACAACCGACGACTTCGAACACCTGCGCTGGTTCCCCTACCCGGCCGAGGTGGGGTCCTCCCCCTCCGCCTAGTCGACGGGACGGAAGTACTCGACGCCGAACAGGCCTTCGAGCAGGGAGTCCGGGAAAAAGTCCGACTCGATCGCGTATTGCGACTGGTGGCACGCCAGCGCCTCCAGCTTCTGTCGGGCGGCCGCACGCACGTCAACGACCACGCAACCGTCGAGCTCCGCCGATGGTTCGTTCGCGTCGTAACCAACAAACTGGTCGAGGGGCGAGCTTCCACCACGCCCGGCGGACGGACTCGCTTCACCTGGCGAAAGCACGAAACAGGTCACGCTGTCTCGAGCAACGACATGGGCGCTTCGGGGCTGCCCCTTGGCGATCCCGTCCTCGCCGAAGAAGCTGCCCGGTCCGGACGTCGCCAGCAAGCTTCGGGCACCGTCCTCTGCCTCGTGCACGATGTCCACCGACCCCGAGAGCACGAGGAACAACTCACCCGGAGGTTCACCTTGTTCGATGATGAAGCTGCCGGCTGGAAAGAAGCGCACCGCCAGGTGATCGGCCGCATACCCGAGCATCGATGACCCATCGGCGAACAACATCAATCCGTGGGCGAACGACTCGTTTCCCAGGAACCGCTCGTCCAAGGAGGTCAACCATTCGACGATGAGCGAGACGAGCAACTTCGACTGCCGCGGGAAGACAGCCTGCAGCATCGTCGGCTTGTGCACACTCCGTCTCACCGCTTCCACGGCGATCTCACCGGCGGCTATGTGGTCCGGGTGGCCGTAGGCCCCCTCCGGGCCGAACGAGATGACTACGTCCGGCTCGAAGTCGTCGATGACACCGGCCGCGTACGCGACGAGCTGTTCTCGATCGGCGGTTGCCAGCGAACCGTCCGGAACATCGCCGCACCACGTGTCCTCCACGCCGAGCGCGGCACCAGCGGCACGCAACTCCTCGGTCCGAACGGCGCCCAGTGTGGAACGTGAACCGGAGGCGGCGTCGCGGATCTGGCCCGCCTCACCCTTGGTCAACGAAACGATGCGGCCACGGCCACCACGAGCCATGTACGTCGCCATGGTTCCGCCGAGGCAGAACACCTCGTCGTCCGGGTGGGCGAACAGCCCCAGAATGGCGGGTGGTCCTCCATCTGGCTCCGGGAAATGCATCGTTGCGACGTTAGCCCGAAGTCCTCGCTAACCTGTCGCCATGGCCAAGGCAGTCGACCTCACCGCACCGATCCGATCTGGCGCCAAGGTTCGCGCGACCACCGACCTTCCGGGGGTTCCCGCGGGCACCAATGGCAAAGTGGCGATGGCGAACGGCATCACGTGGAAGCGCTACTGGGTTCGGTTCGAGAACGGCGAACTGCTCGGTCACGTCGACCATGACAACATCGTGATTTCTCGCGCATGGGACGACTATTTCGTCGCCAAGGAGGTTGCGGCGTTGGCCGCAGCAGCGGGAGGGTCCGCCGACGGAGCCGATGCCGGCGACGCTGGAGGCGGTGGCGCGGAGAACGCCTACGGTGTCCCCCAATACCTGCTCGACCGGACCAAGGCTGCGCTCGAGCGCGCCGGCGTCACTCGATAGCGGGCGCCCCATCACCCTCGTCGATCGCCTGCACGCCACTCGCGGCGAAGACGTTGATCTGCTTGACGTCTTCCTCGAGTACGCCGCCGACATCGGGCTGTCGCTCTATCCGGCACAGGAAGAAGCAATCCTCGAGCTCTTCGGTGGCAACCACGTCATCCTGGCCACCCCAACCGGCTCGGGGAAGTCACTCGTCGGCGTAGCTGCCCACTTCGACGCCATGGCTCGTGGTGTGCGCAGCTTCTACACGGCCCCAATCAAAGCGCTCGTCTCGGAGAAGTTTTTCGCGCTCAGCGCCACGTTCGGTTCCGACAATGTCGGCATGATCACCGGAGACGCCTCGGTCAACCCCGGCGCACCGATCATCTGCTGCACGCAGGAGATCCTGGCGAACCGAGCGTTGCGCGAGGGGGCCGGGGCGGATGTGGCGGTGGCGGTCGTCGACGAATTCCACTACTACGCCGATCCCCAACGCGGCTGGGCCTGGCAGGTCCCGATTCTCGAGATGCCGCAGGTGCAGTTCCTGCTCATGTCGGCGACCCTTGGCCCCACCGACCGATTCGAAGAGGAACTGACGCGCCGAACGGGCCGACCGACGGTCACCGTCGCCGACGCTGAACGGCCGGTCCCACTCGAATTCGAGTGGAGGAACACACCGATTCACGAATCGGTCGAAGACCTCGTTGCAACGGACCGGTCACCGGCGTACATCGTGTACTTCACCCAACGGTCGGTCATCGAGGCCGCACAGTCGTTCACGAGCCTGTCGATCTGCACCAAGGAGGAGAAACAGGCCATTCGTGAAATGGTCGGAGACTTTCGATTCGACACGGTGATCGGCAAGGACCTCAAACGTTTCCTGTCTCATGGCGTCGGTGTACATCACGCCGGGTTGCTGCCCAAATACCGGCTGTTGATGGAGAAGCTGGCCCAGGCCGGTCTGCTCAAGGTGATCGTGGGCACCGACACACTCGGCGTCGGGGTCAACATCCCGATTCGTTCGGTGCTCATGACCCAGCTGTTCAAGTACGACGGCACTCGAGTACGGCTGCTCTCCGTTCGCGAGTTCCAACAGATCTCCGGGCGAGCCGGCCGAAAGGGATTCGACGATCAGGGCACCGTCTGGGTGCAGGCGCCACCACATGTGATCGACAACCTGCAAGCCGACCGCAAGGCCGCCGCTGACCCGAAGCGAAAGAAGAAGGCCCAGAAGAAGAAGCCACCTGAGAAGGGTTACGCCCACTGGACCGAAGACACGTTCACGAAACTGGTGGGAGGCAGCCCGGAGGCGATGACCTCGAGCTTCGGCGTGTCGCACCAGATGCTCTTGAATCTGCTCGACCGTCCCCCGCACCACCATGACGACCGATCGATTCCCGGTGGCTGCCAGGCGGTGCGCCATCTTCTGGTGGACAACCACGAAACCCGCAAGCTGCAACGCACACACATCCGCCGCGCCATTTCGATGTACCGGTCGCTGCTCGACGCCCAGGTCGTCGAAGAGCTCACGGAACCGGACGAGGACGGTCGCCTCGTGCGCGTCACGTTGGATCTGCAGGATGAGTTTGCACTCAACCAGCCCCTCAGCTTGTTCGCGCTGGAGATCATCGAAGCGCTCGACGTCGATGAACCGACCCACGCCCTCGATGTGCTGTCGGTCATCGAGAGTGTGCTCGAGAATCCCGGACCCATACTCGCCGCCCAGGTCAACAAGGCTCGGGACGACCTGATGGCCGAGATGAAACGCGACGGGGTCGAGTATGACGAGCGGATCGAACGACTCGACGAGGTGGAACACCCCAAGCCCCTACGAGAAGAGCTATATGGCTCGTTCGAACGGTTTCGCGCCAAACATCCGTGGGTGGGATCGGACAACGTTAAGCCGAAGTCGGTAGCCCGCGAGTTGTTCGAGCGGGTGATGACCTTCAACGAATACGTGGCGGAGTACGGCCTCAAACGGTCGGAGGGTCTGCTCCTGCGGTACCTGACCGATACCTATCGGGCGATGAATCAGACGGTGCCTGACTCCGAGAAGACCGAACCCGTGCTCGATCTCATCGAGTGGTTGGGTGAGATGGTTCGTCAGGTCGACTCGAGCCTGATCGATGAGTGGGAGCGCCTCACCAATCCTCCAGAGGAGACCGAACCATCAGCTGTCTCCGCACCGCCAACTCCCCCCGACGTCACAACGAACGAGCGGGCGTTTCGCGTCATGGTCCGCAACGAAGCGTTCCGTTGGGTCATGTTGTTCGCCCGACGTGACCATGCGGCGCTCTCGGTGGCAACGGCTCCTGACCACGCCGATGACACCGAACGACCACCATCCCCGACGCTCCAGATCGACGACATCGCGGCGCAGGCGGAGCCGTACTGGGACGACCACGATCATGTCGTCATCGACGCGGATGCACGGGGCCCGGAGCAGTTCATACTCCAGCCCGCCGATAGCGACACCTTCACGGTGACGCAGACGATCTGCGACCCGCAGGGACACAACGAGTGGGTCGCCGAGGGGTATGTGGATCTGGCCCGATCCCGCGAGCTGGGGCGCGCCGTCGTAGTTCTGAAACGGATTCGGCGTCAATGACGGCTCGACCTACGGTGACCACATGACGACGGTGCATGTACTGAGGCGCCCACCAACCCGCCGGGGAGGGCCCCCTGCGGCTGCCCCGGAGCTCCGTGACACGTTCCGTGGGCTCGGGGTCGACATGGTCGACCTGACCGGCGAAACCGCTGCAGCATCGAGCCAGACACTTCGAGAGGCGATCGAGGAGGGTGTCGTCGAGCGTGTCGCCATTGTTGGCGGCGACGGGCTCGTACACCTGGCCGTGCAGGCGCTGGCCGAGAGCGGCATCCCACTGACGATTCTGCCGTCGGGCACGGGCAACGATTTCGCCGCGGCCCTCGGCATCCACGAACCCAACCCGGCGTCGGTGCTGCTGCCGCCGAGCCCGGTCGACCTGTTGCGGGTGTCGCGCGATTCCGAGCACGTGCGTTGGATTGCGTCGGTTGCCATCGCGGGGTTCCCTGCCCAGATCAACGAACGGGCCAATCGCATCCGGTTCCCCATCGGCGGCATGGTCTACACCTTGGCGGCGATCGCCGAGTTGCCTCGGTTCACCCGAAGGCGCTTCGACATCGAAGTGGATGGCGAACAGCTGTCAACCGACTCGGCCATGCTCGCCATCGGTAACACGTGTTTCATGGGTGGTGGCATGCTCGTGTGCCCGGACGCCACTCCGACGGACGGCCAGGCGCACCTCACCACGATCGAGGGTGTGGGCCGGCTCGGATTGCTGCGTCATCTGGTCTCTCAGCGAGGCGGGACCGCCGACCGGCCCGAGGTACTGCGACGCACGGCCCAGCAGGTGATCCTTCACGGTCCCACTACCGACGTTTGGGGTGACGGCGAGTATGTCGGCGCGCTGCCACTTCGGATCGATGTGGTGCCGGGCGCGCTGGCCGTGACCCTCCCCGAAGCGTGAGCGCCGCCGCATGAGCGAGCGGCTATGGTCTCGACCAACGGCTACATGGAAAGTTTTGAGACATGACTGATTCCCTACTTGCGGGACTCGCACAACAATTCGGCGGCGACACGATTGGACAACTCGCTGGCCTGGTCGGCGCCGACCAGGAATCCACCGGACGGGCCGTGGCGGCCGCACTGCCGCTCCTTCTCGGAACCGTGGCGAATCAGGCCGAGACTCCCGAAGCGACGAACTCGCTCTTTGGCGTGCTCAACAACGACCATGACGGCTCGATCCTCGACAACCTCGGTTCAATGCTCGGCGGCGGATACGCATCGCGGGCCATGGGCTCCGATGGTGCCCGAATCCTCGGCCACGTCTTTGGCAACAACCAAGGCGCCGTCGAACAATCGGTCGCACGAAGCTCCGGCGTGGACGCGTCCCTCATCGCCAAGCTGCTGCCCATGTTGGCTCCGATCGTGATGGGGTACATCGGCCGCAAACTGCAGGGTGACGGCCTCGATGCCGGCGGTTTGGGTTCTGTCCTCGGCGGCGAACGCACGCAGATGCGCCAACAGGACTCTGGGCTCGGCAGCATCCTCGATGCGATCACCGGCGGTGGAGGATCCGATCAGGGCGGAGGCGGCCTCATGGACATCGCCGGCGACATCCTCAGCGGACCCGCGGGCAAGTCAATCCTCGGCCAGATTCTGGGTGGCGGCCGGTAGTACGTCGTCAACCGAACCGTGGCCATGACGCCCGCGTGCTCCGCATTGGATCGCGCGGGCATTTGCTACACGATTCACACCTACGACCACGACGACGCGGCGGAGTCCTTTGGCGTGGAAGCAGCCGAGCTCTTGAAGCTCGACCCCAAGATCGTGTTCAAGACACTCATGGCGAGCCTCGACGATGACGAGCTGGTCGTTGCCATCGTCCCGGTCACCGGCACACTGCAGCTGAAGCGATTGGCCCGGGCGGCAGGCTCGAAGCGAGCGACGATGGCAGACCCTGGTCGCGCCCAACGGAGCTCGGGATATGTGATTGGCGGCATCAGTCCGTTCGGGCAACGGACGCCCAAACGGACCTTTCTCGACGACTCTGCAGCCTCACTGGAGACGATCTTCGTGAGTGGCGGTCGACGTGGCCTCGATATCGAGATCGCACCCGCGGATCTCATTCGCGAACTCGATGCAACCGTCTGCACAATTCGCGGCTGAGGAGCCTCATTTCCGATCGACTTGTGTCGATGGGAGCCCATGTGGCGTTCCATGCGTTCTTTCACGATTGCCTTCGTTGTTCTGGTCGCGCTCGTCGTGCAGACGAGCCCCGCCAGCGCCAACTCCGGCTGCGGTACGTACTCCTTCGGATTCACCGGCACCCGCCTCATCAATGACGGCATCAGCAACAGCGCCGGACCATTCAACATCGAGCTTCCGGGCGGGACGTATGACGTCACCGTGTGGTTCGACGATCACCACGATCAACAGCCCGACCCGCACCAGCCCAACGAGCAGTTCCACGTACGGTTGAATGGCGGCTACACCAGTCCCGCGACGCCCGATCTTCCCGACGACGCGAACGCCAGCACCCATACGTTCCACTCACAGACGATTTCTCCGGCGTCCCAAATCAGCGTGTTTCACCGCGGTGTTGGCGGCGTGAATTCGATTAACGTCGAGTGCGTTGGCTTCACGCCGAGCGCACCTCCGGTGGCGGTACTGCCAATAGTGCCGGTGCTGCCCGGTCAGGACATCGGCGATCCGGCCATGATCGAACGGCCGCCACCCGACATGACACCTGCACCTCCTCCGGTCGAGCAGGTCAAACCCGTCGTCCCGGTCGCTGAACCCGAACCCGTACCAGAGGTCTTGGGTGCGGTGGAAGAACCGCCCCCAGCGGTCCTTGCATTGACGGGACCCAATCAGACGCTGCTACTGATCAACGGCGCCATGTTGAGCATCGGTGTTGGACTGTTGCTTCGGCGGACGGTTCGTCGCCACCCGGTTCGCAACGACTAGATCGACCGACGCCACTCAGCGATCGCCGCGCCGATTTCGTCAGGACTGTCCTCCTGAATGAAATGTGAGCCAGCGACCGTCACCTCGGTCTGGTGAGGCCAGGTACGACAGTATTCGCGGGCCGCGCCGGTGAGGATTGAGCCGGGTTCGGCGTTGATGAACAGCTTTGGCACCTTCGCGGTCTCGAGCCACTCGGCGTAGGACGAAACGATGTCGACGACGTCTGCAGGGGCGCCGTCGATCGGGATCTCTCGCGGCCAGGTCAGCGTCGGAAGTCGGGAGTTGCCTGGCTCCACGTAGGGCGCTCGATAGACGTTCATCTCTTCCTCGGTGAGATCTCGAAGGATTGATGCCGGCAGTATCCGTTCCACGAACACGTTCTTCTCGAGAACCATTTCCTCACCGCCGGGCGAACGCATCGCCTGGAAGATGGATCGTGCCGATTCCGGCCACTCATCCCAGGTCACCGGCCGAACGATCGCTTCCATGTAGACGATGCCACGAACCGCAGCGGGGTGACGATGGGCCCAGTCGAACCCGAGCGCGGAACCCCAGTCATGGATGACGAGCGTGACGTCGCCTTCGACCCCGACGGCATGAAGAAACTGATCCAGATACGCCCGATGTTCGACGAACCGATACGTGTCCGGTCCGGCGACCTCAAGCTTGTCGCTGTCTCCCATCCCAATGAGGTCCGGTGCGATACATCGCCCCTGATCCGCCAGGTGGGGCATGATGTTTCGCCACAGGTAGGACGAGGTCGGGTTCCCGTGAAGGAACACGATTGGAGGCCCCTCGCCAATCTCGCGGTACGCCATTTCATGCTCACCAACCGAGATTCGTTTGCTGTCCATTTCGCTCCAGTTGTCGTCGCCGACATTCTGTCAGGTTCATTTATGAACGGCCTGCATCGAAAATGCGCTTCGCCGCGTGAGTACGATTCAGACATGAGCATTCTTGGAACCCGTGTCGTCCGCACCGAAGACCCTCGATTCCTAACGAGCGGAGGACGGTATGCCGCCGACCTCGGCCTTGAGGGCGCGGTGCACGCGGTGTTCGTGCGCTCCACGACGGCTCACGGGGTGATCGAATCCATCGACATCGACGAGGCTTTGGAGGCCCCGGGTGTACTGGGTGTCTTCCTGGCTGGCGACCTGGAGACCGCACCGATCAGCAATCCGGACAGTGAGCACCAGGCTCGGCCGGCGATCGCCTCCGAGCGCGTGCGGTACGCCGGTGAGGTCATCGCCGTGGTGGTCGCCGAAACCTACGCCCAGGGACTGGATGCGGCCGAGCTGATCTGGGCGGAGATCGAGCCGCTCGATGCCGTTCCAACCATCGAGGCGGGGCTCCAGGACGACGTTCTGCTCTTCCCCGAACGCGGAACGAACATCAACTCCCGCCACGACGACGAAGCGTTGGACTTCTCCGGGTGTGAGGTCGTCGTCGAGGCCGACATCGTCAACAGCCGCATGAACGGCTCACCGATCGAGACGCGGGTTGCGGCAGCAGCCTGGGCCGGCGACCAGCTCACCTGTTGGACGAGCACCCAGGGCGCACATCCGGCGAAGAATCAGATTTGTCGTGTGCTCGGACTCGAGCACGAGAACGTCCACGTCATCACCACCGATGTTGGTGGCAGTTTTGGATCCCGGGCGGGCCCCGGCCCTGAGGAATGTGTCCTCGGTGCGCTGGCCAAGATCGTGCAGCGACCGGTCGTGTGGGCGGAGACCCGAACCGAAAACCTGATGGCCATGGGTCATGCCCGATCACAGAACAACTGGGTGAAACTCGGCGGCACGAGCGACGGCACGCTCACGCACTTCCAACTGGACATCGTGCAGGAGGCGGGCGCCTATCCCGAGGCCAGCAGCTTCCTGCCGTACTTCACACGCATCATGACCACCGGTGTGTATGACATCGCGAACGCCTCCACCAGCTGGCGCACCGTGGCGACCACCACTCCCCCACTGAGGGCGTTTCGTGGCGCCGGCCGACCCGAAGCGACCGCAACCCTCGAGCGCGCGATCGACCTGTTGGCGACGGAGATCGGTCTGGATCCCGCCGACATTCGCCGCAGGAACATGCTTCGGCCCGAGCAGTTTCCGTTCACCACACCTATGGGCCAGGTGTACGACAGCGGGGAGTACGCCCGTGCGCTCGATCAGGCACTGGAAGCCGCCGACTACGAGTCTCTTCGGCAGGCACAAGCCGCCGCTCGCACCAGCGGCGCTTCAACGATGATCGGCATCGGCATCGCTTCCTACGTGGAGATCACCGCGCCGAATCCAACGCCGGCCCAAAGCGAGTCGGGCCGCGTCGTGTTGGAGGCGGACGGGACCATCACCGCCTACACCGGTTCCACGCCGTACGGGCAGGGGCACGAGACAACGTGGGCGATGATCGTCTCCGATCGTATGGGTGTTCCGATGGACAAGGTCACCGTCGTGTGGGGTGACACGGACAAGATTGCATCGTCCAACATCACCGGCGGCTCTCGGTCCGTGCAACTGGCAGGGTCAGCAATGGCCGACGCCACCGACCGGCTGATCGACGCCGCGAAGGACCTCGCTGCATCCTCGCTGGAGGCGGCGCCGGAAGACATCGTTTTTGATCGCGTGGGTGGCGTCTTCCACGTCGCGGGAACACCTGGGGTCGCCGTGGACTGGCCAACCGTCGCCACGAGCAACCCGGGGCTGGAGGCGATCAGCCAGTTCGGACAGAACGGCGCCACCTTCCCGTTTGGGACCCATGTGGCCGTCGTCGAGGTCGACACGGAAACGGGTGGCGTGAAGCTGGTTCGTATGGTCACGGTCGATGACGCCGGAACACTCATCAATCCACTCATCGCGGAGGGCCAGGTGCACGGTGGCCTCGCCGCGGGCGTCTCGCAGGCGTTGTTCGAGGAAGTTGTCTATGACGAGTTCGGAAACCTCGTGACCTCAAACTTCGGCGACTACGCGCTCCCGGCAGCGAGCGAGTTCCCGTCGTTCGAGGTGACGCTGACCGAAACCCCGACGCCGCTCAACCCGCTCGGAGCGAAAGGTATTGGTGAAGCCGGCAGCATCGGCGCCACCCCCGCGGTCCAGAACGCCGTCATCGACGCGCTCAGCCATGTCGGCGTGCGCCACATCGACATGCCGCTGACCCCCAGCAAGGTGTGGTCGGCTTATGCGAACGCGACCGCGGGCTGACCCACATAGGAGAGAGCGATCTGCTCTCCTGTCGTCACATCGGTGTGGGCGCTCGTGCGCACGGTGATCTTTGTCTCATCCGGCAGCGTCACCACCACCATCATGTCGTGACCGTAGAACTCCACCTGGACCACCTCGGCGCTACCACCTGCGGCGAGGCGAAGATCTTCGGGGCGGAGCAGCACCTCCACACTCCCCTGTCGCTCTTCCATGAGTGGGATGTCACCCACGGCGGTTGATGCGACCAGACCCTGGGCATCGCCGTGAATGAGGTTCACGGCACCGACGAAGGCTGCAGTCCATGACGAGGTGGGATGGCGGTAGAGCTCGATCGGTGTCGCGACCTGCTCGATGAGCCCTTCGCGCATCACGGCCACCCGGTTGCCGAGCACGAAGGCTTCTTCCTGATCGTGGGTCACGAATATCGAGGTGATTCCGAGATCGGTCAGCAAGCGGTGTACTTCGCTGCGGACACCGACCCGAAGGGTGCTGTCGAGGTTCGAGAAGGGTTCGTCGAGCAACAACACGGACGGACGGGGGGCGATGGCTCTGGCCAGAGCAACCCGCTGTTGTTGACCGCCGGAAAGGGTTGACGGCATGCGATCGATGAGGTCAGCCAACCCAACCATGTCCAACGCCTCGACCACCCTGGGGCCACCCCGTTCGTCCCGATTCAGCCCGTATCCGACATTCTTCCCCACGCTCAGGTGGGGAAACAGCGCCCAGTCCTGAAAGACCATGCCGACGTGTCGTTTCTCCGGCGGAATCCAGCGACTCTCGCTCGCCATCGTGACGTCGCCGATCGTGATCTCGCCGTTGTCCGGCCGTTCGAGGCCGGCGATCAGCCGCAGCAATGTCGTCTTGCCGCACCCACTGGGGCCAAGGAGCGCGAGGCTCTCGCCTGGCTCGACGTGCAGGTTGATGGATCGAAGAACAGGTACGCCGTCGAAGCTCTTGTCGATGCCGCGAACGTCGACGGAACGGGCCGCGGTTGTGCCCTCCCCGGTCATGTGTGGACTACAGGTTGTTGTACGACTGTTGGAACGTGTCGCACGAGCCATACTCTCCGGTTTCGAATCCTTGGGAGAACCAGCGCACCCGCTGGGCCGACGTCCCGTGGGTGAAGTTCTCCTGGTGGCTGCTTCCGGTGATGGCGTCGTCGCCAACGGCCTCTGCTGCCCGGACGCCCTCGTTCAGGTCGCCAGCATCGAGAAGACCCTTCTGATTCGCCTGGCGCGCCCACATGCCGGCGAGGCAATCGGCCTGCAACTCCATTCGTACCGACCACTCGTTTCGCTCGGCGCTACTGGACGCCTGTGACTGCCGGTCCCGTACGGCTTCGTTGGTGCCGACGACGTTCTGCACGTGGTGACCGATCTCGTGGGCGAGGATGTATGCCTGCGAGAAATCGCCCTCGGCGCCGAGCTTCTGTTGGAGCACCAGCATGAACTGCAGATCGATGTACGCCTTGGAATCAGCCGGGCAATAAAACGGCCCGACCTGCGACGTGGCATTGCCACAGCCGCCGGTGCTCACGTTGCGGTCGAACAGCACCAGCTTGGCCCTCGGGTACGTCTGCCCCGCACGGTCGAACTCGTCGACCCAGAAGTCCTGTACGTCGTCGAGCACGAAGTTGACGAGATCTTCGGTGTCGTTCAGCACCGGGGAGTCGGCCGGCTGGGCCTGCGGGGCGGGACCGGTGGCGAGATCACCCATGAGCCCACCGTCGCCGCTGCCGGAACACATTAAGAACAACAGGCCGAGCCCAATGAGGAGCACAAGTCCCATGCCGCCGCCACAGCCGCGTCGACCAGCATATTGGCCCTTACTCTCAATCGAGAGCACTCG
>SHLQ01000068.1 GCA_004282895.1 Acidimicrobiales bacterium
TGTCACACCCCGTCATTAAGCTCGCAGGTACCTGCTCGCAGCACCCCCCGAAGAGCTGACTGTTGATTCTCCAAATGGAGAAATCTCAGTTGTCTCGAGAGGAGGTGCGAACGAAATGGCCACGGTTGAACAAGGAAATCGAGTAGCCGCAGCCTTTGCGAATCTCCATGCAGCGCTGGATCAAGTGGCGCAACTCTCGCTCACGTTTCTCCCCGTCGATCAGTTGAACACGGCTGTGGTGGAGACCATGCGAGTCGCGGCCAGGATCGATGGCATGAAGGCCGTCGCACTATCGGAAGCAGACGCGGCCGGCCTCGCCGGGCGTCATGGCGAGCGGTCGCTGACCACTCATGTGGCTCGGGAGACGCGTGGGTGTCCGAAAGCAATCGGCCCCGACCGGACGATGGGGCTCTGGCTCCGCGACTTTCCGAAGCTCGCAGACGCACTGTGCGCAGGGACCATTACCCGCCAGCACGTGGTCGAACTCAAGGGCATCGACAACAAGCGGGTGCACGGCCTCATGGTCCGGGACCAGCACCTCTTCCTCCAGTTCGCTCAAGACCTCCAGTGGGCCGAGTGGGGGCAGGCCATCGGCTACTGGCTCAACGCGGCCGACCCCGATGGCGAGGACACCGATCCCAGCAACCCCAAATACGGATTGACCACGCGCGAATGGAAGAATGGTGATGTCACCGTAACCATGCGCCTCGATCCGGTATCCGGAGAAGCGTTTCTCACGATGTGTGATCACGAGACACAAAAGCGTCGCCGAGCCGAAGCCGACTCACCCGACGGCGTCAGAACACCGTTGAAGAAGCTGCAGCTCCAGGCCATGATGCGCCTGCTGGTCCGTGGCTTCCAGAGGGAGGACGGATCAACCCCCGTCCCGCTGGTCAACCTTGTGATGTCCGAGAAGCTGGCCGAAGACCTGCTGGCTCGAGTCACCGGATGCGAGTCTCCGTCCGCAGAGTCGCCACTCGATATCAACCCGTTTGAGCTACCAATCGCGTGGGACGACATCGACGGTAGATGCGAAACCATCCGGGGCACGCCCGTCCACCCGAAACATGCGCTGTGGCTGCTACTGATCGGCAACCTGCGCCGCACCGTCATGACCGCCGACAACCAGGTACTCAACTTGGGTCGCTCCACGCGGCTGTTCACAAAACCCCAGCGGAACGCCTTGCTGGTTCAATCCCGGGGTCGCTGCGTAGAACGCAGTTGCACGAATCCGTACCCCTGGCTCCAAGCCGACCATGTTCACCCGTGGACGCTCGGCGGCCTCACCGACCTCGCGAACGGGGCGATTCGCTGCCAGCCCCACAACAACGCCAAAGGCGCTACCTGAACTATTCTTCCTCGCCGAGCCCGGGGTGGTTCTCGTCGCGCCACTCGATGCGGGGTCGGTCGCCCCACAGCCGCTCGAGCTCGTAGTAGGCGCGGTGGTCGTCGTCGAAGACGTGGCAGATGAACCCACCGAAATCGATCAGGACCCACTCGAAGGTGTCGTGGCCTTCCATCCGCAGAGGTTTCGGACCGCCCGCCTTCATGACCTCGTCCTGGATGTTCTTCGCAATCGCACGGACCATCCGAGGGTTGCGGCCCGCCGTGATCAGGAATACGTCGGTGATACCGAGCACCTCAGCCACGTCGACCACGATCGAATTGGTCGCTTGCTTGTCATCGGCCGCGCGCGCCGCAACGACTGCCCAGTGGGCGAAGTCCTCCCCTGCGGGATATTCAGCTGGCGCTGGTTCGGTCGTTTCCATCCATGCGAGGCTACGGGCCGTCCGACGAGTCGGCACCAATGATCACCGTCACGTCCGAAGGCGAGTCCAGACTCGGCGCGTCCACCACGGCCGCATCAAGCAAAGTGGCCAAGCGTTGTGCGAAGGCCCACGACTCCGGGTTGTGCACCTCCACGACCGACTCCGCGACGAGCTCGGACGTGTTCCCGAGCACAGATACGGTGCCACCAGCGGTCACGACCGAGCTCAAGACTCGGCGTTGCTCGATCTCCCCACCCGTGCCGTCGAGCAACATGACCGTGTCCCGGCCACCCGGTTCGATCGGCTCGGGGAAGGGCACCAACGTGGCCACCAGATTCTGCAGCGCATCGGCGTCGGCCCGGTAGAAGTCCGAGCTGTCTGCGGTGAAGTCGGCAATGCGATAGGACACCTCGTTTCGCGTGAGCGTGGCGATGAGATCGAGGAACCCTTCATCAACGGCGAGCTCGGGCGGCAGCTCCGGCGACGCCGCCGTGCGCCCAACCCACGCCTTCCAGACGTCCTGCAGTCGCTGCGACACCGTCAACGAAACGTCACCCGCGTTCTGATGCGACGCGATCACCGCCACCTCCTCGAGTGAGAAGTCCCTGGTCCCTGCGGCGACCAGAAGCTGTCCGTCGGCGGCGACCAGGTCCGTTCGTAGCGTCATTGGCAACGGCAGGTCCTTGGCCATGAGCGCCGTCCACGAGCCGCTGTCGAGTACGACGACCTCGCCGAACCCAATGCCGAAGACCTCCTTGAGCTCGTTCAGGACCGGCACGAACCCTTCGGTCTCGAAGGTTTCACCCAACGGGGCCTCCAGTCCGAACGCCGCAGGCACCGACACGATAGTTCCGCCGCCGACGTCTCCGGCCGACAACAACACGGTTGCACCCGCGAGCTCCGCTCCACCTCGGGAGGAGATTCTCGTGTGCAGTACCAACCCGGTGGGGGTCGGTTCAGTGAACGCCCGGAAGCCCGGCGCCGTCGGGTCGTTTTCCACACTCGAGACCGAACCACTTTGCGACTCGAGCACCGCCGACTGCGCCTCTCTCAGCACCCCCCATGCCGTCACCGCGATCGCGATCAGGACAACCGTGTAGACCGGCGTCGCCCAGCGTCTCATTCGGGGCCGAAGAGGCCGTTCTCGGCGATGTAGGTGACGACGGTTGGCGGCACCAGCCCGTCGATGGGCCGACCCGCGGGCACGCGACGGCGAATGTCGCTGCTCGAGACCTCGAGTCCTGGCAGCTCCAACAGGGTCGAATCGAACCCGTTGGGCACCGAGTCGTTCGCATAGCCGCGCCGGGGGAAGACGGCGATGGAGGCAAGTTCGGCCAGCCGTTCAGGTTCGTGCCACGTATCCAGCCCGGACGCCGTATCGGCGCCGAGCAGAAGAAAGAGCTCAGTCTGATCGTCCTGCAGTGCTTCCAGGGTGTCGACGGTGTAGCTGTTGCCGTCGCGCCGCAACTCCATATCGGACACCGTCACGTGGTCGACCGGGGCGAAGGCCAGCTCACACATGTGCAGACGATCATCCGCAGAGCTGATCGAGCGCGTACCGACCTTCTGCCACGGCACACCAGCCACCGTGACAATCAGCTCGTCCAGCCGAAGCTGATGAACCGCCGAGGCGACCAGAACCACGTGCGCGACGTGAGGCGGATCGAACGTGCCCCCAAAAACACCGACTCTGCGTCGCTTATCCACCCCGCCACGATAGGGCCAGGAATCCGTGGACAACGGGAATCCACGACGATGCGTCCGGGTTGAACTATCTTGTAGGGCCGCGGTGCGGGCGCCGAAGGTCGGCGTACAAAGCGGGGCTGCAAACAGGTCTCGACGTTTTTTTCGGCGTAGGGCTAAAGCCCCGTATACCTTCTGCCGACTGGTTCTCTGATTAGGGCAACCGGCCGACAGAAACACTGGCGAGAAGGCGGCGTGACAGAATTCATATCCAACCCACTGGAAATTGGGGCGATATGTGTACTTGAATAAACCTTCGGTTCAAACTTGGGAAATGAAATTTCCCCCGATAAAGGGAATTACCACACGGTAATCCCCGTTAAGAGACAATTATGAGTGATTCAGTAGGCCAATACCTAAACGAAATCGGGCTAGTGCCTCTCCTCAACGCGCAAGAAGAGCGGGACCTGTCCAAGATCATCGAGCGCGGCGCCGAGGCCCGTGCCAAGAAAGAAGAGGGCGAAACCGGACGCGATCTCGATCGTGCAATCCGCGAAGCCGCCGTGGCCAAGGATCGCTTCATTCGCGCCAACCTTCGCCTCGTCGTAAGCGTCGCTCGCCGCTACCCGCTGCCTCCCGGCATGGAGCTGCTCGACCTCATCCAAGAAGGAAACCTCGGGCTCGAGCACGCCGTCGACAAGTTCGACTGGCGCAAGGGCTTCAAGTTCTCCACCTACGCCACCTTCTGGATCCGCCAGGCCATCGGCCGGGCGCTCGACCAGAAGGCCAGCCTGGTTCGCCTCCCCGGCGATCGTTCGGCCAGCCTCCGTGCTGCGCTGCGTCAGGTTTCCGGCGACGGTGATGAACTCGACGAGGAACACGCTCGTCTGCACCGTCTGACCACCCCCACCTCCCTCGACCGCACCATCGGCGACGACGACTCCAACGAGCTCGTTGATCTCCTGCCCGACGCAAAGCCGGGTCCGGAAGCCGAAGTGATGGCCAAGGCTGAGGAAGAGATGGTCACCGGACTGCTCGACATTCTCGACCCACGGGCTCGTTACGCCGTCGAACAGCGCTTCGGCCTGCACGACGGACGCAAGCGCAGCTACCGCGAGGTCGGCGAAGAGCTCGGCGTCACCGCAGAGGCCGCTCGACGTTTGGTGAAGCGTGCCGTCAGCTCGGTCCGCGATCACGCTGCCGAAAAAGCCGGCAGCGCCGCCTGAAACTCCTCCGGAGTTTCTTCGAGTTTCGGCTTCGCCGAAACGTCGTTCTCCGGAAAACAAGACAAAAGTGAAGAGACGGGGTCGCGTCAGCGGCTCCGTCTCTTACGTTTTCCAATTCTGTGGAGTATTCGGTGCGATAACGACAGCTCACACTCCACAGATCCGCCCATAGACTCTGTGCCGTGAGTACTACCACTTGGAATCCGCAATCGTGGAGGAATTTCTCCGCACTGCAACAACCTTCATGGCCAGAACCGGCCGCGCTCGAGCAGACGTTGAAGATCCTCTCGGATCAGCCGCCGCTCGTGTTCGCCGGCGAGGCCCGAGACCTGCAGGACCGACTGGCCGCGGCCGGTCGCGGTGAAGCGTTCCTGTTGCAGGCCGGCGACTGCGCCGAATCCTTTGAGAGCTCCGCCGATTCCATTCGGGATCGCCTGCGGGTCATCCTGCAAATGGCAGTTGTTCTGACGTACGCCGGCCGGGTCCCCGTCGTGAAGGTCGGGCGAATCGCCGGCCAGTTCGCGAAGCCCCGATCGAGTGACACCGAGACCCAGGGCGAGCTCGAGCTTCCCTCGTTCCGCGGTCACATCATCAACGACATCGGCTTCTCCGAGACCGAGCGACGCGCCGAACCCAATCGACTGCTCATGGCGTACAACCGCGCCGCAGCCACCCTCAACCTCGTGCGAGCCTTCACCCGCGGCGGATTCGCCGACCTCACCCGGGTCCATCAGTGGAACCAGGAGTTCGTCGCCGATAGTCCACAGGGCGCCCAGTACGAGAAGTTGGCCCAGGAAATCGACCGATCGCTGCAGTTCATGCGGTCGTGCGGCATTGACCTCGACCGCGACCACGCCCTCAACGAGGTGGATTTCTACACCTCACATGAAGCCCTCATCCTCGACTATGAGGAAGCGCTCACCCGTCTCGATTCGCTCACCGACGAGTGGTACGACTGCTCGGCCCACATGTTGTGGATCGGCGAACGTACCCGTCAGCTCGATGGTGCTCACGTCGAGTTCCTCCGCGGCGTCAAGAATCCGCTCGGCTGCAAGATCGGACCGACGGCGACCGTCGAAGACGTAGTCGGAATCTGTGAAGCCCTCAACCCCGACAAGATCGAGGGCCGCGTCACACTGATTACCCGTATGGGGGCCGAGAACATTCGGGAGAAACTGCCGCCGCTCCTCGCCGCAGTGAAGGAGACCGGTCACCCGGTTGTGTGGGTGAGCGACCCGATGCACGGCAACACGTTCACCGCGCCCGGCGGACACAAGACCCGCCACTTCGATGCCATCGTCGACGAGATCACCGGATTCTTCGAATCCCACGAGAAGGCCGGCACGATCGCCGGCGGCATCCACCTCGAGCTCACCGGCGATGCCGTCACCGAGTGTTTGGGTGGTGGCGACGATCTCACCGATGACGAGCTCAGCCACGCGTACGAGACGATGTGTGACCCTCGGTTGAACGGCCGACAAGGCCTGGATGTGGCGTTCCGCGTAGCCGATCTGCTCGCTGCCCGCTAGCGAACGCGCTCTTCAGAAGCGCCCAAACATGCCGATGGAACGCGATGGACAACCGTCGAGACCTCGCGCTCCGAGTCGTCGTCGCGGGTCTCCTCATCGCAGGGCTGTTCGCGATCCGGTGGGACCATTCCCTGCAACACTTCGATTTCCAGACATGGACCGCCTCCGACGCGGTTCTCGCTGCGGATGACAACCCGTACGACTCCGTGGAGCTGAACGCAGAACTCGCGGGCAACCCCGACATCTACGGTCCTCACTGGGCGACGGCCGACGACAACACATTCGACCTTCATCTGCTCAACCCTCCGTCGTGGTTGGCGCAACTGCGCCTCCTCGGTATGAGTGCGTTTGTCATGAGCGCGGTCGGGGCGCTGGCGTTGTACGGATCGATCGTGGCGCTCAGCCGACGCGATCCGTTCATCCATGCGCTGGCCTATCTCGGGACGACCACGCTGTTTTTGTATCTCTCCCCCAGCGCGACCAGCTTTCGCCTTGGCCAGACAGGGCTGCTGCTCGCCGGTCTGGTCGGCGTGCGACTGGTCTGGGCGGAGTGTGGCAGCGCTGGAACCTCGGTTGCCCTCTTGTCGTTCAAGCCTCACCTTGCGTTGGCCGCTGCCGCACCCGACATCGTCCGATCTCCATTGCGTTTCGCCCGATCCCTAGCTGTCCCCGCCACGCTGCTCGTCGGATACAGCATCGTGCTCTACGGAGTCGACCCCTGGTTCGATTGGCTGCGCGAACTCACCGTCTCTCGCAACCAGGGCAACACCACCGACATGTCGATCCGCACCTTGTTTCCTGATTTCGGGGTCACCTCCAGCCTCGGGCTCTGGGGAATGGCGGTGGCGGTCATTGCCATCGTCGCCGTGACCCTGCGCTGGCGCGATACTCCCCCCGCAGTCACCGCCCTCGCAGCGCTGGCGCTCATGGCGTTTCTGTCCGGGCACGCCTTCAGCCACGACTGGCTTTGGATGGTGCTCGTGCCCGTCGTGATGAAGTGGCGACCGCTGCCGACACTGATCGTCGGCTTCACAGCCGGAGCGATCTACACCATGTACTCCGACGTCAGTCTCGACGAAATCACCATCAACCCGAAGTCACTCCTCGGTCTCAGTGTCGTGATCTATCTGGTCGCAATGACCGCCACGCAGGGCCCCGAGCCGGCCGTGGTCGTGGCAGATCCGGAGCTCGTGGAGCAGCCCGCCTAGGCGAGGTTGTCGGCGAACGACTCGAGCTGACGCAGGTTGCGTACCTCGAAGATGCCGTCGCAGTACTGGCTGTACTCGCCGATGATCGAGTCGCCGGTGTCCCAATAGCTCTTGGGTTCCGGGTTCAGCCAGAACACGTTACGAGCACGTTCGGCCAGATCCTGGATGATCCAGCTGTTGGGCGCGTGATAGTTGTTGCGGGCGTCGCCGAGGATCAACACGGACGTCTTGGCGGTGACATCCTTGGCGTAGTTGTTCCAGAAGACCTCCAGGGCGTGTCCATAGTCGCTGTGGCCATCGACCCACACGACGTCCGCTTCGCTGTTCACCCGATGGATGGCTTCGGTGATGTCTTCGGTCTGTTCGAAATACTCGGTGACCTCATCGAGCCCATCGATGAACACGAACGACCGCACCTGCGTGAACTGGCTCGACAACGCGTAGACGAGGTGCAGCGTGAATCGGGCGAATGCGGCGACCGAGCCCGAGATGTCGGCGATGACCATGATCTCGGGCTTCTTTGGCCGTGGGTTACGGAACTTCGGGTCCGCGGGCACGCCGCCATAGGACAGTGACGCCCGGATGGTGTGGCGGAAATCGAGTGGACCCTTGCGACCGCGGCGCCGTTTGCGGGCGAGTCGCACGGCCAGCTTGCGGGTCAACGGGTAGATGGCCTTGCGCAGGTTTGCCATCTCCTCCCGGCTGGCGTGCATGAAATCCACGTCTTCGGGGAGGGGCTTTCGCAGCGTCTTCGCCATGGCTTCGACGCCACGATCCGCGACGAGACGGCGACGGATCTCGGCCTCGATTTCCTTTTTCAGCGCGTCGATCCGGTCCTTGAACTCGTCCCGAGCCAACCGCTGTTCGAACTGCGACATGTCGCCGTCGGACTCGTCCTGCTGTTGCTGCATGAGCTTCTCGAGGACACCGTCGAGGTCGAGGTTTCGCAGCGTGCGATAGAGGTAGTAGGTGCCACCGACCGGGCGGCCTGGCTCCATACCGGCATAACGACGCACGGACTCGCGGGCCATCTGGCGCATCATCGACGAATCGCCCTGCATGAGGGCGTTGTAGAGCATCTCTGCCATTTCCTCGGGCGTCATGCCCGAGTTGGATCCGCCTTCGCCTCCCTGGCCCTCGCCCTGACCCTGATTCTCCTGATCGCCGTCCTCGTCCTCGTCGAACGCATCATCGAGCAGCTCGCCATCTTCGAGGCTGTACTCATCGCCGCGCAGCGAGAAGTAGACATCGAAGACGATTTCGAACGCCCGCCAATGCGAATGGTTCTTCACCAGCGTGGCTGCCAGCGCATACTTCAGCGCGGTTCGGTCCTCGAGCGGGATGTGTTTGATCGCCTGCATCGCGTCGAGGTTCTCGGTCAGGCTGACCGGAAGACCCGCGTTTCGCAGCTCAACGATGAAACCCGTGAGCAGGTCGAGTAGCGGTGCTTCGCTGGTCTCGACGGCGGGCTCGTGGGTCGTCATGGGTTCAGCCGGAGTACGTGTCCGCGTTGGCGTTCATGTCCTTCACGGCCTTCTCGATGTCCGTGCGGTACTTCAGGAGAATGTTGACCGTGTCGGTCGCCGTCTCGGCATCGATGTGGTCGATACCCAACAGGACAAGCGTGCGGGCCCAGTCGATCGTCTCGCTGACCGATGGGTGTTTCTTGAGCTCGAGCTGGCGGATCGAACGCACCACCCTCGCCACCTGTGCGGCCAGGTGTTCGGTGATGTCGGGAACGCGGGTGAGCACGATCTGCTTCTCGCGATCCATGTCCGGGTAGTCAAGATGCAGGTACAGACAACGGCGCTTCAGCGCTTCCGACAGCTCGCGAGTGTTGTTGGAGGTAAGGAACACGAGCGGAATCTGCTTGGCCGTGACCGTTCCCAGCTCGGGAATCGACACCTGATACTCCGACAGAATCTCGAGCAGCAGAGCCTCCGTCTCGATCTCGACCCGGTCTACCTCGTCGATCAGCAACACGACCGGGTCTTCGGCGCGAATGGCTTCGAGCAGCGGTCGGGTGAGGAGAAACTCCTCGGAGAAGATGTCGTCCTCGAGCTCGGACCAATCGGTCTCATGGCTGCGATCAGCCTGGATGCGAAGCAGCTGCTTCTTGTAGTTCCACTCGTACAGCGCCTTCGCCTCATCGAGGCCTTCGTAACACTGCAGGCGAATCAGGCGAGCACCCGTCATCTCGGCGACGGACTTCGCCAACTGGGTTTTGCCCGTTCCCGCCGGCCCTTCGATCAGGATGGGCTTCTCGAGTCGATCGGCGAGATGCACGATGCCAGCGATGGAGTCGTCAGCCAAATAATGGACTGATTCGAGCTGGTCGCGGACTTGCTGCACGTCTGAAAACCGGTGATCCATTACCGCAGGGTAACCGCTACCGCCGTAACTTCGGATCTTGTTGTGTGGCCCGCGATCGAAGCGTAAACACGGAGTCGCCGGAGAGCACGCCACCTCGCCCGAACAGGCGGCCGAACTCCCAGTTCGACAGGCCCAATTCGGGCGCGTTGAACGCGTACTGACCGTCGACCCAGCGGGTGAAACCGTCGCCGACGAAGGGGGCGTCGATCGTTCTGAAGAAGACGTCGTGCTCCGCTTCGTCTTCGGACACGAGACTTGCAGCGAACTTTGGCGACAACACGTTGAACAGCTCAACGGCATGCTCCACGGAGTCGACGATGGCGAGTGTCACCTCGGGTGACTCCTCCCATTCCCACTCGTGACCGAGGTCCTCCCAGCCGAGTGTGCTGGTCTTCGATTCGGTCACCACACCTTCGGCGCGATGGATGTCGGCCTCTTCGAACCAGTCGACCGGGATCATGACCCGCTGATCTTCGATCACATGCAGCTTTGCGGTCACGTGGCGGTGCTCCCCTGCCTTATCCAAGGCTTCGAGAAAGACGGGCACGAGCTCGGCTGCGCGCGACGAGAGGATGCAGCAGGTGTTCAGCGTGTTGCACACCTTTCGGTCGAGGCTGCTCGTCACGACGTCACCAAAGCGCTCCGCGTCGGCCGTTTCGCCGGCGATGATCCACGCGCCGCCCGTGCCATGCAGACTCACCGAGGTACCCGCCTGACGAGCGACCGAGCCGAGCTGAGTCACCGCGGCACCACTTCCCCGGGCGACGGCGAGGGCAAGTCTGGTATCGGAGAACATCGCGTGGCCCGCTCCGCGTGAGGCGGTGTCGACCAGGCTGGCTGCGCCTGGTGGCAGACCGGCGGCGGCGAGCGCCGGATCGAGGGCATGTTCAACGATCGCCCGAGCGGTGCCGAGCGCGTCCGACCCGATACGGAACACCACCGAGTTGCCAGATCGCAGCACCCCGCAGGCATCGGCAAATACGTTTGGGCGGCCCTCGAAGACAAACCCGACGACCCCGAGGCCGGAACGAACCAGGTCAACCTTCCATCCGGGATGTTCAACCGAATCGACCGTCTGGTTTCGAGTGGACTCCTGAAGCGCCCATCCCCGGAGCCCGTCGATCATGTCGAGCCGCATCGTGTCCGTTAGTTCCAGGCGGGTGGCGCTGCGGCCCTTCTCCTTGGCCGCGGTGATGTCGGCGTTGTTGGCGGCCTTGATCGGGGCGAAGGACTCGTCCTCAGCGAGCAGATCGGCGAAGGCGACGTAGAACGCACTGATGGCCTCATCGGCCACCGATCCCATTTGCGCGAACGCATCGTGAGCGCGCTCGACCGCATCGTTGGCGATCTGCCAGTCGCCGGCTTCGATGTGGATCAGGTCACCGGTGTCCTGCACAACAACCAGATGATCACCAGGTTGAAACGCGTGGGCCATGTCATCCGGGACGTGAGTGACCTTGTTGCCGCCGTAGATCACCGGCATGCCGGGCGTGAGAGTCTGCAGTTCAGCCATACGGTGCCACGGTACCGGTGGAGCACAGAACTACCGTGGAGCGATCCCTGATGGCTGACGACTCCTCCTCTCCCGAGCGCCCGCCGGCGCCCAAGCGTTCGGCCTCGGCGCTGATCGCCACTGGCATTCTGCTGTCCCGGCTGTCCGGGCTGATTCGGGAGTCGATCCTCGGCAGTTTCATCGGCCTGGGCGCAGCCGCCGACGCGCTCGGCACCGCCATTCGCCTCCCCAACGTGATGCAGATGCTCCTGGGTGAAGGCGCTCTGAGTGCCTCCTTCATCCCGGTCTACGCGGCCGAGTTGGACGAAGACGAGGAGGAAGCGGGACGTATCGCCGGCGCGGTCGCGTCGATTCTCGCCCTGATCTCCGCGGTGCTGGTTGTACTCGGCGTCATCTTCGCTCGTCCGCTGGCAAAGCTCATCGCCTGGGGGTTCGACGACGAGAAGCTCGACATGGCGGCCTCGCTCATGCGGATCACGTTCCCTGGCGCAGGGATTCTCGTGTTGTCCGCCTGGTGCCTCGGTGTGCTCAACAGCCACCGGCGCTTCTTCCTCTCCTACGTCGCTCCAGTCCTGTGGAACGTCGCCCAGATCGCCGTCGTCGTCGGGGCCGTCGTCTTCTTCGGCGTCGACGAACTCGTGCATTCGGGTGGTGTAGAGCTCACGCCGACCAACGAACTCACCGTGTTGTCGGGAACCATCCGGGCTGCGGCGTGGGGGCTGTTGGCGGGCTCGATCCTGCAGTTCCTTGTGCAGGTCCCGACGGTTGCGAAACTTGCCAGCAACCTGCGCTTTCGACTCGACACCAACCGACCCGGCGTACGCGAGGTCCGGCGACGCTTCGGCGGTGCGCTGCTCGGCCGCGGGGTCGTCCAGATCTCGGCACTCATCGACGTGTTTCTCGCCTCACTGCTCGTCGACGCTGCGGTCGGCGCGCTCGTGAAGACCCAGGTGCTCTACGTGTTGCCGATCAGCATCTTCGCGGTCAGCGTCGCCGCCTCCGAGTTGCCTGAGCTTTCACGTATCAAGGACCCAGGGCAGATTCGAGATCGAGCGCAGGCCGGCTTTCGCCGGATCTCCTTCTTCGTGGGGTTCGCCGCGATTGCGTACATCCTCCTCGGCGACACGATCGTCGGCACGATCTACGAACGCGGCAACTTCAACTCCGACGACACCCTCCTCGTCTGGCTGGCGCTCGCCGCCTACAGCCTGGCCCTGCCCGCCAGCGCCGTCTCCCGACTCACCCAGAACACCCTGTGGTCACAAGGCGACACCGCCGGACCGGCCCGGATCGCGGTTGTGCGACTCATCACCGCGTCCGTTGTTTCCGTGGCGGTCATGTGGGCGTTCGACGCCATCAAACCAAGTGATGTGCGGGACCTCCTTCCCACGCTTTCCGATGCGCCCGACTTCTCCGACCCCGCGGCCGTGGATGCGCTGCGCTTCGGCGCCGTCGGAATCACCCTCGGGTCGGCAGTCTCGGGTTGGGTCGAGGCCATCCTGTTGTGGCGTCTGGCCCGAAAGGCCGTGCCGGGAGTCTCACCGCTGCGGCCCCTGAAGTCGCTCGCACCGGCGCTCGGAACAGCGGCAGTCGTCGCCGTTGTCATGCGGTTCGTTGTCGACGGGTGGTGGACTCCGTTGGCGATGGTGGTTGCAGTCGGGCTCAGCGGCCTGAGCTACGTCGGCGTCGCTCGAGCTACTGGCGTCGCCGAGGTCAACCATCTGTTGGTCGGCCCTCTGAAGCGTCTGCGTCGATAATCAACCCCAACTCTTGATCCGAGCAACTACGATGCGAGCATGATCGAGACAATCAAAAAATGGTGGAAATACCTGACCGCACGAGCCGACGCAGAGTTCGACAAGAACGCTGACCCCAAGATCCAGCTCGAACAGGCCATCCGCGAGTCGAAAGAGCAACACCAGCGCCTGAAGGAACAGGCCGCCAACGTCATTGCTCATCAGAAGCAGACCGAGATGCGCCTCGAGAAGGCCATGGTCGAGATGGAGAAGCTCACCGGCAACGCACGCCAGGCCGTGATGATGGCCGACGATGCGGTGAAACGTGGTGACGATGCAAAGGCAATGGAGTACACCTCCGCCGCGGAATCCTTCGCGCAACGCCTGATCGCGGTCGAGGAAGAGGTCGATGCGCTGAAGGCCCTGCACCTGCAGGCGACGGAGTCATCGGACGAAGCCAAGTCGGCGGTGTCTCAGAACTCCGCCCGTCTGCAGTCCAAGCTCGCCGAACGGCAGAAGCTGATGAGTCAGCTCGACCAGGCGAAGATGAAAGAGCAGATGAACGACGCGATGAGCTCGCTCGGCGAGACCGTCGGCGGCGACACCCCCACGCTCGACGAGGTCCGCGAGAAAATCGAGGGTCGTCTGGCCAAGGCACAAGCCGCGTCTGATCTCAACGAGTCGTCCACGGAAGGCCGTATGGCCGAGATCGAAGCCGCGGCTCGCAACACGCAGGCCAAGGCCCGTCTCGAGGAGCTCAAGAGCCAGCTGGGTGTCGGTAGCACCGAGACGGCGACGCCGACCGAGGCCGCTGCACCCGAAACCGGTGGCACCACCGCCACTGCGGAGGGCTGAGTCCCACAATGACGCCCGAGCAGGCGAAGGCGCTTCGCGAAAGCGCAACCAACATCATCGCCCACGAGAAGTCGCTGGAACGGGAGAAGGCCCGACTGGAGACGGAGCAGGAGAAGGTCGGGACGATGGCTCGTCAGGCCGTGATGATGGCCGAGGAAGCCATGCAGGAAGGCGACAACGCCAAGGCCGAGCGATTCAACGAGTCGGCGGAGGCATTGGCCCAGCACCTGGTCGAGATTGATACCACGGTCGCTCAGATCGACATCGAGCTCATCGAGGCTCGGCAGGCGTCGGAGGAAGCCAAGTCGATGGCCTCGGACTCCGCGATCAAGATGGCCCAAACCAAAGCCAAGGGTGCCGAAGTTCGGGCCGACTTCGAGCGAGCCAAGATGTCCGAAGCCACCCTCGACGCCGGCGGTGTTCCCTCCTACGACGAGGTGAAGGACAAGATCACCGGCCAGCTGGCTCGAGCCGAGGCGGAGGCCGAATTGGCCGAGGCCGACGGCACCGCAGCGCTCGCTCGCCACACGGCGGTTGTCGAGGACGCGGCCAAGGAAGCGAAGGCCCGGGCGAAGCTGGCCGAGCTTCGTTCCTCCATGGGGCTCATCACCGAGCTGGAAGAGCCGGTGGCCCCGGAAGAAGCGGAGCCAGAGGCGCCACCTCCAGCCGACAACGCGGAGTGACTCGCCCCAACCTGCTGTTCATCATGAGCGACGACCACGCCGCTCATGCCATCTCCGCGTACGGCAGCGTCATCAACCAGACGCCGCATCTGGATCGGATCGCCGCCAACGGCATGCGGTTCGACTCGGCGTTCTGCACAAACTCGATCTGCGCACCCAGTCGAGCGGCCATCCTCACGGGTACCTACAACCACGTGAACGGCGTAACAACACTCGACACCCACCTCGACAACTCGTTGTGGACGTTCCCGGACGCGCTGCAGGACGCGGGGTACGTGACCGGGATGATCGGGAAGTGGCACCTCGGCCACGGACCCGGTTTTGACCCGGCCGGATTCGATGAGTGGCGGGTGCTTCCTGGTCAAGGCCATTATCACAACCCGGTCATGCTCGAAGCCGACGGGGTCATCGTCGAACGGGGTGGATACGTGACCGACCTGATCACAGATGACTCGCTCGATTTCATCGACCGCCACGCCGACCGCCCGTTCGCCCTGTTCTGCCATCACAAGGCACCACACCGCGTCTGGGAACCATCGCGAGAGCACTTCACGATGTACGACGACCTGGACATCCCTGAGCCCGAGACGTTCCGCGATGACCTCGTGGGTCGGGCCGAGGTTGTCCAAGCGGTGAAGATGCGCATGATGGATCTCGACCCCATAATCGACCTCAAGTCGCCCGTGCCGGCCGGACTCACGCTCGACGAGGAGATCTCTTGGCGCTACCAGCGCTATATCAAGGACTACCTCCGCGTCGTCGCGTCCATCGACGACAACGTTGGGCGCCTACTCGATGATCTCGACGCCAGGGGCCTCACGGACAACACGATTGTCGTCTACACGAGCGATCAGGGGTTCTTCCTGGGCGATCACGGCTGGTTCGACAAACGCCTGATGTATGAGGAGTCGCTGTCGATGCCGCTGTTGGTGCAGTATCCGCCGGTGGTTGATGCGGGGTCGAGCTCGGACGAGATCGTCGTCAACGTGGACTTCTGCCCCACCCTGCTCGAATTGATGGATGTCGAAATCCCGAGCTCCGTTCAGGGTCGTTCGTTTGCCCCTCTCCTCGACGGATCAGCACCCGACGACTGGCCGCAGTCGATGTACTACCGGTACTGGATGCATCACGACGGTGCGCACGACTGTCCCGCGCACTACGGCGTCAGGACGAAGACCCACAAGCTGATCTGTTACTACAACGACCCGCTCGATCAACCGGGCGCACACGGACCAACCGAGCCCATGGAATGGGAGCTGTTCGATCTGGTCGCCGATCCCTATGAGGTCAACAACGTCATCGAGGACGCCGCCTACGCCGACGTCCGACTCGAACTCGAGGCGGAGCTGTCACGCCTCCAGATCACCGTCGGCGATACCGCCTACCCACCACCCTCCGCGCGCAAAAACTAGAAGGGGTCAGACCCCTCTCACGGAGAGTGGGGGCGCAGTTCGCCTCGACGGGGATCAGAATTCGCGGCACACTGCGGTTGTGGGGCGTCGTCTGCGTTGGTTCGTGATCGTCGTCGTTGGCGCGGTGCTGGCGACCTCGTCGCCCGTCGCAGCACAGGCGGATGCTCCCCCGTCGAGCACCTTGAGCGGCGACGGCACCGGTGTGACCGTCACCCTGGTCGCCGAAGGTGTCATCCAACGCGGCAACTCCTCTCCCCCAGTCGGTCCGACCTACAGCTGTTCCTGGGCCAACCTCCGCAACGGCGGAACGGTCTGGTATTCGGCGGCCACCGTGCTCATCTCGGGGACGTTGTACGGCCTCACGTGTGTGGAGATCGATGGCACTCCCGCCCCGTGGTCACCGATCACCGTCGTCTACGACCCCGCTGACGAGGTGCCCGGCCAAACGACCAGCAAGGAAATCCGGGACTGGATCACCGACAATGGCCTCGTCCGTGGTCAGCCGTTGGCAGCCGGCATGAGTCCGGCAACTGATCAGATCACCGGAGTCGAGACGTGGCTCTGGCCCGACGGCAACACAATCACCCAAAGCGACAGCGCCACGGTCAACGGACTCACGGTCACCGTGGAGGCGCGCTGGGTTCGATCGGTTTTCGACGTCGGAGAGCCCGGCGCGCCACCCATCACCTGCGATGTCATCATCGAATGGACACCCGGCGCGCTGAACCCCTCGTGTGCGCACACGTACACCACCGAGGCCGCGGCTCGGCCCGTCACCACCACGTCCTACTGGGACTTCTACTGGT
>SHLQ01000226.1 GCA_004282895.1 Acidimicrobiales bacterium
GTCTCGGGGTTGATGTAGAGCGCGTCGTACGGGCAGGCGTTCATGCAGGACTTGCAGCCGATGCAGTCGTCGTCCTGGAAGTCGACCACACCGTTGTCGGCTCGATACAGCGCCGACGTTGGGCAGATCTTCATGCATGGGGCGTCGTCGCACTGATTGCAGCGCATCACATTGAACTTGCGGGCGACATCGGGGAACGTGCCGGTCTCGATGTATTTGACCCACGTTCGGTTCACACCCAGCGGAACGTCATGTTCACTTTTGCAGGCGACCGTGCAGGCGTGGCAGCCAATGCAATTGTCGCTGTCGAGCAGGAACCCCAATCGTGTCACCGAACCAGTCTTCTACAAATCTGCAACCCATAGAAGAACCCTTTGGCCGATAGGGCCATAGAGTGGAACTATGGCTCCTCTATCCCCGATGTTTCCGGAGATTGCGGCGCTGGATCTGTTTGCGTCCGTCGTGCAGCTGGGCTCCGTGAGCAAGGCGGCTACGGCCCACGGGATCTCCCAACCGTCGGCCAGCAGCCGTATCCGGGGGCTCGAGCGTCAGCTCGGCGTCCAGCTTCTCGATCGCTCGCCTTCGGGGTCAACACCGACGCGGCACGGCACGATCGTGGCCGGCTGGACCGATGCGATCCTGAGGGCAGCGCTCGAGCTCGAAGCCGGTATGGAGGCACTGAAGAACGAGCAGGCCGGTCGGTTGCGTATCGCCGCCAGTTACACGATCGCGGAGTATCTCCTGCCCCGTTGGTTGGGCCGATTCCTGAGAGACCACGAGTCGGACACGATCTCCCTCGACGTCGAGAACAGCACCGCTGTGCTGAACCAGCTCGGCCTGGGGGCCGCCGATCTCGGGTTCATCGAGACCCCACTGGACACGCCGACCATGCAACAGCGCATCGTGGGTCACGACGAACTGGTCACGGTCGTCGCATCGGATCACGCGTGGGCGTCCCGATCTTCGGTATCGCTCGCAGAACTTGCGACCACTCCGCTCGTCATGCGGGAGGAAGGCTCCGGTACCCGTCAGGCGCTCAAGACCTCGTTGGTTTCAGCCGGGCTGACTCCCCCACCTTCAGTTATCGAACTCGGATCCACTGCCGCGGTCAGATCGGCGGTCATGTCCGGCAACTCACCCACCGTGATAAGCCGGCTCGCTGTCGCCGCCGAACTCGGAACGGGATCTCTCGTCGAGGTCCCGGTCGACGACCTGGACATCACCCGCGAGCTTCGGGCCGTGTGGCCGCGCGCGAAACCCTTGTCGAAGCTCGCGCACACGTTTCTGGACAGCTTGGAAGACGAGCCGCTCTAGCGTCGGCGCCAGCACGTCCAGGCGTTCAATCCACCGAAGTGTTCGTTCTCCACGATCCCGGCCATGTAGCCGTTGAGCATGGGGTCGAGGATCCAGTCCTCGAACTGGCGTCCGGTGAGTTCTGCGAAACGAGGCGCCCATGTGCGGCGGTTGATCTGGGCGCGGCCCCAATCGTCCGTTCGGCTGATCGCCGCGAAGGGATCGGGCTGTGTCCCCGATTCGCAAGGAAGGATCGTGTTTTCGAAGGCAGCCAGGTTGCGGCCTCCACCGAGGTAATAACCAACGCGCCACTCGTCCATCTGCCGTTCGACCAATGGTCCGCCACCCAGGAGTGCGGTGCCTTCCAGTTCGGAGATCATCGCGGCTTGATCATCGGCGCGGGCTTCGCTCATAAGCGTGGCTTGTTGGACGAACGCCAGCTGCTCACGAAGTGCCAGGATTTGCGCGTCGCGCTCTGCCACATTCGCGGCCGTCTGGGCCGCGGCGGACGAGACAACAACGTCGCCGCCGTCAGCGCGCGACTGAGCGGTGGTGACGAAAAGCACGGCCAGCAAAGCGAGCACGATCGCGGTCACCGCGGGCTTGCGGGCGCGCGCCGTCATCGTTTCGTAATACATGGGGGACCAACCTAGGCCCAAATCGACAGAAAAATCCGGTCGGGCCACCGTGTCGTGGGACACAGGCCTCAGCGCACGTCCTGATAACGTCCGCCTGGTGCGAGGCTTCATGAGCACCGACCCGCTGGTGCCGTCGACGATCATCGTGGGCGAAGGGATGATCGGATCCGCGGTTGCCGCTCGAATTCGGCGGCGCCCCCACTATGAGGAGTGGTCCCGACCGACCGACTGGAGCGCTCCAGCATCTCTTGGCGCCGATCTCGCTTCCACCTTGGCCGATGGACCCCCGCCTCAGAGTCTTGCGATCATCTGGGCTGCCGGCCGCGCCGACATGAAGTCCGAGCTCGACGAACAGGCCGCCGTCGATTCGTTTCGCCACGCGGTCTCTGGGGTGCTGGCCGCATCCACTGCCGTCGCACCCACCCGCATTCATCTCATCAGCTCGGCCGGCGCGCTTGGCTCCCCGTTCGAGTCCAACCGATTCGAACTGGTCGATTCGCCGTACCGCCGACTAAAGCTCAACGAGGAAACGACACTCCAAGAGCTGCACGACGATGTGCGCATTCACCGGGTGTCGTCGGTCTACGCCGCGCCTCGTGCATCAGCCAGGGCCGGTGTGGTGGGCCTACTTGTCGCAAACTCTCTTCGAGCGGTCGAAACGCCCCTGTTCGCCAGAACGGTCACGATGCGGAACTACCTTCACGCCGACGACGTGGCCGAAGCCTTGGCCCGAGCAGTTGCCGAACCCGATGCATCGCCAACGTTGATCGCCGCTCGTCGGTCCCACGCAATGAACGAGGTCGTCGCCACGGTGCGCAACGTCGTGCGCCGCCCGGTGCCGATCAATTATCGGCCCCCAGTGAACGACCACGACATGGTCTTCGACGCTCGGGCGGTGTCCACGCTGGTCCCACAGCGGTCGCTCTCTGCGGGCGTCCGGCTCGTCTACGACGACATCGTCGGCCGGTAGAACACCCCGGCCGTGCTATTTTTTCGGCGTGCTTCACCTCTCTGTTGTTGTCCCGGTGTACGCCGGCGCCAACTACCTCGCTGACCTCGGCGAGGCGCTGGAGCAGCTTCGTCTCGACTTGCGCGCGGCAGACGCACCCATCGATCTGACCGAAGTCGTATTTGTGAACGACGAGGCCCGCGATGACAGTGACCTCGTCCTGGCTCAGCTCGAAGAGAACTACTCGTTCGCCAACGTCATCACGCTGTCGCGCAACTATGGCCAACACGGTGCGACCATCGCCGGCATCTTGCACACGACCGGCGACTGGGTAGTGAGTCTCGACGAAGATCTCCAACATCCACCCCAGCTCGTCCCCGCGCTGTTGGCCCGCGCCGTCGCGGACCAACTGGACGTCGTCTACGGCTATCCGGAAGGGCGGGTTCATTCCGCGTTTCGGGACTGGGCCTCTCGTACAGCGAAGCGGGTCATTGCCAAGGTCAGTGGTGCGGATCAGCTGAACCTGGCGTCGAGCTTTCGGGTGATGCGAGGACCGATCGCCCGAGCGGCCGCTTCGACCGCGTCACACGAGACGTACCTCGACGCGGCGTTGTCCTGGTTCACCACGCGGGCAATTCGAGTGGAGATCGACACCACCGACCCGCGGGTTCAGGCCGGTGAGGAGAGCGGCTACTCGCTCAAACGGCTCATTGGTCACGCTCGGCGGGCGCTCACGTCCGGTGACATGCGCGTACTTCGACTCATCGGCGGTGTCGGCATCGTCGGCGTCACTGCCGCCGTCATCCTCGGCGTTCGGCTCGCCATTCTTTGGGCCACCGGCGACCTCAATCGCGATGCCGTCGGTTGGCCGTCGACCTTCTCCGCGCTGTTGTTCTTCGGCGGCATTCTTGCATTGCAGCTGATGGTGTTGACCGAATACGCGATCTCCTCGGCGCTTCACCTGCGAGGTAAACCGGCGTACTTCACCGTCGATCGTTCGCGCGACACCGAACTGGCAGAACACTTCGCCGCGCATCCACCCGCGGGTCTGTAGAAATGCGCACCCGCGACACGCCGGGGCAGATCATGGGCGCGGCGGCCACGGTCATCAACTTCCCTGTCGTCTTTGCCGGCTTCCTGATCATCGTCTGGAAGACGGATGGCAACGACGAGATCGCTCTGTTGAACCTGTGGTCGAGTTGGGGAATTCTCCTCGGGCTACTCGGCCAGGTTGGTTTGATCTCCGGTTTCATGGACCGGCTCGGCCCAACAGCGCTGAGCGTCCGGCGGAACGCGATGGTCTTTGCGGCACTCGCCGCCGTCGTCGCTTTTGTATTCCGGAGCCGCCTCTTCCCCGATCACGAGACCTGGTGGGCTGCCGTCGGCTTCATCGCCGCCGCCACGTACGTGATCGGGCGACAACGAGCCGAATTCACCCTGGGCAAGGACTCGATTACTGCGGTGATCATCGCCGCTGGCGAAAACGTCGTCCGCACGGTGCTCGTCCTGATCTTCATCCTGGCAGGCTCAGCGGATTGGGGTGCGCTGGCCATCGTCCTACCGTTCATCGTTTCCATCACCGTTCTCCATTCGCGGAGCCCGGTCATCAATCCAGAGATGGAACGGGCGAACACGACCGCGCTGCCGTCAGCGATCGAGCCGGGGATCCTCGCGGGTATGCCGGCGTTGGCGGCGTATGCCGTCGTCCCCGGCCTCAGCATCCTTGAGCTCACGGAGGATCTCGACCGCATCGCCCTGGCCGCCGCCCTCCTCCGCGGAC
>SHLQ01000227.1 GCA_004282895.1 Acidimicrobiales bacterium
TCCGGCTCGATGGGGGAAAATGCTTCGATGCGTTCCCCCGCCGCTCCCCTTCGTGGCTCGCTCGTGGGGTCGTGGGTGCTGGCGTTGGTCGCAACCGCGTGTTCGTGGGAGACACAAAACCTCGTCCCCCCGGTGCCCGAGACCGCGCAGACGAGTGTCATTCTCGCTCGTGACGGGAGCTTGATTGTCGAGCCGCCATCAGACGAGAATCGCACGTCGGTATCCATCGAAGACATCCCCCAGGTGATGCTCGACGCGGTGGTCGCAATCGAGGACGAACGCTTCTATTTGCACGACGGCGTTGACCTCAAGGCACTCGGTCGGTCCGCGTCGCGTGGCGTGACCTCGGGCGGAATCTCCGGCGGTGGCTCGACCATTACCATGCAATACGTCGGCAACGTCTTCCTCGACCGGTCGAACCAGACCGCCGACCGCAAGCTCGACGAGATCATGCTTGCTCGCCAGTTCGAGGAGCAGTACTCCAAGGACTTCATCCTGCAGGAGTACCTGAACTGGATCTACTTCGGCGCACGGGCCTACGGCGTGGAGGCCGCAGCCCAGCAGTACTTTGCGACGTCGGTCAGCAATCTGAAATTGCCTCAGGCTTCACTTCTCGCCGGGCTGATTCAGGCACCGAGCCGGCTCAACCCGTACGACAACGCGGAAGGGGCGATCGAACGCCGCGAGGCCGTGCTGTCCGCGATGCTTCGCAACGATTTCATCAACGAGGAGGAGTTCGACTCCGCCCGACTCGAGCCCCTCGATCTTGCACCCGAGTTCGGTGACGAGAGCGACCAGTACGTCGCCGGCCACTTCGTCGAGGAGGTCAAGGCGTGGATCCTGGACGGCCTGTTCATGGACGAACAGTGGACCGCGGCGAACCCGATTCTTGCCGATGAGTTGGCTACCTATCAGGCCCGTGAGGATCTGCTGTTCCGCGGAGGGATCACCGTCCGGACGACTGTCGACCCTGCGATGCAGAGCCGAGCGGAGGCGGCGGTCGAGGCCATTCTCCCCACCGATGGCAGCGTGAAGCCGGACGCCTCGGTGGTCGTGATCGATCCGCCGACAGGTGAGGTTGTTGCCATGGTCGGCGGACGCGACTTCTTCGGTGACAGCTCCTTTGCGAAGGTCAACCTTGCCATGGGAACAGGACGCCAAGCGGGTTCGTCGATGAAGCCGCTGGCGCTGGCCGAAGCACTCGACCGGGGAATTCCCGTAACCCGCCAGTTCCCTGCTCCCGCCACGATCGAGTTACAGCCCCCCGATCTGATCGACCCCTGGAAGGTTCGTGGCGGCAGCCGGACCGGCGTGTCCGATTTGGTCGACGGCACCATCTGGAGTCGCAACACCGTGTACGCCCAACTCGCGGTCGAACTCGGTGCGGGCGCGGTCGGTGAAATGGCCGCCAAGTTGGGGATGTCCTCACCCATCGCACCGGTCTACGCGTCGGTCCTCGGTACGGAGAATGTGACCACGCTCGATCTGGCCGCCGCCTACTCGACCTTTGCGAACCGCGGCATCCGCCACGACGCCGTTTTCGTCACCGAGATCGTCGACGCCGACGGCACGACCATCTGGGAGCACATTCCTACCGGCGAAAGGGTGCTCGAGAGTGCCGATGTGGACCAGCTCACCTGGGTACTCAGTCAGGTCATCGAAAGAGGCACCGGCCGCGACGCGGACATCGGGCGACCTGCGGCCGGCAAGACGGGAACGGCGCAGAACTACGCCGACGCAACCTTCGCCGGCTACACGCCCAACTACGCGGCGGCGGTGTGGGTGGGCTTCCCGCAGGGCCAGATCTCGATGGTGCCGTGCAACCGCAAGAGCTGCACAGAGGAGGATCCCGGTACGCCGATCCAGGTCGCCGGAGGCACCTACCCGGCTCGAATCTGGCGAGAGGTCATGACCGCCGTCCACGCCGGAATCCCGGAACAGGAGTTCACGACTCCCCCGCCGAGTATCGCCACGCCCACAACGATCGTGTTGCCGGACTCGGTGGACGTACCCGATCTCTTCGGGCTCACCGTCGACGTTGCCGTGGCCACGCTGGATGGCTCCACTCTCTCGCTGGTCCCGGTTGAAGTCGTCGACACGACCTTCGCCCCCGGCACCATTATCAACCAGGCACCGCCGCCGCTGTCGGCGGTTCCTGGCGGCAGCATCGTGACAGTCGAGGTGGCCGTCGAGCCCGAGATACGCACCGTTCCGGTCGTTGTTGGTCTCGCCGCCAACCCGGCACGACGAGCGCTTCGGCGCGAAGGGTTCGTCGTGCAGGAACGATTTGTCGACCGCAATGGTGCACCGATATCCCCAGAGAACACGGCTGGCGACGTCATTGGCCAGGTACCCTTCGCCGGGACACAGGCCGCCGCGGGTACCTCCGTGGAAATCGTCATTCAGAAGAGGTGACATGACCGAGCTCGACACGGCGAGGTTCGAAGAGATCCCGGAGGGCACGGGCAAGTTCACGCGCGTGCTCGCGATTACGTTCATCGTTCTTGCGACCGCATTCTGGCTGTTTGCCTTCAGCCCGTGGGCGCGCGACATCTTCACCGCGCCCGATCAACTCGAGGACGAGTCCCTCCTCGCCGACATGGAACGTCTGTGCGCAACCACACACGCCGAGATCGATGCGCTCCCGGCGGCTTCCACCGCTGCCACGCCCATCGATCGAGCGATCGTCGTGAACGAGGCGACCGTCAAGCTGGAGAATATGGTCGTAGAAATCGGTGCGCTCCGTACCGAGATTGCGGATGACGCTCGCCTTCTTGGGCTCTGGCTGGACGACTGGCAGATCTACATTCGCGATCGTCACACGCACGCCGAGCGTCTCACCACCGAAGGCGACGTTCGTTTTCTGAACAGCGAGGACAACGGCATCTTCGTGCACGAACGAATGGACGGTTTCGCAAGGGTCAACAATGTCGACAGCTGCGAGACCCCCGGCGACATCTAGCCATCGACTCAGGATTCGACGAGTACTCCGAGCTCTGCAGCCACCTCGAGCCCGGCACGGATCATTCTGTGGTGGCCGTCATCGAGGCCATACTCGTCGAGCGAATCGAGCGGCGCCCATCGGATGTCCTGGCTCTCGTGGTTGCCAGCTGGTTCGGCATCAACGGGTGCAAGGAGCAGGAACCGAACGTCGTAGTGGTACACGGGCTCGCGCCCTGGAGGCGCCACGTTGTGGATGTCGAGGTCGATCGCTGGGTCGACGATTTCGAGACCCTCGATGCCGGTCTCTTCCGTGGCTTCCTTCAGCGCCACGCGCGCCAGATTGGCTTCACCGTCGGCGTGACCACCCGGTTGCAGCCAGCGCTGCAGCTTCGTGTGAAACAGCAGGAGGGTCTCCGTCGCATCGTGGTTGAGAATGAGCGCCGAACCGGTGAGGTGGCCGGGGGTGGCGGTCCTGAGCAGGGCATCGGGTTCGAGGGCGGTCAGCTGGAAGAATGCCCGCTTGACCTCGGCCAGTTCAGCTGCCTGAACCGGTTCGATGTGGTGCCAAGCAGCACGGGCTTCCGATGACCCAACGAGCGCCGGATCATCGGCCCGGTAACGACGAGATTCACGCATAGAGCCTGACGGTACCAGTTGGTTTGGCCGGGATCGTGTCCTGACCGCACGATCTACGAGCGGACCGCCGCAGCCCGCGCCCGGTCGCTGGCAAGCCTGGCAACGAAACGCTCACGTTGTGCTGCCACGGCTGCGGGTCCGCCGGCGCCGTGGGTCGTCCGGCGAGCGAACGAAGCGCCCGGCTCCAGGATCGATGCCGCTTCCGCTCCGAATTGCTCATGCGACGACACCAGTTCACCCAGACTGGATTCGCCGCCGAGCGCCCGACGAACGAGCTCGCCGACGACTGCGTGCGCATCTCGGAACGCCATGCCGTGCGAGACGAGCCACTCGGCAAGATCTGTCGCTGCGGCATACGGGGACGATGCCGCCTCCGCCATGCGCTCGGTTTGAAAGGTGGTGGTCGAAATCATGCCGTCCAGGGCGAGCAGGGTGAGTCGGACCGTGTCGACCGCGTCGAACAGTGGCTCTTTGTCCTCCTGCATGTCCTTGTTGTACGTGAGCGGAAGTCCCTTCACGCTGGCGAGGAACCCCGTGAGGTTGCCGATCAACCGACCACCCTTGCCGCGGGCCAGCTCGGCAATGTCGGGGTTCTTCTTCTGCGGCATCATCGACGAACCGGTCGAGAAGGCGTCGTCGAGTTCCACGAATCCGAACTCGGATGACGCCCAGAGAATCAGTTCTTCGCCGATACGACTCAGGTGCACCCCGACCATCGCCAGGGCATAAAGGGTGTCCGCCACGAAGTCGCGGTCAGCTACGGCATCGAGGCTGTTGTCGAAGACCTCGGGCATTTGCAGCTCTGCAGCCGAGATCGCCGGATCCAACGGGAGAGAGCTCCCGGCCAACGCTCCTGCTCCGCGGACACTGACGTTTGTCCGGCGACGAGCGTCGAGCAACCGGTCGACGTCACGGGCAAGCATCCACGCGTGCGCGAGCAAATGATGCGCGAGCGACACGGGTTGCGCCTGCTGAAGGTGGGTGTAGCCGGGCAGATAGGCCTCGCCCGCTTGTGTGGCCTGATGGAGGAGCGTGTCCTGTAACCGAAAGATGTGATCGATGACTTCGTC
>SHLQ01000228.1 GCA_004282895.1 Acidimicrobiales bacterium
ACATCGGGAACATCCGGAACATCGGGAACATCGAGGGCGGCCGCAGGTTCCTCGGGTGCATCCGAACCGAAGTCGAACGGTTCAAAGAGTGGCTTGTCTGCATCGGGGACCTGCAGCTCGACTGGTTCGGGGGTTGGCATCGGCGATCCGGGTACGCCGGTGCTCACCGCACCGAACACCGGAACGTCCGGCTGGACCTCAGGACGACCGCCGCCCCACTCGGCCACCAATTCGGCTGGCAGGACAACCTTGGCGAGGATGCCGTTGGATTCGTTCTCGAGCAACTGCACGGTCACGCCAACCCGTTGCGCAAGTCGCGCCACAACGGTGAGTCCCATTGTCATCGAGCCGGACAGGGTGTTCTTCGGCGGCTTCGCCAGCAAGACGTTGAGCTCGGCTCGTTTGGTGGCATCGATACCGGTGCCGCGGTCGATTACGCTGACCGAGTACGAGCCGTCAGGTTCGAGTGCGCCGACGACATCGGCCACCGTGCCAGGAGGCGACGACTGGGTTGCGTTCTCCATCAGTTCGCTGAGCAGATGAGCAAGATCCTGGGCGGCGTGACCGGCCACGGGCGTCTCATCGAGTGCGATTGGGATGATTCGTCGATAGTCCTCGACCTCGCCGATGGCCACGCGGACAACCTCGCGAATGTCGACGGCAGGACCGCGCTTGCGAGGTGAGCTGTTCCCTGCGAGTACCAGAAGGCTCTCCGCATTGCGGCGCATCCGGGTGGCAAGGTGATCGACTCGGTACACCTGGGACAGCCGATCGGCATCGACTTCCTGAGCTTCGAGTTCATCGATTACTTCGAGCTGACGATCCACGAGCGTTTGGTTTCGGCGAGCGAGGCTCACGAACATCTCTGCGATACCCGACTGCACGAGCTGGCCCTGTTCTTCGGCCACGGACTGGGTGCTGCGTCGAATCTCGTTGAGGCTCTGGCCGAGTTCCGCGAACTCGTCTGATCCTTCGACCTCGAGGAAGGGTCGTTCGTCGTCCTTGTCACTGACGCTCTCCCCGCGGGACAACGCTTCGGCCAGGGCGGGCACGTCGTGTTGTGCGACCGCGGCGGCTTCGACCGTCAGGTCGCCCATGATCCGCTTCATCATGCCGCCGACGAACATCATGGCGAGCCCTCCGAGGAGGATCCCGGCCAATCCGATCAAGGCTGTGTTCCGCATCGTCGAACCGGCGTCAGAGGAGGTCGCCGCGGCTTCGGATGCGGTGATGGCGAGCAACGAACTGCGAGCGGTTGCGATTGCGACGGCTCGACGCTCGCTGGCATCGAGCCAGGAGGACTGATCGATTGTGACGTCATCGCCAACGGCCGCAGCGCCAAGTTCGTCATTCAGTGCATCGAGGTCCGCGTTGGCAATCGACTGGCCCGTTCGGGAGCTGAGTGCCACGAGATCGGCGTCGGCTGTGCTGATCGCGCCAGCGAGAGCACTGGAGATCGCTCCGCCTTCTGCCGTGGCCTGCAGTCCGAGGAATTCCGCCGTTGCGGAAGAGAGGGCAGCGTCGGTGAGCTGAGATGCGGTCGAGAGGTCGCCAGCAACGCTGGATTCAGCCAAGCCGGCGATCCGCGCGTCAAATGCGGCGATACGTTCGAGAAAGGAGGTGTCCAGGTCGCTGACCACAATTGCACCATCAACGTCCGTGCCGTATTGGGCGGTGATCTGGGTTCGGTGGGTACCGAAGTCCTGTAGATAATCGATCAGCTGTGCGGTATCGGCAGATTGGTAGGGCGAGACCTCGTTTAGCCACGCCACCGTGGCCGCGTCCGTCGCTGCCCGGACATCGTCCATGTCCAGGTTGGTCGAGAAGACCGCGAGCTGATTGCGAGCCGACTCCTGGCGCGCCGCTTCGAAGAGTTCACCGGTGCGAGCAGACATTGCGACGCGTTGCTCCGCATCGCTCGCATCCGACGAATCAGCCAGGCTTCCCCACACCCCAATGGCGGTGAGCACAAGAAGTGCCAGCACCGGGGCGACCAGAAGAAGCGCCAGCTTCTTTGCAATTGACATTTTTCTCAACATGATTCCCTCGGCATGGACGAGTGCCGTCCTGCCCACTATCGGATCGCGTGCGTGGGAGTTGAGGGATTTTGCAGGTGTGATGCGATTGTTCGCACCAGCGTTTTTGGGCGTCAGCGCAACGGCATATCGGTTGGGGCGACCGGCGCGGGCAGGAGCGTGCTGCCCATGAGCATCGTGTCGACAGCTGCCGCACAGGATCGGCCTTCGGCAATCGCCCAGACAATCAACGACTGCCCACGCCCAACATCGCCGCATGCGAAGACCTTCTCGTTGCTCGTAACCCAGTCGGCAGTTCGAGCGACAGCACTCCGCTCGGTGCGTTCGATGCCCAACTCGGTGTACAGCGGATTGTCCTCCGGCCCCAGGAAACCCATCGCCAGGAGCACCAGCTGGGCGCGATGCAGTTCCTCGCTACCCTCCACGCGGTCAAAGGACATACGGCCATCGTGGAAGGACTGTTCGACCCTCACGGTTTGGAGCGCCGAGACGTTCCCCTCATCGTCCGAGACGAATTCCACCGTGTTGATTGCGTATTCGCGAATGTCGGATCCGGCAAGTTCGTTGGCCTCTTCATGGGCCGATGACGTCCGCATAACCATTGGCCATGCCGGCCACGGGTTGTTCGCTGCTCGCTCATCAGGTGGTTGCGGCATGATCTCGAACTGCGTGACCGTCTTGGCGCCCTGACGAACCGCTGTACCGAGGCAGTCGGCTCCGGTGTCCCCGCCGCCGATTATGACGACGTCAAGACCTTTCGCATCCATCGGATGGGCGTCCAGCTGCCCACGGGCGAAACTGTTGGCCGGTGGGAGAAACTCCATCGCTTGGTGGATCCCATCAAGCTCTCGCCCGGGGATGGGCAGGTCGCGCCACGCCGTTGCCCCGGCCGCGAGCACAACCGCATCGAACTGGGCGTCCAGATCGGCTCCAGAGATATCCACGCCGACGTTCACGCCGGTGCGAAACTCTGTGCCTTCGGCCCGCATCTGCTCCAGCCGTCGATCGAGAATGTGTTTCTCCATCTTGAACTCGGGGATGCCGTAGCGCAGCAGACCGCCGATCTCCCCCGCCCGCTCAAACACGATCACATCGTGTCCGGCACGGGTCAACTGTTGCGCGGCCGCAAGCCCCGCCGGACCCGATCCCACGATCGCAACGCTCTTGCCCGTGGATTCCTCCGCGAGTACGGGTTCAACCCAGCCCTCCGCAAACGCCCGTTCGATGATCTCGACTTCGACCTGTTTGATCGTCACTGGCGGCTCGTGGATGCCGAGCACACAGGACCCTTCACATGGAGCCGGACACAATCGCCCCGTGAACTCCGGGAAGTTGTTGGTGGCGTGCAGCTGATCGATGGCCTCGCGCCAGTCGTCTTGGTAGACGAGGTCGTTCCAATCGGGGATGCGGTTTCCGAGAGGGCAGCCGCTGGTACAGAACGGGATGCCGCAGTCCATACACCGGGAGGCTTGTGTCCGCAGTTCGTCCTCGTCGAACTCCTCGTACACCTCGTTCCAGTCGAGCAGCCGAACGGGCACCGGTCGCCGAGTTGGCGTCTTGCGATCGTGATGCATGAAGCCAGTCGGGTCACCCATGGCGCGCTCCCCTCTCCTTGGCGACGGCCATGATGGCCTCCTCCTCGTTCTCTCCCGCCGCCCTCGCCGCTTCTCCCGCTTCCAGCACCCGCTTGTAGTCCCGGGGCATCACTTTGACGAACCGGTGTTGTGTCGACGCCCAATCGGCAAGCAGGCGAATACCGACGTCAGATCCGGTCTCGTGGATATGGCGGTCGATCAGATCGTGCACAACATTGAGGTCTCCGTCGCCAAGCGATTCGAGGTCGACCATCTCGCGGTTGACGAGATCGGCGAAACCACCCGACTCGTCGAACACGTAGGCGACACCACCGGACATACCAGCGGCAAAGTTGCGTCCGGTCGCGCCGAGGATCACCGCGATACCGCCGGTCATGTATTCGCAGCCGTGATCACCCACACCTTCAACCACCGCGGTCGCGCCGGAGTTCCGGACGCAGAATCGTTCACCGACGCGGCCCCGCACGAACAGTTCACCGCTCGTCGCGCCATACGCGACCACATTGCCGGCGATGACGTTGTCCTCGGCGACGCCGGGAAGCTCGTCGGGAGGTCTGACGATTAGTCGGCCACCGGACAGACCCTTGCCCACGTAGTCGTTTGCGTCACCCTCGAGGTGGATCGTTATGCCATGTGGCATGAACGCGCCGAGACTGTTCCCGGCGGAGCCGACCAGACCGATCGTGATCGTGTCCGTGGGTAGCCCGGCTTCGCCGTACCGTTTGGTGACCTCAAAGCCGAGGCGGGTACCCACGCTGCGATTGACGTTTCGCACGGGACTGGAAATGTCGACCGGTGTGCCTTCGGTAAGCGTCGGCTCGGCCTTCGCGATGAGTGTGGTATCGAGCGCCTTCTCCAGCATGTGATCCTGGAGTTTCGTGTTTCGACGAGCCTCGCCCTCTGCCAGCAGCGGGGAATACAGGATCGGTGACAGATCGAGGCCCTCCGCCTTCCAATGGTCGATGGCCCGGTCGGTGTCGAGACGCCCCTCCAGCGGGGTGACGATGGCTTCCCAT
>SHLQ01000229.1 GCA_004282895.1 Acidimicrobiales bacterium
ACTTCATGCACAACGAAGGCCGACTGGGCGCAGAAGCAGCGACCGGGGTCGAGACTGCCTATGTCGAGTCCATTCCCGAGAACAGTGCGGAGTTCGACAACGCCGTGCAGCAATACATCGACGACGGCTTCGATGTCATCTTCGGAACCTCGTTTGACTATCAGTTCTCCATGATCAACTTTGCCGAGAACAACCCCGACGTCATCTTCGAGCACGTCTCCGGTTTCCTCATGAACGACACAAACATGGGCAACACGTTCGGACGCATGTACCAGCCTCGTTACATCGCCGGTATGGCCGCCGGAGCCGAGACCAGCTCGAACAAGATCGGGTACGTCGCTGCCTTCCCGATTCCCGAAGTCATTCGTGGAATCAATGCTTTCGCTCTCGGCGCCAAGGCTGTCAACCCGGACGCCACCGTCGAGGTCGCATGGACATCAACCTGGTTTGACCCTGGTGTCGAAGGTAACGCTGCGCAGGCGTTGATCGATTCTGGTGCGGACGTTCTCTCCATGCATCAGGACAGCACGGCAACCGGCCAGGCGATCTCCGAGGCCGGCGGAACGTTCATCGGATACCACAGCGACATGAGTGCACTGGTTCCCAACTACCTGACCGCTCCCGTCTGGGACTTTGCGCCTCGCTATACGGATGTCATCGAAGCAGTCAAAGCTGGCTCATATACACCCGAGGCATGGTGGGGCGGTATGGCCGACGGGATCGTAGACATTGCGATCCCTGACAGCTCTTCGGTCGCGGGCGACATGAAGGGCATCAAAGACGAGATTATCAACGGCGAGTTCGATGTATTCGACCGGGGCACCATCACCGACCAGGACGGCAACGTCATCATCGAGGACGGGATCATTGCATCCGAGATCCTGACCGCATTTCCCGACGACGATGGCAACTACGACGTTGTAGCTTCGCCGGGGGACACTCTCAATGACGGCGTTCTCGCCAACATGAACTTCTTCGTCGACAACGTGGTGGGCTCCCTGGGCTGATCGACGGAAGCACAATCTCGTCTGGGCCATCCCCTTTCCCGGGGTGGCCCAGACGTGAACACTTGGGAGAAGCATTGGTAGCAGTCGAGCTGAATGGGATCTGGAAACGATTCCCCGGCGTGATCGCCAATGCGGGCGCGAACCTGCACGTTAGGTCAGGAACGGTCCACGCCGTGCTCGGTGAGAACGGAGCGGGCAAGACGACCCTGATGAACGTGTTGGCGGGGATCTACCGGCCCGACGAGGGAACCGTCGAGCTCGACGGCATCGAACAAGACTTCTCGAAACCGGCCGACGCCATCGCCGCCGGCGTCGGCATGGTGTACCAAGAATTCCGCCTTATCCCGACATTCACGGTCGCGGAGAATGTCGTACTCGGCGCCGCAACGGCGACGATCGCAAAGAGCAAGATCGAATCGGACATCGCCGACTTGGCCGAGCGGTTCGGCCTGCACACTGACCCGGGTAGAGAGATCTGGCAACTGTCCATGGGCGAGCGCCAGCGGGTCGAGATCCTCAAAGCCCTCTGGCGGGACGCACAAGTGCTGATCCTGGACGAGCCGACCGCGGTGCTCACGCCCCAAGAAGCCGACGAGTTGGGGAGGATCACCGGTGCCATGGCCGCCGATGGACGCAGCATCATCTTCATCAGCCACAAACTCGACGAGGTGAAGGCGTTCTGTGACGAGGCCACCGTCCTCCGCGGAGGCAAGACCGTGGCGGCCTCACTTCCTGTGACCGAGCTCGATGCGGACAAGATGGGCGAGCTTATGGTGGGCAAAGCGACGGCGGTATCACAGCGACGTGTTCGCACAACCGAGATCGGCGAGGCTCCAGTGCTCACCGTCTCGGACATGCGGGTGAACGACCTGCACGGTCGGGCGGTTGTGGCTGGAGTGGATCTGGTGGTCAGACCAAGCGAGATCGTCGGCATCGCTGGTGTAGCAGGAAACGGACAACGTCCGCTCGCCGATGCCATTGCCGGACTCATTAAAGCCGACAAGGGATCGGTCGTTGTCGGGGATCAAGACCTGAGCGCGAGCCCTCCTCGCGCTCGCAATACCGCGGGGCTCGCCTATGTCCCCGAGGACCGCATCGGTGTTGGCCTCGCGCCGCGAATGAACGTCGTGGAAAACGCGATCATGCGCAACTACCGAGCACTTGGGTCGGGCCCACTCGTCGACCGAAAGGCGGCCTCTGATCACGCGGAGGACCTCGTTGAAAACTTCAACGTGAAGGTGGGCCAGATGCATGCTCCAATGGCTGGTCTCTCCGGCGGCAATCTGCAGCGTCTACTGGTCGGACGCGAGATCGTCGATGAGCCACGTGTTCTCATCGCCGCCCAGCCGACGCGCGGTCTTGACGTTCAGGGTGTCGCTGCCATTCAAGGCATTCTGGTCGAACAAGCTGCTAGCGGCGTCGGAATACTTCTGATCAGTGAAGACCTCGAGGAACTGTTCGCGCTCAGCGATCGGCTGCTCGTGATGCACGAAGGTGAGGTAGTCGCCGAATTTGACCCCGAGACCGCGACGCGATCCGAAGTTGGTGTCGCCATGGCGGGCGGTCACGCCGAGGACGCGGCCTGATGTTCGGCTATCGACTCATACGACGAGAGACCCCGCTGCCTGGTGGACAGGTTGCCGCATTTCTTGCCGGACTAGTCGTGGCCCTGATTCTCGGAGCGGTGTTGTTGCTCGTCGCCGATCACAACCCAATCGAGATCTACAAGCGGATGTTCGATGCCGCCTTCGGATCGTCGCAAGGGTGGTCCACCACCCTCACCCGTGCGGTGCCACTCGGTCTCGCTGGATTGGCAGTGGCCGTCGCCGGCTCCATGGGATTGTGGAACATCGGCGCCGAGGGGCAGATAATTGCCGGCGCAATCGGCGCGGCATGGGTGGCCCGTATTGCTCCCGATGTTTCCGGACCTGCGCTGATCCCCGCAATGCTTATCGCCGCAACGGTCGGCGGAGCGGTCCTCGCTCTTGGACCAGCTCTCGCCCGGGCCTACCTCGGCGTGAACGAGATCATCACAACCCTCATGCTGAACGAAGTGGCAATCCGCATAGTTCGCTACCTCCTGAACGGTCCCTGGAAGGACCCTCTCGGCAACAACTTCCCTGTTGCGCCGAAGCTGCCTGAACAGGCCCAGTTGCCGGCGCTGTTCGAACGATCAGACGTGGGTCTTCTGATCGCCGGCGCCGTCATTGCGGGTTTCGGCTTCTTTGCCAGCCGATCGAAGTGGGGCTACGAACTCAAGATTGCCGGGTCCTCCGAGAAGGCTGCCGAGTACGTGGGCATCTCACTGAGGACGAAGGTGCTAACCGTGCTCGTGTTGTCCGGCGCCATCGAAGGACTCGCCGGCGGGATCGAACTGACGAGCTCTGGCAACCGGCTCGTCGAGACTGTCGCCAACGGTTCAGGATTCGCTGGGATCATCGTCGCAGCGTTGGCCCTGATGCGACCGTCCGGTGTCGCTGTAGTCGCTGTCGCGTTCGGCGCACTGCAAGTAGGGGGTGTTGCGATTCAGACACGTGGTGTACCTGCGACCATTTCTGAAATCATCCAAGCGCTGGTCCTATTTGGAGCCCTCGGAGCAGCCGTGTTCGTCAATTACTCTGTACGACGCACGGCAAGGGTTGCGCCCACGATCGAGGCGGAGGCCACAGCATGACCGAGGCAACCGTACTCGGGCTTCTCATCTCGGTGATCGAGTTCGGCACGTTGCTCTACCTTGCGTCGCTGGGAGAGCTCGTGGCCGAGAAGGCGGGCGTGCTGAATCTCGGCGTCGAGGGCATGATGGCTATTGGCGGCATGTCCGCATTCTGGGTGGGCGTGGAGACCGGAGATCCGTGGCTCGCACTCGTCTTCGCCGCGATCGCGACAGCCGCGTTCTCCATGCTCCACGGCGGGCTATCCGTTGTGATGGGAGCCGATCAAGTGGTGAGTGGTCTGGCACTTACTCTTCTGGGCCTTGGCCTGTCTGGGTTCCTCGGGAAGGACCTCGTTATCAAACCGCCTGGTGCGACCTTTGGCGACCGGACGCTCGGGCCACTGTCGGATATTCCGTGGATTGGCGAGACAGTCTTCTCGATGAGCAGCGTGAGTTGGCTGGCGATCGCGCTTGGTGTTGTGACTTGGCTGACACTCTCACGCACCCGCTGGGGTCTCGCCCTGCGGGCCGTCGGTGAGAGCGCCGCGACCGCAGATGCAGCTGGCACACCCGTCGTCCGGACTCGCCTCATTGCGATTGCGATCGGTGGCGCGATGGCTGGAATGTCCGGCGCCTACTTGACATTGAAACTGGCCCCGGGCTGGAGTGAAGGCACTACCGCCGGTCGAGGTTGGATCGCGGTCGCTCTGGTGATCTTCGGTGCGTGGAAGCCGGGACGTGTGCTGATCGGTGCGCTCTTGTTCGGCGGCCTGCTTGCGCTCGAACCTCGCCTTCAGACGTTCCGGTGCCGGCCAGATCAGGACGGCCTGTGCCTGAATTTCGAGATCAGCCCGATTCTGGTGAGCATGCTTCCGTATGTCCTGACGATCGCGGTCATGGTCCTCATCTCGATCAGAAGCCGGAACCGGCCGAGCCTGGCCCCCGCCGCGATCGGAC
>SHLQ01000230.1 GCA_004282895.1 Acidimicrobiales bacterium
GGAGCGCGGCGCCGACTCGCCGTTCGCAGGGATGTTCCTCACCCGTGATCGCGTCTTCGGCGACGACGCGTCCGAGGCTGACCTCGATCTCATCTATCGGCCGCGTCCCGGCCAACCCTTCACTCCCTACGACATCGCTGGGGAAGAGCGCTTGGTCTGGACCACCTTCACCAGCGATCAGATCGACCTCGACATGGAGCATCCCGCAGCGTGGTCCTATCTGATGACCGTGCTAGACCGCTTCGCCGCGGCGGGTGTGAATCTCGTGCGTCTCGATGCCGTCGGGTACGCCATCAAGAAGCCGGGCACGTCGAGCTTCATGATTCCGGAGACGTTCGACTTCATCGACCGGATCGGCGAGGAATCACGGCAACGAGGCATGGACGTGCTCGTCGAGATCCACTCGCACCACCGGTATCAGATCGAGATCGCCGAGCGGGTCGACCGCGTGTACGACTTCGCCCTGCCGCCGCTGGTTCTTCATGCGCTGCACTCCGGCGACGCGGGTCCGCTGCAGGAGTGGCTCCGAATCGCACCTCGGAACTGCGTCACCGTCCTCGACACCCACGACGGGATCGGCATTGTCGACGTGGCACCGGAGGGAGATGCGCCCGGGTTGTTGTCGGCCACCGAGGTCGATGCCCTCGTCGAGGGCATCCACGATGCAACGGAGGGGCGGTCCCGAGAAGCCACCGGAGCGGCTGCGTCGAACCTCGATCTCTACCAGATCAACTCGACGTTCTTCGAAGCTCTTGGTTCCGACGACACCGCCCACTTCCTGGCACGGCTCATCCAGGTGCTCTGCCCCGGCGTACCCCAGGTCTATTACGCAGGCCTGCTGGCCGAACCCAACGACATGGAGCTGCTGGGGAGAACCGGAGTCGGCCGTGACATCAACCGTCCCTACTACGACGACGCCAGCTTTGGGCACTCGCTGAGCAAGCCGGTGGTGCAACAAACCCTTGGTCTTTTGCGATGGCGACGCGCCTACGGCAGGGTGTTCGATGGAGTATTCGAACTGATCCCGTCTCCGGCGAGTGAGCTTGTCCTGCGCTGGTCGCAGGAGGAGCTGGTGCTGGACGCGCGGATCGATGTTGCATCCCGGAGCTTCCGCATCGAACTCGATGGCGCTGTCTTCACCTCGCCCGCGGACTTCCTCGGTTGACCGAGCCGGTTCAGCTGTCGGCGGGGGAGAGGATCACCACGGCGGTCTCGGTTGGTCGCCGAGACGACCAGCTGTCGAGCTCCTTGTCGATCTCGCGCCAGCGCTCCCACAGCCGCTCGCGCTCCTCACCGACGGCCGCCCGGCCGATGACCTCGACCGTGCCGTCCACCGTGGTCATGGTGGCTCGCGGGTTCGCCTGGAGGTTGAGCCACCACGCCGGTTCGGGGGCGCCCCAGCCGTTCATCGCCATGGTCACCACGTCGTCACCGTCGTGGTAGTAGCCGAACATGATGCTGCGTTCCTGGCCGCTCTTCCGCCCGATCGTCGTGAGTTGCCCCATGCCGTAGTTGTCGCCCTTGGCGGCGCGCAGTCCAAAGCGTCCACCGCTCCAGCGGTAGAGCGCCCGGTGGATCTTCCACGCCGATGTGACCACCCATCGTGGAGGCAGAAACCCTTTGTCAGAAGCCATGTCGCCGACCGTAGTCGCGATTCGCTATTCCCGACATCTGCTGGGATCATCTCCGCCTGATGTCCGTCCTCCTCGCCATGATGTCCACGATCTCGATCGGGATGGGCGAGTTCGTGGCGGGCGGCGTCACCGCCAGGGCGCGAAGCCACGAAGTGACCGCCACGATGTTTCTAACCGGAACGGCGTCGATGGTGGTCGTGGCGTTGTTCTGGTCAGGGGATCCCACGAATGGCGACCTGGCCTACGGCGCGCTAGCTGGTGTCGCCAACGGACTTGGCATCCTGCTGCTCTACCGCTCATACGCCACGGCAACGGTGCGCGTGGCTGCACCCACTGCGGCCGTCATCATGTCCGCAGTTCCGGTCGGCTGGGACGTGCTCATCTCCGGCAACTCTCCCTCCCCGATCGTGTCGGTCGGCCTGGTCGTTGGGCTGGCCGCAATCGGACTCTCGTCGTACTCCCCGGGCGCCAGCGCGATCGCAACCAATGGTGTTCGACTCGCTGTGGTCGGCGGCGCGGTGTTCGGGGTGCTGTTCATCCTGTTGTCGCAGATCGGCGACGATGCTGGCGGCACACCACTTCTCCTTCAACGGACGGTTGGGTTTCTGCTGGCCGTGGCTGTGGCTCGCGCCACCGGGCCACGAATCTTCCCTCCGCTGCGACGGGACTTCCTGCAATCCTGTCTCATTGGGCTGTTCGCGGCGGCGGCAATCGTCACCTTCGTCCTCGCCCTTCAGACCGGGGGCAATCTGGCCGTCGTGAGTGTTGTCGGGTCGCAGTACGCGGCCGTTGCCGTTCTGCTTGGCATTGTCTTTCGAGGCGAACATCTGTGGTGGTGGCAAGGAGTTGGCCTGGCCGGCGCGAGCCTTGCCGTTGCGCTCATCTCGCTGGGCTGAGCATCTCGCGCGGAGGGAGCAGGGCCTAGTCTCATGGAGTCGATCGAACCTCAAGAGGACTGTGAATGACCGCGCTGCCGAGCTCCCCCGAAATGTATGACCTGCGTATGTCTGAGGCCGCCCGCCCGTTGTTCGACGCGGTGACAGCGTTCATCGCCGAAGAGGTTGATCCCCACACCCACACCTTCTTCCAACTCGGCGAGAACCGGGCCGAACGCTGGGGATACGGCGAGGGACAGCTTGAGTTGCTCGACTCCATGAAGGCCAAGGCGAGGGAGAAGGGTCTCTGGAATTTCTTTCTCCCCGACGCGGAGACGGGGGAGGGCCTCAGCAACCTCGACTACGCCTACATCGCGACCGAGCTCGGGAAGAACCCCATCGCCTCGGAGACCATGAACTGCAGCGCCCCCGACACGGGGAACATGGAGGTGCTCGAACGCGTCGGCACCGACGAACAGAAGGAGCAGTGGCTCGAGCCCTTGCTGAGAGGCGAGATTCGTTCGGCATATGCGATGACCGAACCCGACGTCGCTTCCTCTGATGCGAAGCAGATCGCCTGCAGCGCGGTGAAGGACGGCGACGAGTGGGTCATCAACGGCGAGAAGTACTACATCTCTGGTGCCGGTGACCCGCGCTGCAAGATCATGATCTGCATGCTGGAGACCAGCCCCGATGGCCCAGCGCACCAGCGGCAATCGCAGATCCTCGTACCGACCGATGCGGACGGGTTCGAGATCCTCGGGCCGATGCACGTGTTCGGCAATGACGACGCCCCCCACGGCCACATGCATATTCGTTTCACCGATGTGCGGGTGCCGGCTTCGAACATGCTGCTCGGTGAAGGACGAGGGTTCGAGATCTCACAGCTTCGGCTCGGCCCGGGCCGGATCCATCACTGCATGCGCTCGCTCGGCGCGGCGGAACGTGCACTCGATCTGATGGTGAAGCGGGGTCTGACCCGTCAGGCGTTCGGCAAGCCGGTCGCGAACCTCGGCAAGAACGTCGAGACGGTGGCCAAAGCTCGCATCGACATCGAAGCAATGCGGCGGATGGTGCTGTCTGCGGCAAAGGCGATGGATGTGCTTGGCAATTCCGAAGCCCGGGTGTGGATCAGCGCGGTGAAGGCCATGGTGCCGATCCGGGTGTGCGAGATCATCGACGAAGCGATCCAGGTGCACGGCGCCACAGGTGTTTCGGACTGGACGCCGCTCACCGAGATGTACGCCGGCCAGCGGACGCTTCGCCTGGCCGACGGTCCCGACGAAGTGCATTGGCATGTTGTTGGTCGCGCCGAGCTTCGGGCGAAGGAAGCCGCCGGCTTCGACTACGACCCGAAGCGGGACTACTACGAGAACCTCCAAGGTGACATGGGAGGGATCTTCTCCGGACCGTGATTTGTCCGACTAGGTCGTGCCCTCGCTGAACGTTCCGCCGTCCTGCGTGTAGTGGCTGCCCTGGCTCGAGTACGTCGCGGGCAGGTGCATGAACTTGGAGTAGGTGCGAATCGTCCACGCAACCGGTCCACGGAAGAAGTACACCTCGGGGGCGGCGACCTCGTCGATCTCCTTCTTGTAGATGGCAGCCGTTCCTTTGGTGAGGTGGAACTTGAGAACACCGCTGTCGGCAAAGGTCTCGTGGATGATGAGGGCGTCCTCACCCGGCACCTCGTAGGCCTCGAACCGCAGGAGTCCCTCCTCGAGGGTGTGGGCCTTCGTACCGACCTGCTGCCACCAGTATTTGAGGTCGTCAATGGACTCACCGGGGTGGCAGGTCCACTTGGCGGTCACCTGGACGGCGCTGGCCGGATCTGGTTGTACGTAGTCGTTCCGGACGGAGCCATAGATCCACTCACCGAACGCAACCGGCACGCCCTTGGAGGCGATCGCGTCGCGGGCTTCGGTCGGAATGGTGACACCGCGAACGAGGTGCATCTGTGGGGTCGCGATGCTGGTCAGCGCGGCCATGTGTTCGGTCGCGGTGGTGGCGAAGTAGTCCACCATTGCGTCGGCATCGGCGAAAATGTGATGGACGAGCACGGCGTCTTCACCAACCGCATGGTTGATCTCCGTGGAGA
>SHLQ01000231.1 GCA_004282895.1 Acidimicrobiales bacterium
AACCGGCGGCGTGTCGCGTCACGACAACGGCCGAAGGAATCGAGCTCGAGTGGGATGCCGTGCCGGGAGAGAACCGCTACAGCGTTCGGCGCAACGGAAAGTGGGTCACAACGGTGCAGGACGCCCTGACGTGGATGGACCCCGCGGGCAGCGCCGCCGACTCCTACGAGGTTCGGGCGACGGTTGCAGGCGTCCGGACAGAGCTGGACTGCGCCTAGCCGTTAGCGAGTTGACATCAACTGACGAGTGGCGATCCGCTCGTCCCAGAGACGGAAGTACGAATCGGCGAGCTCTGGGGTCGCAGCGTTGTTCTCGTGAAGGTCCTGATGGCGGTTCCACGAAGCGAGGAGTTTGCTGAACTGGTTGTTCTGTGCGGTGGTCATGTCGATCCTCCGATCGGTGTTTGATGTATTCATTGTGGCGGTAAAACGCCTGTGTGTGGCACTGTTTGCCCTGCAAGTGATACCATATAGCAGTGGAAAACGCAGTAATAGACTCAATCGACAGTGATATACTCCATACCCTGCAACGCAACGCTCGGCTGACGAATCGAGAGCTCGGCCGCCTTGTTGGCCTTTCCCCCAACGCCGCCGGGGCCAGAGTGCAACGACTCCAGGAAAAGGGGATCATCACCGGTTTCACCGCCCGCATCAACCACACCGCGCTCGGTCGGCCGATGGAGGTATCCATCGACGTGTGGCAGACCGACGAACGCAACCGCGCCGCATTCGGCGAGCTTGCAGCGGAGGATGACCGCATCGTGGAGTGTTTCCATCTCACCGGCCCGCTCGACTTCCGGGTGCGCGCCCGTGTGCGGTCAGCTGAAGACCTGAACGATCTCCTCGTCTCGTTTCAGGAGCGTGGCGGCGTGCGCCAGACGGACAGTCGCCTCGTACTCGAACATCTACCGACCGCCGGCGGGTAGCTCAGCCAGCCAGAATTCCCTTAGCGGACTCGAGCATCTCACCGAGTAGGAACTGGGCATCCTCGCGCGTGCCGGCCACTGCCTCGACATACGCCTTCACCTTGGGCTCGGTGCCACTCGGCCGAACGATCAACCGGCCACGATTGAGCTGGTAGATCAGCACGTCGCTTGCGGGCAATCGGATGCCGGAGCGAAGGTCCTCGACGGACAGGACGGCCGCTCCCCCGACGTCGTCCAGTTCGTTCGCCCGAAGCCGGTCCATGAAGGCCGTCATCGCCGTCATGGCGTCGTCGCCCTCGAACCGATGGGAAACCTGGCCGCTCACGTGGACGCCATGGATGGCGTAGACCGTGTCGAGAGCGTCGTCGAGTGTCTGGCCGTCGGTCGCAAGATCCGATGCGACCTCCGCGAGTAGCACCGCGGCCATCAGGCCATCTTTGTCCGGGATCGTGAAGTCGACGCCATACCCCAACGCCTCCTCATAGCCAAAGATCATCGGTGCGTCCGGGTGATCGGCCGCAGCCTTGGCCAGCCACTTGAACCCGGTGAGCACGGTGTGGATCGACGCGCCGGCGGCTTCGGCAAGCTTCGCCAACAGTGATGACGAGACGATCGTGGTCGACACCGAACGAGGACCGGTCGTGGTCCGGAGAAGGTGATCACCGAGCACGGTTCCGATCTCATCTCCGGTCATGCGCTGCCACTCGCCACCCCGTCGCATGGCCACTGCCAATCGATCCGCATCAGGGTCATTGGCGAGGATGAGGTCGGCGTCGGTCTCGTCCGCCAGCGCCATCGCCAGGTCGAGGGCGCCCGGCTCCTCCGGATTTGGAAATGGCGCGGTCGGAAAGTCCGGATTCGGGTCCTGCTGTTCGGGAACCGGGTGCACCGTATGACCGGCTTCGCGGAGGAGGTCCACACACAAGGCGCCTCCGACCCCATGCATGGCGGTGTACACGATCGTCAAGGGATGGTCGACGACGCGAGGCTGCGCCAAAACGCGGTAGCCATTGACGTCGGCGTCACTCAGGACCTCCACTCCCGCGGGAATGGTGGCGTCGATGTGATCGGGCCAGTGCAACGAGTCCATGGACGCTTCGATGATGGCCGCGTCGTCCGGCAGGATCTGAGCGCCGGCCGCGTCATACACCTTGTACCCGTTGTCCGTCGCCGGGTTGTGGCTGGCGGTGACCACCACCCCGGCCGCCGCATCGGTCTGGCTCGTCATCCACGCCACGATGGGCGTCGGAACTGGATCAGGAAAGACTCGCGGTTGATGACCGGCTTCGTACAGGACACGTGCGGTCACCGCGGCGAAGTCCTCGGATCCGTAGCGCGCATCGCGTCCGATGATCACGGTTGATCCCGGTGGTAGCCACGTGGCGATCGCGTGCGCAGCCAGCCACACGACTTCGTTGTTCATCCGGTTCGGGCCTTCACCCAATGCCGCGCGAAGGCCAGCGGTCCCGAAGCGCAGGCGATCGCTCATGACGCCGCCACGGCAACACGCAAGCCCAGTTCGAGCATCTCGTCCACGGTGGTCTGACGATCCTCCGAGGACAAGTGCTCGCCGGTCACCAGATGGTCGGTCATCGTCAGCAGCGTCAAGGCTTCTGCGCCCTCCATGTCGCACAGCGCATACAGGGCCGCGCACTCCATCTCGACCGCGATGACCCCCATCGCCGCCTGTTTCTCCCGGGTCGAGTCATCGGGCTCGTAGAAGATGTCGCTGCTGAAGACCTTCCCGGTCAACAGGTCCGTGTTGGTCTCGGCGGCGACGGTCTGCGCTATCTGCAACAGTCGGGCGGAGGGCAGCATCGGCGTCGTGTACCCCAGCTCGGACGGGATGCAGCTGTTTGTCAACGCCTCGTCGCCAGCGACGACCTGACGTAGCGCCACGTCCGGCGAGTACACACCGGCGGTGCCGACGCGAATGAGCCGCTGCACTCCATAGAAACGCACAAGCTCGGTGATGTAGATCGCGGCCGACGGCATTCCCATACCGGACGGCATGACCGACACCCGGGTGCCCTCGAAGGTACCCGTGTACCCGGTCATACCTCGGACCTCGGTCACGAGCTCGACATCGCTGAGGAAGGCTTCGGCGATGTGGGTGGCGCGTTTGGGGTCGCCGGGCATGAGCACGGTGTCGGCAAAAGCGCCGTCTGGGGCGGAAATATGGGGCGTGGGCATGGCACTACTCCTTCGGCTTCGCTGCCGATGTTAGGCCACGACGGCTGCTGCTATCCGGTGTTGCGCAACCCGGCGGCAACGCCGTTGATGCTGAGCAACAAGGCACGGGTGATCCGGTGGCGCCGCGTCTCGTCGTCGCCGTCCTCCAGCGCACGGGATGCCTGCAGCAGGTTCACCTGAAGCACGTTCAACGGATCGAGATAGGTGTCACGCACTTCCAGGGTTCGTCGCAGAACGGGGAGGTCGTCCAGCAGCGGCGACCCGGTGACGCGAGCAACGGCCTCGAGCGTGCGCTGATGTTCCTCCGTGACCACGTCGAAGAGATGCTGGTGCTCCTCGGGAACAAGCGTCTCAACATACGTTCTGGCGATGCCAAGGTCCGTCTTCGACAGGGTCATCTCCACGTTGGAGAGGAACGTCCGGAAGAACTGCCAGTTGGAGAACATCTCCGCCAGGTCATCGTCGTGGCCTGCTGCCGCTGCAGCCTCGAGGCCCGTGCCGACACCAAACCACCCGGGCACGATCTGGCGCGACTGCGTCCATCCGAAGACCCACGGGATGGCGCGCAGGTCGTCGATGCCGCTTGTTGCACCTTTGCGACGGGCCGGACGGGAGCCGATGTTCAGTGCCCCCAGTTCCTCCACAGGGGTCGAAGACGTGAAGTAGTCGACGAGGCTGGGGTCATCGACCAGTCGACGGTACTGCGCAAACGAACTGTCGGAGACGAGCTCCATGATCGTCGACCAGCGCTCACGCAGCTCCGGTTCGACCCTGGACTCGGTATGCATCATCGTCGCATCGAGCATCGCCGAATACGCGAGGTCGAGGTTGCGACGAGCGAGTTTCGGCCGGCTGTACTTGTCGGCGATGACCTCACCCTGTTCGGTGGTCTTCATCAGCCCGGAGATCGCACCGGAGGGCTGCGCCAGGATCGCATCATGGGTCGGCCCACCGCCGCGTCCGACCGTGCCGCCGCGACCGTGGAAGACCGGCACTTCGACACCATGACGTTTGGCAACGTCGCGTAATGCTCGAAGTGCCTTGTGGATCTCCCATTGGGATGTGGCGATTCCACCGTCCTTGTTGCTGTCGGAATACCCGACCATCACCTCCTGCACGTTTCCGCGCAGCTCGACGATGCGGCGGTACCCCGGGTCGGTGAGAAGATCATCCATGATCTGGTCGACGCGGCGCAGGTCATCGATCGTTTCGAGCAGAGGCGCAAAGCTGAGCCGTGCGATTCCGCGGGGAAGATCGATCAGCCCAACTTCGCGGGCGAGAACCGCCGGAGCAAGCAGATCCTCCGCTCCTTGGGTCATCGACACGATGTAGGTCTCGACGATGTCATCGCCGAATCGATCCATCTCTTCGCGAAGTGCGACAAAGAGCTCCAGAGCCATACCACCGAGATCCGGTGTGCCGACCGGAGCAAATGGTCGGCCGCTGCCCAACTCCTCGGCCAACAACCGCCGGCGTAGGCCGGA
>SHLQ01000232.1 GCA_004282895.1 Acidimicrobiales bacterium
CTGGGCGAAGAGTGCGCACAGTCACTCTCTTCGTTCTTCGCAAGCCTCCGCTCGTGAATACGAGGATCGCCTGTCAGGGCCTCGCATTAAGATGTCGGTAACCTTCAGCGGTGGGCGAGAGAGCTCGAAGTTTCCGAGCTGTTGACCACAGCGATGGAGAACGCCGAGTCGTTGGGCTCATAGTCACCGACGTCAACTACGGTTGGATCGATGATCGCTCCTGCCGCCGGCAAACTCGCGTTGGTCACCGGCGCAGCCGGCGACATCGGCCGAGCAGTGGCGGTTCGTCTCGCAACCGACGGTGCCTCCGTCATTGCCGCCGATCTCATGAGTGCCGCTGACGGACTCGCCGAAACCCAACGCCTGTGCGTCAACGCCAGTTCGAACGGTTTGGCGATGACCACCACGACCTTCGACGTGACCGACACTGCGGTGGTTCGTGAGACAATCGCCGGCCTGGCCTCCGAGCTCGGACCCGTGGACCTTCTCTTCAACAATGCGGGCTATCAGGGTGAATTCGCCAACACCCTTGACGCATCCATCGAAGATGTGCGTCGAGTGCTGGAGGTCAACGTCACCGGTGTCTTCGCTGTTTTGCAGGCCTTTGCCCAGCAACTACAGCGTGCCGGTCGACCCGGCGCTGCCGTGAACACGGCGTCGATGCCGGGCGTCAGCGGTGCCCCCAACAAGGCCGGCTACAGCTCGTCCAAGGCCGCGGGGATCGCGCTGACGAAGTCGGCGGCCAAGGACTTGGCGCCGCATGGCATTCGGGTGAATGCGATCAGCCCTGCCTTCGTCGGGCCGGGCGCGATGTGGGACAACCAGGTGCAGAAGCAGGCTGAGGTTTCGAGTATCTACTTCGCGGACACCGAGACCGAAGTGGCAAAGCAGATGATCGAGCAGATACCGATGCGCCGCTACGGGAGCCTCGATGAGGTGGCGTCCGTGGCCGCATTCCTGCTCTCCGACGATGCGTCGTACCTGACGGGCGTGAACCTCGAGGTCTCCGGCGGCTCTACGTGAACTTCGGACGAAGATCTAACAGTCGATTGCGGCCCGAATCGCGGCGCATGCTTCGGCCAGTCGGGCCGGCTGCAGTTCGCAGATCTGGTCGACCAGGTAGGCCTTGGGGACGACTCTGAGATTGTCGAAGCTGGCGACGCAGTCAGTGGGCATGCCGTCGTCGGCTCCGAGCCGAAGTTCGGTGGGGATGTCTCTGATGGTGCGGGTCAGCGGATCTGGGCGGCTCATGGCCGTGTCCCTTCGAAGTTCCGGCTCGTCGTCCGATGTCGGTAGATCTATCGCGGCGACCTCCGCTGTGCGGGCGTTCTGGCGCAAGCAGGCAGATACGATTCGCGTATGAGTTCTGTCGATCGGTCCGACTGGTCAGCGGTGATGGCTTCCTTTTCCGCCTTCTTCGAAGGTTTGGGTACCGTCGTGGCAGACGGTGAGGGAGTCTCCTTCGCGGCACCGGAAGCGGGGACCGGACTGGAGCTTGGCCGCGACGGCAGCTCAACGTCCTTCATGCCGCTCCACGACCTGACCGCCCAATGGGACCAGGTCACCTTCGACAGGCAGAAGCGAACGGTCACGGTTGCCGGCGAGGGTTTCGCCTACACCTACCAGGTTCCGCCTTCTCTGCGACCGGGCTAACCAGCAGGTACTTCTCTGGTTGAATGGGCCCACATCATTCAAGCCTGCAAGGGGTATCACCGTGACCGAACCACTGAGACTTGGACTGGTCGGTGCAGATGCGTCCGGCAGAGGATGGGGGCCAGTTGCGCACATGCCGGCCTTGGCAGGGCTCGAGGAGATCGAGCTCGCGGCGGTGTGTACGAGCCGTCTGGAGTCGGCTGACGCGGCATCGGAAGCGTTCGGGATTCCTGCCTTCCACGACGTCCGGGAGTTGGCGGCTCAGCCTGATATCGACATCGTGTCGGTGGTCGTTCGGGTCCCTCGTCACCGCGATGTTGTCGTCCCCGCGCTGGAGGCGGGGAAGCACGTCTTTTCCGAGTGGCCGTTGGGCGCCAACCTGGCCGAAGCCGAAGAGATGGCCGCACTCGCACGGTCCAAGGGCGTGGTGACCGCGGTTGGGCTGCAAGGTCGCAACGATCCGACTCTCGCCTATGTCAAGGAGCTGCACGACGAGGGCTGGTTGGGCGAGTTGCTCACGGTCAATGTGACGATGTTCGGCGGGGGAGCGCTCGGTCACAATTCGTCCGAGGCCTGGATGGGGGACAACGCCAACGGCGCCAACACCATGACGATCGTCGCGGGGCACACCCTCGACCAGATTGCGCACTGCTTCGGAGCCTTCACGGCCGTCTCGGGGAAGATCGCCGTTCAGGTTCCCCAATGGAAGCTCGCCGACACGGGGGAGACCATCGACGTGGATGCGCCAGACAACATCGCAGTCAACGCCACGCTTGCCACAGGCGCTCTCGTCTCCTACCAGGCAGCCACCGTGCCCAACCACGCAACCGGTTGGCGACTCGAGGCCTTCGGCACCGAAGGAACCCTGAAGGCGACAACCGCCGCGCTGCCGCAGATCACCCCGATCGTTCTCAAGGGAGCTCGTGGCGATGATCCTCTTGTCGAGATGGATGTTCCCGACCGGTTGAACGTGGTTCCTGACGGCTTCCCATTCGGACCCGCTCGCAACGTCGGCGGCACGTACCGACGCATGGCCGAAGCCATACGCGGTCGTGGCTCCTACCTGCCCGACTTCGACCATGCGGTCAAGGTGCATCGGCTTCTCGACGCAATCGAGCGTTCATCAGCCGAGGGCCGAACGATCCAAGTCGGATCTTGAGTACTCTCGACGTAAGGGTTCACTCTTGAGGCGCTGCGCGGAGGGGGCGATGTGGTTCGAATAGCGTTCGTGGGTGCGGGCAGTACGGTTTTCGCTCGCAATCTGATCGGTGATCTGATCGCGTACCCGGAGCTACGCGATCGGCTTAGCTTCTCGCTCCACGACATCGACGAGCGGCGATTGCGAACATCGGAGGTCGTCGCCAACCGAATCGCCGCGACCTGCGACATCCCGATGACGGTCGAGGCAACGACCGATCGACGAAAGGCGCTCGAAGGCGCCGACTACGTCGTCACCATGTTCCAAGTCGGTGGCTACGAACCCTCGACTGTCATCGACTTCGAGATTCCCGAGAAGTACGGGCTTCAGCAGACCATTGCCGACACGCTCGGTGTGGGAGGCATTATGCGCGGCCTGCGAACCGTCCCCGTTCTCGTCGATGTCTCCGAAGACATCAGCGAGGTCGCCGGGGACGCGGTCTTTTTGAACTACGCGAATCCCATGGCCATCAACATGTGGGGCCTCGCCGATCTCGGCAGTCATCCCGGGTATGGGCTCTGCCACTCAATTCCGCTCACCGCATCGGACCTGGCCCACGACTTGGGCATTCCGGCCGACGAGTTGGAGTACACCGCTGCCGGTATCAACCACATGGCGTTCTACCTGAAGCTCGAACACCATGGCCAGAACGTCTACCCGAAGCTCAAAACGCTGTTCACAGATCCGGCGGACGCGCCCAGACGAGGCGAGCGGGGTATGCCGGACGCGGTCCGGTACGAGATCATGCGACGCCTCGGCTACTTCGTGGCCGAATCAAGCGAGCACTTCGCCGAATACACGCCGTGGTTCATCAAGCGGGACCGCCCAGACCTCATCGCGGAGTTCCAGATCCCGCTCCGCGAGTACATCCGTCGCTGCGAAATCCACGACGCCGAGTGGGACGCACTTCGAAGCCGGCTCGAGGACGAGAGCGTTGAGCTGACGATTCCTCATAGCGGCGAGTTTGCGCCGCAGATCATCCACAGCATCGAGACCGACACGCAGCGCACGGTCTACACGAACATCCCCAACCAGGGCCACATTGACAATCTGCCCGATGGCTGCATCGTGGAGGTTCCCACCACGGTCGACGGCCACGGTCTCAGCCCTCAGCGTGTCGGTGCGCTGCCTCCGCAGCTCGCAGCCGTGATCCAGACCAATGTTGGGCCCCAGGCTCTTACAGTTGAGGCGCTCAAGACCGGCGACCGTGCCCACGTCTATCACGCCGCGATGTTGGATCCGCATACCGCAGCCGAGCTCAGCCTCGAGCAGATCCACAACCTGGTGGACGACCTGCTTGACGCCCACGGTGACTACATCCCGGCGTCGCTGCGCGACAGGACGTGATGCGGCGAGGTCACTGCGGCTCTGCCTCAGCGCTTAGAACCTCGGTTCGAGCCGCGGGCCCCGTTGCGCCTCGAAGCCCGACGCCAGCTTGATGAGCATTGGTTCACTCCACGCGGCGCCCATGAAGGTGATACCAACCGGCATACCGGACGCCGCGCCGGCCGGCACCGAGATCAGGGGATAACCGGCCACGGCGGCCAAGGTCGACGAGCCGCCCATTCGACGGTCGCCGTTGATCAGATCAATGGGTGTGGCCGGCGGTCCCGTTGGAGCCACTATTGCGTCGAGAGCGTGGTCGTTCAGCGCCCGGTCCAGGCCCTCGACGCGTGACAGGCGAGCAGCGGTGGCGACGGCATCGAGATACACCTTTTCGG
>SHLQ01000233.1 GCA_004282895.1 Acidimicrobiales bacterium
GGCTCGCGGCGCCATGCTCATCGCTCTCGCGGTCCTTGTCGGGCTGATTCTGCTGTGGTCCGCGTTGGACGACGCTGAGACGGTCATCGCCGACTCCGGCGATGCCGCGCAGGATGACGGCTCAACCGACGACGCTACTGACGACGGCACCGACGATGGCGCGACGGACGGCGCGACCGACGACGGCACCGATGATGGCTCCACGGTGACCAACACGGTTCCGTCGGAGACAACCATTGCTCCTCTTCCTGATGACACCGCAGAGGCTCGTGAACCAGCGGAGGTCACGGTGCTCGTCGCCAATGGCACCGGCGGCCGTGGTGTTGCTGGACGCGTCAGCGACAAGCTGAAAGCCCGCGGCTACATCTCCGATGCCGCGAATGCGCTGAATACGCCGGTCTCCGTGATCTTCTACGACGAAGGGTTTGCCGCCGACGCCCGGGCGGTGGCCGAGACCATCGGCACCACGCCCGACGTGATCCAGCCGGTTCCTGAGGGCACGATCGGCGTGTCCGCCGACGCCGCAGATCGAGCTGAGTCCGCGGACATTGTGGTGATTGTGGGCTCCGATGAGCGGATCCCAACCGGCTGATCTACGCCTTGGCGCTCGCCGGCGACATGAGAGCTGACCACAGGGCCCGATAGGACGGCCACACGCTGCCCTCCTGGATGTAGCCACCGTCAACGAGAGCAGCATGCAGTCTCGGCAGGTTCCGCATGGGGACACCACTGTCGACATGATGGGCGACGTGGTAGCCGACGTAGTACGGCGCAATGAGAAGACTCGGCAGCCAACTCTGCTCGACATGGTGGGTCGTGTCGCGTCGATCAGGGGAGCGGGTCATCCCACCGTGTTCGGCGATGGCGCGCAGGCGATTCTGCAACTGATACCAGGAGAAGTAGGGCAGGAGCCACAACCACACGTACAGCGAGAGCGAACCCGCCAACCAGAACAGCGCGGCCACGAATACCTGGCCGGCGAAGAACCGCAGGCTAAGGGACAGATACTTCGGCTTCACCAGACCGGTGAACCGTGGCTTGACGATGCGATACGCCGAGACGCCGAACAGGTCACGAAGAAGCTTGCGGCGCATTGATGATCGGGTGATCGGATAGAAGGCGTACAACAGGAAATCCGGCTCTTTGGGGCCGAACTCATCCCGATGATGGTTGGCATGGCCGCGACGGTAGTGATGAGTGCCGGTACCGAACGGAAGCCATCCGATGAACGTGACACCGAGCAGATCGTTGATGCTCCGTTTGCTGAACAGGAGCCGATGGGATCCCTCGTGATGGAGGATGGCCATCCGGGTTTGGACCATTCCCATCGGCAGGACCGCTAGCGCGACCGCCCACCACGTGCCCGCCCAGAGCACCAGATACGTGATCAGTGCGGGGGCGGCAAGGACGCTGAGAAACGTGATGGCATTGCGAACGTTGTCGATGTTGCGCAACTCGGCCCGAAAGTCTGGTCGGGGACGGCCGTCCGCTCGCAACTTGTCCGTGCCGTTGAAGACCTTGGGCGTGGTGGGGACCATGCCGCCCGTCATCGAGGCGACGAGCTCGTCATGCGATGAGATCTCGGCGGTCGTCATGACTTCAGGGTACCGAACCGGCCACACTGGGGCGATGCGAGTATTGGCTGCGTTCGACAAGTTCAAAGGCACCGCTGACGCAGCGTCGTTGTGCGCGGCCGTCGTCGAGACCGCCGAAGCGGCTGGCCACATCGGAGTGGCGTTGCCCTTGGCCGATGGCGGCGAAGGGACAGTGCAGGCCTTCGGCGGCGCGAACCAAACGACGACGGTCACGGGTCCACTCGGCGAGCCTGTCGACGCCGCCTGGCGATACGAGAACGGTGTTGCCGTCATCGAAATGGCCGAAGCCGCTGGCCTGGTGCTCGCGGGCGGGGCCGAGGGCAATGATCCGGTGAACGCCACGACCAGGGGAGTCGGCGAGCTGATCGCGGCCGCGGCGTCGAACGGAGCGACGCAGATCATCGTTGGTGTCGGCGGCTCGGCGACGACGGATGGGGGTGCAGGGGCGATCGAGGCATTGGAATCCACTCGACTGGAAGGCATCGACCTCGTGGTCGCTTGTGACGTGAAGACCCACTTCGTGGACGCCGCTCAGGTGTTCGGTCCCCAGAAGGGGGCCTCTCCGGCGCAGGTCCAGGATCTGACCGAGCGGCTTCGTCAGCTGGAGGCCAGCTACCACCAGAACCACGGTGTGGATGTGTCCGCAATCCCCGGGTCGGGTGCTGCCGGAGGATTAGCGGGAGGCCTGGCCGCCCTCGGCGCCCGGCTCGTCGATGGATTCGAGCTCATCGCCGATCAGTGTGGACTCGCCGACCACATCCGAACGGCCGATCTCGTAGTGACGGGCGAAGGGCAGTTTGACCAGACCTCGCTCGAGGGCAAGGTCGTGGGCGGAGTCATCGATCGGTGCGCAGAGCTACACACCGACGTTCTGGTGATCGCCGGCGCGGTTGCGTCAGGCTACGAATCGGACACCGTGTTGTCGCTGGCGTCGGAGGTTGGGCTCGCCCATGCGCTGCATCAACCCATCGACGCGCTCGTTGCCGTACTGGCCGAGCATCTCGCCGCGGTGTGAACGGGCGAGGAGCCGGACACGCCCCAAACCCAACGATGAGCGAACGGTTTGCTGCTATCTGGTGGCCGGACTCGCTTCGGGGTGGCAACAAGCTCGTCTGGGAGCATCAACAACCGCGAACCCGAGCCGATGGAGGGTCAGTATACGAAGCTTAGAGGACTCAGAATGCATTCCCAGAACCTCGAGACGAGAACAAAACGAGCCACGCAACGATTCCGTAAGGTCGCGGTCATCGCCGTGATCACCCTTCTGGCCAGCACCGTTTCATTCAGCGCGCTCCTGTCTCCACCGGCGCAGGCGTCGGCTGCTGACATCACCTCAATGGGTTTCTTCGGATCGGAGCTGATCTGGCAGCCTGGCGAAGCGCAGCCGGTGCACGATACGGCGACGAACACCGTGTCGTCCATGGGGCCGGTGAAGGACGTCGTCTGCGGAACGATCGTGACGTTCTTCCAAGAGATCGTGATGGCGGCGACGGGTACCGACAACGTCCTCGAGATCTCGTACAACTTCGGGTACGACTCCAGTTCGGACGAGGGACTGGGCCTGCGCGACATAGTCGGGTTGACCATCCACCCCGACTCGATCGATCTCGACGGCGACGCGGCCGTCAGCGTGTTGTCGGAAGCGGTCACCCCGAATCCCGACGTCCCCGGCACGGTCCGTCTATACCAACCGGTCATCGAGGTGACCGGGCTGGACGCCACCGAGACGATCTGGGTGCAGATCGACGTCATCGTCGGCTGCGACCCTGGCACCGGCTCGACCGGGACGGCCCAGGCCGCCTACACGGGTGCGATCGAGACGACGTCGGGCGAGCCCCTGGGTGGGGGCAACCTGACCATCCCGGGTCTGTCGCCGTCGGCGCCTCCGTCGTGGTCCTTCACGAAGGAGCCCTTCGACTCGCAGGGCGATCCTGTGACCGTCGCCGACCCGTTCGAAGAGATCACGTTCCTGTTCACGATCGCCAATACTGGCCTGGTTCCCTTGACCCCCCCGACGCTCGCCGATGACGGCTGCGCGCCGATCGTTTTCGTCGGTGGTGACGCCAACGCCAACAACACCATCGATTCCGCGAGCCCGGAGTGGCCCCAGGGCACCTTCGGTATACCGCCCGACACGCCGGCCGAGACCTGGACATGGGAGTGCACAACGACGATCGGGTCCGGCGGTCACACGAATTCTGTCACGCTCGCGGGCATGCCGAGGCGGGGTGTCGGCGCGACGTCGGACACGGTGAGTTTCCCGGTCAATCCGAAGGTCGTCGACCTCGCGGTGACCAAGACGGTCGATCCGCAGTTCTTCGGGTTCGGTGACACCGTCACATGGACCATCGAAGCCGACAACACCGGCAACGTGCCGCTGCCTGACGTGACCGTCACCGACGCTGACTGTCCCGGACCTGTCTTCGTTGGCTCGTCCGACCTCGACGGCGATGGAGAGCTCGACACTAACGAGACGTGGCAGTGGACCTGCACATCGGCGGCGCTCAGCGGGACCATCACCAATACCGCTACGGTCTCGGCCAGAGACCCCGAGGGTGATGTCGCCAGCGACTCGGCGTCGGCCACAGCAACCCTCGCCGCGATCACGCTCGACAAGCTGTCGCCGGCCTCGCAGATCTCGGCACCGGGGGAGGTGACCTACAGCTTCACGGTCAACAACACCGGGGAAGCCACGCTCACCTCGATCAGCATCAGCGACCCATTGACCGGCCCAGTGACCTGTCCGCAGACCACGCTTGATCCAGCCGCATCGATGACGTGCACGGTCAGCTACGTCGTGACCCAGGCGGACCTCGATGCGGGAGCGATCAACAACACCGCAAGTGTGTCCGGAACGGCGCCCGATGGCTCGACGTTCAGCGCCTCGGACACCGTCTCGACCCCGGTAGTCCAGTCCCCGTCGTGGACGGTAACCAAAACGGCGTTGTCGGTGCCGACCGGGGC
>SHLQ01000234.1 GCA_004282895.1 Acidimicrobiales bacterium
TTCGACTACGAGGGCGAACTCGCAATCGTGATCGGTCGCACCACGCGCTACGCCGATCGAGAATCCGCGTTGGGGGCGATCGCCGGGTACTCGTGCCTCATGGAGGGAACCCTGCGCGACTATCAGCGCCACACGAAACAGTTCACGCCCGGCAAGAACTTCGAACGATCAGGCTCGTGGGGTCCATGGATCGTGACCGCCGACGAGGTGGGCGATCCCTATGCACTCACGCTGTCGACCATCGTCGACGGTGCGGTTGTTCAATCAGCACCCACCACAAAGCTCATATTCGATCTCGAGGCGATCGTGTCGTACTGCTCCACGTTCACCACACTCGAACCTGGCGACGTCATCGCCACCGGAACGCCGGGCGGCGTGGGTTACGCCCGCGATCCGCAATTCTGGCTCGAGCCAGGAATGACCGTCACCGTCGAGGTCCCCGGCGTCGGAACCTTGACCAACCCGGTGATCGACGAGGTTCTCTGAACTACAGACGTTCCGATGGCTGCTCGACCTGGCCGATCACGATCCCGCGCTCTTTCTCGAGCCCGTGCATACCGAGCACTTCTTCGTTGGTCATGGTGACCCGGTTCTTGCTGCTCGTCAGTCGGTCGAGGAGTAGTCCAAGCAGTTCTTGACACACGGGCGCATACGCAGGATCTCGTCCGAGGTCGACGTACTCGTTCGGGTCGGCGTCGAGATCGAAGAGCTGCGGAGCAAACCCTTTGAAGTAGACGTACTTCCACCGGTCGGTTCGCAGCATGTATGCGCGAGCCTCCGAGGGCCCGACATCCACCGTGTTTCGTGCAGGATAGATGCCGTAGTCGATTTCGGAAAAGGCGGCGTTGCGCCAGGAATCCGGGACATCGCCATGGAGAAACGTCTGCAACGACGAGCCTTCGATGCGATGCTCGTTCGGTGGCGAACCGGTCGCTTCAAGGAATGTCGGGACGAGGTCGATGCCCTCGACGAGCGCGTCAGAAACGGTGCCACGAGTGGCGTCAGCCTCGGGTCGGGGGTCCACGATGATGAGCGGGATCTTGACCGACACTTCGTGGAACAGTTCCTTTTCACCAAGAAAATGATCGCCGAGGTAGTCCCCATGATCTGACGTGAAGACGATCATCGTGTCGTCGGCACGGCCAGTTTCGTCCATCCAGTCGAAGAGCTGGCCGAGGTGGTCGTCGATCTGCTTCACCAGACCCATGTATGCCCCAATGACCTTCGCTCGCACGCTCGGGGTGGAGAAGCTGCGGCTCACGTCCATGTCCATGAAGGCGCCGAACACCGGGTTCGGGTCCTCGCGCTCGGCTTCCGATTGTTGGGGATCGAGAAAGGTCTCTGGGCTGTACATGTCGTGGTACGGGGCTGGGGCCATGTACGGCCAGTGCGGCTTGATGTAGCTCAGGTGAAGCAGCCAAGGATCATCGCCCATCTCGGTGATGAACTCTTTGGCCCGCATCGTCATGTACGCCGTCTCTGAGTGCTCCTCTTTCACGCGAGCTGGAAGATGGGAGTTCTCGAGATACCAGCCTGACAAGATCCCCCCGTCGGGGCCCTCCGCCGAATTTGCGTAGTCATTCCACGGATTTTCACCGTCGTAACCTCGCTCGCGAAGCCAATCGTTGTACGAGAGTTGGCCACCCATCTTGAGGAAGATTGGCGTCGGGTGAAGACCGTCGTCCCGCTCGAACGGCTCGAAACTCGTGTTGGCGACACGCATGCCGATTTCGGTGTCCTCGGTCAGCCCAAGCCGAGCCATCCCCTCCCGGTCTGGAACCATGTGTGTCTTGCCCACAACTGCGGTGGTGTAGCCGGTCTCGCGCAGGTAGTCGCCAATCGTCAACTCACCGATCGGCAGGGGAACATGGTTCCAGGTCGAGCCATGGCTGAACGTGGTTCGTCCGGTGTAGAAGGACGCTCGGGAGGGACCGCACACGGGAGACGGTGCGTACGCTCGCTCGAACCGAACGCCGCGGCTGGCGAGCCGGTCAATGTTCGGGGTCTCGAGATGGGGGTGGCCGTAACAGCTGAGATAGTCGAACCGAAGCTGGTCGGCCATAACAAACAGGATGTTCTTGACGGTGCTCACAGGGCTTGAACCTACTCTGACGCTGCCGGTCGTCTCCGGGTTGGAGCTGACCCGGTCGGGCTAGGCGATGTAGTTCGGACGGTAGCTCGGGTCGGCGGCGGCAATCATCTGCTCGGTCAACGCCTCCCCCATTTCGCGGCGCAGGGTGATTGAACTCGGGTCGTTCCAGCGGTTCTCCAACTCGTCCGGATCGTTCCCCAGATCGAACAGGCAGTGCTCGTCGACGTTCTGGTAGCGCGTGAGGCGCGCAGTTTTGGTCAACAACGTGCGCATGCGCGGCTGTACGCCGGCTCCCAGGCCATCACGGATCTGGTCCTCTTCGATCAGCAACGCATTGCGCAGTTCGACGGAAGGGTTGTCGAGGATGGGTGTGAGGCTCTTGCCCTGTGAACCGAAGTAGCTGTCGACCCCGCACAGATCGAGAATCGTTTCACCGAGGTCGAGCGTGTTGACCATCGAGTCGGTCGAGCCCGCTTGGATTCCCGGGCCCGAGATCGTGAACGGCACGCGCAGCACGCCGTCGTAGTGGACGAACATCTTCAGGATGAGACCGTGGTCCCCAAACATGTCGCCATGATCGGAGGTGAAGATCACGATCGTGTCGTCGGCCTGCCCGGACCGTTCGAGTGACGCCAACACGTTGGCGATGGCGTCGTCGATCATCGTGATCGCTCCGTACTCGTGGGCCATCGCCTGCCGAAGCTGCGTCTCGTTCGGTGCCTGAAGTGCCGGGGTGGGGTTGAGCTGGCCCCGGGTGGCGATCATCCGCTGGATGTGTGGAACAGAGTGGGAGTGCGGATCATCGAACGTTGCCGGCAGCACCATGTCGGCCGGGCTGTACATGTGGGCGTAGTCGCCAGGCGGCGTGAACGGGTGATGCGGATCCGGGAACGAACATTGAAGGAACCACGGCTCATCGTCATCGGCATGATCTTCGATCCACGCGGCCGAGCGCTCAGCGACAAACGTCGTTGAGTACAACTCGACCGGCATGGATGGCTTTCGGACCTGCTCCCAATCCGAGCTCACCCATTCGGCGTTGGCGAGCCCGGCTACGTCATGCCAGTCGCTGCCCTTCTCCCGAAGCCAGCCGACATAGTGACCGGTGACCTCGTCGCCGTGGTTCGACGCAATCTCGACGTGTTCGAAGCCGTAATAGTCGTCGGGAAACACCACGTCTTCGTCCACGTGGCGCTGGATGCTCTCGTAGGCATCCCACCGGTCGACGCCAGGTAGCCCCGTGAGGCTCGCCTGCTCGTCAAGCGAGAAGTCGAACTGCTCGCGGGCGATATCAGGCCAGAGCTCGAAGTTCTGAAAGTGACCCTTCCCGACAAGACCGGTGCGGTAGCCGTCAGCCCGAAGCCGACGAACGAAGGTGTTGGCGTCCCAATCGAGAGCTATGCCGTTGTGACGGGTCCCGTGCACCGACGGGTATCGCATTGTGAGCATCGAGCATCGGTTCGGCTGGCAGAGCGGATTAGCGACGAAGGCGCTGGTGAAGCGCATGCTCCGCGCGGCGAGTGCGTCGAGCGTCGGCGTCTGCACAATGGGATTGCCGCCGAACCCGAGATGATCGGGGCGGTGCTGATCCGTGAGGACGAGGAGGACGTTGGGACGCTTCTTGGACATCTCTCCTCAGCCTAGAAGTACTCTTCGAACTATGACTGACCGACCGAACTTCGTGCTGTTCATGACCGACCAGCAGCGAGCCGACTGGCTCGGCTGTGGGGGTCACCCCATCCTGGAGACGCCAAACATCGATGCGCTGGCGGCGGGCGGCACCCGTTTCAACAACTGCTTCGTGGCCCACCCGATTTGTATGCCGAATCGCGCGTCCCTGCTGACGAGCCGCATGCCGAGCGTCCATGGAGTTCGCCACAACGGGCTTTCGCTGTCGCTGGATTCCAATACGTTCGTCGACTGCCTACGTCGAGCTGGTTATGCCACGGGCTTGATCGGAAAGGGCCATCATCAGCCGTTCTCCTACATGACCCCTCGTATGCCGCGGGGAACCTGGGACACCGATCGGAACACCGAGGCCCGGTTCATGCCTGACGCCAAACAGCTCCGGCAGGAGAACACCGAGGTCTGGGGCGAGAACCCGGACTTCGACATGACCCTCCCCTACTACGGGTTTGGTCACGTCGACCATGTGTCTCGCCACAGCGATGGTTCTGGGGGCGGCCACGAGCGGTGGTTGCGTGAGAACCTCCCGGACTACGAGAACCTGATCGGCCCCAAGAACCAACTCCCCCACGACTTCAGCCGCCCCGATGCGATCCGAACGGCGCTCCCGGCCGAGGCCTATTCGACCTCGTGGATTCGCGACCGCGCGATCGAGTTTCTGCAGGCGCACGGCGATGGTGACCAGCCGTTCTTCCTGATGGTCTCGTTCCCCGACCCGCACCACCCCTTCACCCCGCCCGGCAAGTACTGGGACATGTACGACCCCGAT
>SHLQ01000235.1 GCA_004282895.1 Acidimicrobiales bacterium
GCGTCGTTCGGCTTCATTCCCATGGCCTTGGCTACGAGCGCGGGTGCTGAAGTGCAGCGGCCACTCGCCACCGTCGTAATTGGGGGACTAGTGACCTCCACGTTGCTGACGCTCCTAGTCTTGCCAACACTCTACAGTCGATTCGCTCCGACTGACGACGACGCCGGAGTTGAGCCGATGTAGGAAAAGACCAGGGTGGAAGGGCAGCGAAATAACACGGTTGATTCGCTGCCCTTCTTTGTTTTGTCATAGATAATCTAGGACGTGACATGGCCAGGGCTCGGGTGACTTTGACAATGAGGGGGAAGCCCTACTATATTCTGATCTGCATGCGCAAATCCTTCGCAGTGAAGATCTTGTCAGTCCTTGCCGTGGGCATCGTGCTGGCTCACTTGTCCCCGGTCGCTATGGCACTGGAGTTGTGCATCGGGGATGGGACTGATCCGAACTGTTGTCGCAATCCGCACTCCGCGCAGGCCCGCGTTGATGAAACGACGCATCTCCTGGACGACTCCGATTGTGGCTGCTGCATTACTGTCGAGGCGGTGCCGTCCACCGCGGGCGCAACGTCTCAGAAAGCTTCAATCGATCTCCTTTCCGGGTCAGAGCTCGTCAGTGATGCCACCGCATCCGAGACGATGCACATCGCACGCCTGGGAAGCCACGATCCCGGCGACTCACGTCTATCGTCGCTGCGCACCGTCGTTCTTCTGATCTGATCCCCCCGCCACGACTGTACTCGGACCGGCCTCTATAGGCCCGGCCGCACCAGCTGTGCTGGCGCACCGCGTTCGGGTCCATGGCCACGAGAAAAGTACGGTCCCCAGAAGGCGGCGGCCCAACAGCCGAAAACTAATGGCGTGTCTTCCGCGGGAATCGCCGACGGGCGTGTTCCGCGGTCCTATTTGGCGCCAAGGATTCTAAGTGAGGAAACAACCATGAAACTGACAGACCTGACACGACACCGAGCGATGTTCGTGTGGCTCGTCGCTCTGCTCGTTCTGCTTTCGGCCTGCTCGCCGGCCGAGGAGCGTGCGGCGCCCGACCCGGAGCCGGGGGCGTCGGCAGCTCAGCCGGAGGCCGACGGTACAACCTGTGCAGCCCATGCCGCACCCAAGGAACAGTGCTTCATCTGTGATCCGAGTCTGCGCGAGAAAGGCCGGCTCTGGTGCCGTGAACACGACCGCTACGAAGATCGCTGCTGGTTGTGCCACCCCGAGCTGGAAGACAAGGACCGGCTCTGGTGCACAGAACACTCGCTCTATGAAGACGAGTGCTTTCTGTGCCACCCGGAGTTGCTTGAGGAAACCTCCGAACCTGCCGAGGGTGCAACGGGTTCCTCGACGACAAGCGAGAGCGGTGGATCAACGCTGATGTGTAACGAGCACGGAGTCCCCGAAGAGGAATGCGGCATCTGCCATCCCGAGCTGCTGGTCCAGGACCCGTCCCGGCCGGGCCTGAAGGTACGTCTCGCGTCGGAAGCGTCCGCAGCGAAAGCTGGGGTAGTCGTGCGAACTCCGGAAGTGCAACAGATGGAAGGCGGAGTCGGATGTTTCGCCGAGATCACGTTCAACCAGAACAAGCTGGCGAAGATCACGTCGCTCGTCGCGGGGGTCGTCAAGAGCGTGAAAGTCGATCTGGGTAGTCAGGTCGATCGGGGCGATCTGCTGGCGACCGTGACATCCGAAACAATCGGTGAGGCTCAAGGCGCGTACCTCCAGGCCGTGACGGAGAAAGAGCTTCGCCGAAAGGTGTTCGAACGGGAGCGTGACCTGCTGGCCCAACGCATCTCCTCCGAAAGGGAGTATCAGGAAGCGGAGGCCGCTCATCAAGCGTCAGCCGCGGCTGTACGGCAGGCGCGACAGCGCCTCGTGGTCCTCGGGTTCGACGAGTCTCAGATTGCGGCGTTGACCGATCAACAGAGCATGCCGGGAGTCCTGGAGCTCCGCGCGCCGTTTGGTGGGGAGATCGTAGAGCGGGCGGCGGTTCAGGGGGCGGTGGTCGATGTTGCCGATGTCCTGTTCACTCTTGCGGATACGAGCGTGCTCTGGGGAATGGTGAACATCCCGGAGTCGCAGCTGTCACGGGTACACCCGGGACAGGATGTGAAGCTCACCGTGGAGTCGCTGCCGGGTCAGATGTTCCCCGGCACCCTGACATGGATCTCGGCGTCGGTGGACAAGCGGACCCGGATGGCGCAGGGGCGCGTCGAGGTCTCGAACGCCGGCGGGCGTTTGAAAGCGCAGATGTTCGCGCACGCACAGATTTCCACGAGCAAATCCGATCAGGCTGTGGTCGTTCCGGTGTCCGCCGTACAGAACGTTACCGGCACACCGGTCGTCTTCGTGAGGACGTCCATCGACCTGTTCGAAGCCCGGCCGGTGACCCTCGGGGCAAAGCAGAACGGTCAGATCGAAATAGCCAGCGGCTTGAGGCCTGATGAACCCGTGGTGGTTGCAGGCGGCTTTGCCCTCAAGTCTCAGTTTCTCGCGTCGCGGCTGGGCGCGGGCTGCGTCGACGACTAGTCGCGGAGGAATAGCCAACCATGCTCGACTGGATCATCCGCGTCTCACTGCGCAACCGACTGCTTGTCTGCCTGCTCTCAGCCGTACTCGTGGCGCTGGGCGTCACCGCGTTGAGCCGTCTTTCGATCGACGCCTTCCCTGACACCACGCCTGTGCAAGTGCAGATCAACACCGTCGCACCATCTCTGAATCCACTGGAGATCGAACAGCAGATCACTCAGTTCGTCGAGTTGTCTGTCAGTGGTCTCCCGGGGTTAGAGAATGTCCGGTCCGTCTCGAAGTTCGGGTTTTCCCAAATCGTTGCCACATTCGATGACTCGATCAGCATCTATCTGGCGCGTCAGCTGGTGAGTGAGCGTCTCGCGAGCGTGGAGCTGCCCGAGGGAATCGGCCGTCCCCAGCTCGGACCGATCGCCACCGGCCTCGGGGAGGTGTTTCACTACCTCGTAACGACGGACAGCCCGAGCCGAACACTCACCGAACTACGCGAGCTGCACGATTGGATCGTCAAGCCCGAGCTGCGCAAGGTGCGGGGCGTCGCCGAAGTGAACTCGTGGGGAGGATACGAGAAACAGTTCCATGTGATCGTCGAACCCGAGCTGGTTATCAAGTACGGCCTAACGTTTCATAGCGTTTTCGAAGCTCTCGAATCCAACAACCGCAATGTTGGCGGTGGGCAGGTGGTAACGAGTGGCGAGGCGATGCTCGTTCACGGTCTCGGCCTCACCACGACCGTCGAACAGATCGGCAACATCGTCGTGGCGACTCATGACGGCACGCCGGTCCGCGTCAGTGACCTGGGTCGCGTGCAGATCGGCCATGAGATTCGACGAGGCGCCGTCACCGCCGACGGTCAGGGCGAACGCGTACTGGGCCTGGGCTTCATGCTCATGGGCGAAAACAGCCACGTCGTCACGCGTGAGCTGAAACAGGCGTTGGCCGAAGCGCAGGCCGCGCTGCCTGCCGACGTGCGCCTGGAAGTCGTCTATGAACGCACCGACCTCGTGGACAAGGTGATCCGCACCGTGGAGCACAACCTGTTGGCCGGCGCGCTGCTGGTCATCGCGGTGCTGTTCGTGTTTCTCGGCAATCTTCGCGCCGGCTTGATCGTAGCCATGGCCATACCGCTCTCGATGCTGTTCGCGGGAAGCATGATGTTGGAAGCCGGAATAGCCGCCAGTCTGCTGAGTCTCGGAGCTCTCGATTTCGGCCTCATCGTCGACAGTTCGGTCATCATGATCGAAAACTGCGTGCGGCGTGCATCAGAACGCGGGAACAAGCCATGGATGGACACGATCCGCGACGCGGCCATCGAAGTGCGAAAGCCCACGATGTTCGGCGAGTTGATCATCATGATCGTGTTCCTGCCGATCTTGGCGCTGGAGGGGGTGGAAGGCAAGTTGTTTCGGCCCATGGCGCTCACGATGATCTTCGCCCTGCTCGGATCCATGGTGTTGTCACTGACGCTCATGCCCGTCTTGGCGAGCCTCGCACTACCTCGCCGCATCAAGGAACGGGAACCCTGGGTGGTGCGTTGGGCACATCGGGCGTACGCGCCGATCCTGGAACTGGCGTTGCGCTTTCGCGCCCCGACTCTTGTCGGTGCGATGGTCCTCGTGGCTCTCGCGGGCTGGGCCGCCGCGCGTACAGGTGGAGAGTTCCTTCCGAAGCTCGGTGAGGGTACGCTCGTGGTGAATGTGATCCGGCTCGCCGGCGTCGACGTGGACGAGGCCACCGCCTCGAATACGCTACTGGAACAGCTGATCCTCGACGAGTTTCCCGACGAAGTCGAGCGGGCGTGGAGCCGCCTTGGCACTGCCGAGATCGCCACGGACCCGATGGGAATCGAGCTCACGGACATCTTCCTGACGCTCAAGCCCCGGGGGGAATGGAAACGAGCTCGCACGCAGCAGGAACTCGCAACGGAGATCGAGAGATCCCTCCGCGACTTCCCCGGCATCAATGCGGTGCTCACGCAGCCTATCGAGATGCGCATGAACGAGATGATTGCCGGAATCCGGT
>SHLQ01000236.1 GCA_004282895.1 Acidimicrobiales bacterium
TGGAGGAGGGTGACCTCTTCGGCGAGATGGGGCTGTTCGATGGCATGGGACGCTCCGCCGAGGGGCGAGCGTTGGAACCATCGAAGGTCGCAGAGATCCCGTACGAGCCGGTCCGCGCCACCTATGAGGCCCACCCGGAACTTCTGTGGCGTGTGGTGGACATGTTGGCCCGTCGCCTGCGCTCGATGGACGAGGCGTTGGCCGACTCGGTCTTCCTCGATGTCACGGGTCGCACGGCGAAGCGTCTGCTCGAACTGGCCGGCGATGAGGACGAGTTCACGTTGCCGATCACGCAAGAAGAACTCTCGGGTATGGTCGGGGCTTCGCGGGAGCGAGTGAACAAGGCCATCTCGGCGTTCATCCGCCTCGGTTGGCTCACCCAAACCGACCGGCGTTACACGATCACCAATCGGAAGCAGATGGAGATCCGCTCCCGCTGAGCCACGAGGGCGGCGTCGGTTGCCCGTGGTCGGGCCCGATCAGGTTTGTAAGACGCAGGGCTTCGTCGAGTGTTTCCGCGCGGATACCGACGATGCCGTTTGGTGTGGGTGGCGCACCCGCCGGGATGACTGCGGTCGTGAAGCCCACCCGGGCCGCCTCTGCGAGTCGTCGCTCGATCTGCGAGGTCTGACGCAGCTCGCCGGCCAAGCCGATCTCTCCGCAGGCCACGAGGCCGGGATCGAGTGGTCGTCCCATCGTCGACGACACAAGCGCCATTGCCATACCCAAATCCGCGGCGGGTTCGGTGACCTTCACCCCACCAACCGCAGAGGCGAAGACGTCCTGTTTGGCGAAAGGCGCCTGCAGCCGACGTTCGAGCACCGCGATGATCAGTGAGAGTCGCCCAGGGTCGAAACCCTGGGCCGAGCGGCGGGGTGTACCCAGCGCAGAATCGGCAACGAGCGCCTGGGCCTCGATGAGCAGTGGCCGATGGCCGTCGAGTAGCGGGATGACGACGGACCCGGCGACACCTTTGGCCCGGTCGGCCAGGAAGAGCCGGCTCGGGTCGGCGACACCCTTGAGGCCTTCGCTGACCATCTCGAAGACACCGAGCTCGTCCGTGGCACCGAACCGATGTTTCACGGCTCGCAACAACCGGAGCGCGTGATGCCGGTCGCCTTCGAAGGCGAGGACGGTGTCGACGACGTGTTCGAGGGCCCGTGGTCCGGCGAGACCACCTTCTTTTGTGACGTGCCCGACGAGCATGGTGGTCATCGCTCGGCGCTTGGCCTCGGTCACGAGACGATGCGCGCAATGGCGAACCTGCGCCACGGATCCGGGAGCAGATTTCAGCTCCGCGTCGTGAATCGTCTGGATGGAATCGACCACGACGTAGTCGGGCTTCAGCTGATCACAATGCGCCAGCACGGCACCGAGGGACGTCTCGGACACGAGCCACAGACCATCCACGACGGCGTCCAGGCGATCGGCGCGGATACGCACCTGTTCGCTCGACTCCTCCGCGGACACATAGAGGCAGCGATGCCCCGCCCGTGCCAACGAGGCCATGGCCTGCAACAGCAAGGTGGACTTGCCAATGCCGGGTTCACCTCCGAAGAGCGCAACCGACCCGGTGACGAAGCCGCCACCCAGCACCCGGTCGAGCTCGGAGATGTTGGTTGGGGTCGCCGCCCAGTTGTCAGCCGTGACATCCGCGATCAGACGAGGCTGCTCGGTGAGTGCCACCGGAATCGGCGCGATGCGCTCGACCACCTCCTCGACATGGGTGTTCCATTCGCCGCAGTCGGGACACTGCCCGATCCACTTGTGGGCCTGATGTGCACATTCGGTGCAGAGGAATATGGTCTTCGTCTTTGCCATGGAGGGGACGCTACGACGCGAGTGTGACAACGCTTGCGGGTGCCGGTCGAGCGTCGGTGCCGGTGAGCACTCGGCGGTAGCGGGCCGATACCGCAGCTCGCTCGTCCGGGGTTGATGCTGCCCGCAGCGCGCGGTGATAGACGGCCAAGTGGCGTCGACGTCGCTGAGCTGCCGTGGTCGTGAAGGAGGTCGGCGTAGGGGTGAGGTGACGGGGTGTGGTGCGCATGGTTCAACTTTCTGGTGCAGGACACTCCGCCCGCTCAGAAGGTGAAGTTACCCTAACAACGAACACCCGTTCGTGCAAACAGTCGTTCGATTGACGCACGTGGCCGAGGCTGCGTGATTGACTTGAGGCCATCGACCCGCTGCCTCTTGAACCCCTGCCCTCCGATCTGCCGGACGACTTCCCCGACGAGGACTTCAACCCGGACCGTCTTGAAGCGTGCGCCTACTGGCGCTGCGAGCACATCTTCGAGGCGAAGTCGGCCAATCACCAGTTCTGTCGCAAGGCCTGCCGCAGCCGCCAACGCAAGTGGGAACGTTCCCAAGCCCGCAAAGCCCGCAAAGCCCAAAAAGGGGTCTGACCCCTTTCACCAAAAAGGGGTCAGACCCCTTTTTGGTGCAGTGCGTCGTTCAGGTTGCCACTGCGTAGTCCTTCGAGGTCGAGCGTGACGTAGCGGTAGCCGGCGTTCTTGACGGCCGTGACGATGCCCTCGCGGTGGTCGATGACCCTGCTTAGGGCCTCGACGGGAACCTCGATACGGGCGAGCTCCTCGTAGTGGCGAACGCGGATCTCGGGGAACCCCATTTGCTTCAGCGCGAACTCGGCACCCTCCACCGACGTCAGGCGCTCGAGCGTGACCGTCGTACCGTACGGGATCCGTGATGCAAGACAGGCCGCCGCCGGCTTGTCCCACGTTGATAGCCCCAGCTGTTTCGACACAGAACGAACCGTGTCCTTGTCGAGCTCCGCGTCGACCATCGGGAAGCGGGCTCCCCGTTGGGCTGCCGCCGCTTGACCCGGCCGGTGATCACCAAGATCGTCGAGGTTCACTCCCAGGACAACCGTCGCCCCAAGCTCGTCCGCTATCGGCTGCACCGAATCCATGAGCGCATCCTTGCAGTGGAAACACCGATCGCCATCGTTGAGCCGATAGGCAGCGTTTTCCATCTCGTCCGTGGCGACCTCGCGCCAGTCGAGCCCCCATGCCTCGGCCAACTGCGAGCAATCTGTGTGTTCGGCATCGGCGAACGACGGGGATATGGCGGTCACGGCGACCGCGTTCTCCGACCCGAGTGTCTGCTTGGCGACATACGCCAGCAGCGCGGAATCCACTCCCCCGCTGAAGGCCACGACCACCCGTTCGAGCAGACGCAGTTCCTCCCGGAGACGCTCCAAGGGGTCAGACCCCTTTGGTTGGAGATTGTCACGAGAACAGTGTGCCTAGTTGGTGGCGAGTATGTGCAGGGAGCAGTAGAAGGCGGGGGTGTCGCCGCCGCTAGCCTCGGCGACGGGGGCGGCGATGGCGCCGAGTCCGGACAGTCCGACGACGAGTGCCAGTACCGCAGCGGCCTGTGCGATACGAGATGGGCGACCCGGATTCTCCGGCGGCGCGGGTGCCGGACCCTCATCAACAAACAGGTGGATGACCGCCGCAAAGATCGCCAACCCGATCGCGATCCACCACGCCACGAGATATGACCCGGTCGTGTCGGCCAGCCAGCCGCCAAGCCATGCCCCGATGAATGCTCCGACCTGATGGCTGAAGAAGACGATGCCGAACAGGGCGCCGGCATTGGCCGTGCCGAACTGTTGGGCGATGATCGCCGAGGTCGGCGGAACCGTGGTCAGCCACAACAGCCCGATCGCCGCACCGAAGAGCAACGTCGCCGTACCACTGGCCGGCGCGAGGATGAAGATCGCGATGACGACGGCCCGCAACCCGTACACGACGCTGAGCATGTGCGTCGCGCTGTGGGTCTCGCCGAGAACGCCGATGCCGTAGCTCCCCGCCATGTTGAAGAGGCCAATCAGGACGAGCGCCCATGCGGCGATGCTCCCGGCCTGACCGAGATCAACGGCGTACGACTTCAGGTGGGTGGCGATGAAGGTGACATGAAATCCGCAGACGAAGAAGGCCAGATTCAACAACTGGTAGCCGCGTGAGTGGCGGGCTCGACGAAGGTCATACGACAACGGGTTTGCGACGACCGTTGCCCCTTCCCTGGTCTGATCGGCGGCGTTGCCTCGGAACACCGGCGCGAAGAAAACCATCACTGCCAGCAACCCGCCGAGCACGACGACGGCGGTGCGCCAGCTGTACTGATCGACAAGCCACTGGGCGACCGGGATGAGGACAACCTGACCGGCCGTGCTGAATGCCGTGGCGATTCCGAGCGCTCGCGACACCTTCTCGGGCGGCGCCAGCCGACTCACGGACGCCAACACAACGGTCAGCGACAGGGCTGCCATCCCGACGCCGACCATGAACCCTGCGGTCGCATGGATGGCAAGCGCGGTTGTCGAAGCCCCCATGAGCAACATCGCGGCGGAGTAGAAGACTGCGCCGAAGGCGAGCACCCGCGCGGCGCCGAATCGATCCGCGATTGCACCCGCGATCGGCTGCCCAGCTCCCCACACGATCGCCTGGATGGCGATCGCCAAGCCGTACATCGCCCGGTCGGCGTTCACGCTCTCGATGAC
>SHLQ01000237.1 GCA_004282895.1 Acidimicrobiales bacterium
CAACTGCATCATCATCGACTACAACAAGGAGTTCAACTATCAGGGCAGCTTCCTGATCTCGAACAACATCTGCACGAACAACGGCGGTCGTGGCATCCACGTCTTTCACAGCAGCAACGTCCTTGCGATCAACAACACGCTGTACAAGAACCTGACCCATCCCGAAATCCAGGATGGCGAGCTCACCGCTCTCGAGTCAAACAACATCGTGTTCCGCAACAACCTCGTGTGGTCGATCGACGGCAAGCGAGACATCCACCAATGGCGTTCGACCGGCGTCGTCGCCGAGAACAACTACATCGTTGGCGACAAGCGTGACGGCGTCGGCGGCAACAATCCGCTGATTGCCAACCCACAGCTGAGAAACCCGAACGTCAACCCATCAGCGAACGACTTCCGGCCAAACGCTGGCAGCCCGCTCATCGGTGCCGGTAGCCCGAAGGATGCGCCGAGCCGTGACATGCGTGGCGTCGCACGATCGAACACCCCGACGATCGGTGCGCTCGAGTCCTGACCCCTCAGCAGCGTCGGTCCTCACTAGAGTTCGCTCGGGCGATGCAACGGTGAGGGCCGACGATGATGACAACCAGGCTGAGAGCGGTCGCCGCCACAGCGCTGTTCGTCGTTGCGGCCAGCGCCTGCGGCGTTGACGAGGCCGATGCCTCGGCCGGTCGGACGCTGGTTGAGAGTTCAAGTACCACGTCGATTTCGACGACGCCCACGACTGTCGGTCCGATGAGCGCGACGTCGATGTCCTCCACATCGAGCTCGACCACTTCGACCACGACGAGCAGTACCACAAGTACGCTGCCGCCAGTCGATGCAACAACGTGGATTGCCGATAGCGCCCCGACCGTCATCCCTGTCTACGACACGGCCTGGCAGTTGTTTGCGCTGGCTACTCCAGAAGAAGCCAACGGCTACTTTGCTGCGCTCGCTGACTACGGATTCTCCGGTGCCTGGGCAGCGGTGCTGCATCACGAGCCAGCGACCCTCGCCGACAACTTCGCGGGTGGCGGCCGTATGGGAGAGGTGAACAGCGATGGATACATCGCGCTCGATGAGGAGTACATCCAGCGAGTAGTCGACATCCTCGATGCCGCACATGCCAATGGCATGAAGGTTGGGGTCGTGCCGGCCTGGCAGAACCTGTACCTTCCGGGCGGCGCCTCCGATGCCGGCAACGCTGCAAGCGATGAAGTTCGGGGATCGATCAACGAGACGAACGCCTGGGCGTTTGGTCGACAAATCGCCGAAGCTATTGGTTCGCACCCAGGCGTGAGCATGTGGGTGTTCGGCGGTGATGCCTCGTCGAACAACACTGAGGACAACAAGGCCATCTGGCGGCTCGTCGCAAATGGCATCAAGAGCACGGGCAACGAGCACAGAATTGCGTATCATTCGCCGACTGCTGTCCACGATCAGAACAACTACGCCGGCGAGTGGTGGCTCGATGTTGCGGCACCTCAAACTGGGCACACGCAGACGTCAGACGCCGCGCAGTTGCAGCTTGAGGCGAGCCGCGGCGCATATGGGGTACCGGTGTGGTCAGGGGAGAGTCGGTATTTCAACATCGACTTTGATTGGATTCCGGCCGCCTTCAGGAATCCGGGCGTAAACGAGATGCGCAACGACGCATTGGCCGCTGAAGCTGCTGCTGTCGAGGGTTTTGTGTACGGCGACGCCGGACGATGGCGGTGGTGTCGCCCGGGAGGAGACCTCACACCGTGTTCGCGCGATGACATCGGCGCGTCGTTCGGTGCCGCCGAACGGGCTGTTGTCGACGTGTTCCGAACGCCATGATCGAGGTGAGGCGGACCAAAATGCCCACTGACGAAATCCGGCGAGGGCTTCTACCATGGAGCTTCGGACAACTGGGCGAACGGCCTTTTCAGGGCTGAAGGAGACGTGGTGCCAAGCGAGCGGATGCGCGAGAGAATCGTACTCGTCGCCGCCGTGGTACTTCTGGTGGCGGTGTTTGCCGGATCTTGGGTCGCTCTGCGCGATGAATCGGTTAACGCGGGCCCAGCACCCGATCTGCCCGACTATCAAGCCCCAACATCACTCGTGCCTCCGGCCGACGCCCAGACCACCGAGCCGCTCGAAAGTAGCGAGGAGGATACGACCGGCGAGACCGCGCCGGCAACGGTCGAGTCGTCGACCACACAACCACCGGTTGACACGACAACAGTCGGACCGGGCGAAGACTACGCGCTTCTGCAGAACGCTATTCGCGACGCGCAGCCCGGCGACATCATCGAGGTGATCGGAGGGACCCACCCGCATCAGGTCGTCCCCGTGAAGGGAACCTTCGACGCATGGATCCAGATTCGCGCATCAGAAGGCACATCACCCATCATCGCCGTGGAGGGTGAATTCCCCGGCTTCGAAGTGACCCAGGCGGAATTCATCGAGATCAGCGGATTCGAAATCGACGGCCCACCAACCACGGTGTCTGGAGCAGGCGTCCGGATCTGGGAAGACTCCCACCACATACGCGTGGCGAACAATGTCATCCATGGCTTTCCTGGCAGCGGCGTGGAGGTAATCGAATCCGGTTCGGTTGCTGTGGTTGGTAATGAGATCTTCGACAACTCGGCGCGAAGCCCGTATCAGACAAGTGGAATCGCATTCTTCAAACCGTTCGGCGATGACGGTGACGGATTCGAGAACATCATCGCCGGCAACAAGGTCTACCGGAACGAGAATCTCGTGCCGAATCCGGTGCACGGAATCACCGACGGCAACTGCATCATCATCGACAACACGCGCTGGCCCCGCAGTGACTATGAGTACCCGGGCGAGACCCTGATCGAGAACAACGTCTGTTTCGACAACGGCGGCCGCGGCATTCACGTGCTGAAGGCCGACGATGTCTACATCGTGAACAACACCCTCATTCAGAATCTGCGAACAACGGAGATCATTGGTGGCGAGCTGAGCGCAGATGACGCTCGCAACGTCATCTTTCAGAACAATCTGGTGTGGGCCCGCGATCCCGACGACAGCGCATTTCTCCTCCGGTCTGAGTCCGTCGCGTTCGAGAACAACGGGTATGTGATCGCCGACGGGGGTGGTGGCGATGTCGAGGACTCGGCCATCATCTTGACTGACGCTGGCCTTGTGAACTCCTCGCTGGATCCGCTCGAATTCGATCCTCGACTTGCTGCTGGCAGCGCAGCTCTGGGAGCCGGCCGATCCGAAGGCGCCCCGTCGGTGACGTTTGACGGCGATACCCGTCCGACTACGCCGTCGTTGGGTGCCCTGGAGATGGCTCCGAGCTGAGCAGGGCGACCCAGAGCGCGACCGCAAGTATCGCCTCGGTGGCAATAGTCGAGATCAGCGCCCCTTCGAGTTCGAGGCGGGGGATGAGGATCAGGTTCATCACGATGTTCAGAACCGCAGCGGCGAACGCAAGCCGCACCCGACGGTTGTTTCGTCCGGTCCCGGTGAGGGACTGACCGGCGAAGAGCTGGCCGACCAGCAGCGCAGGCACGATCGCCAACCAGCGAACGACACTGACGGACTCCTCAAATCCACCAAAGATTGTGGGGAGTGTCGGCGCCAGAAGCCACATCGCGGCGCCGGCTACGAGTGCGTACCCTTCGGCCAGCGCGGTCAGTCGGATCGCCAGGCGCGTGGAGGCGGCGCCGTCATCGCCTCTCCGAAAGAATCGCGAGTAGGTGGCATTGACCAGCGCCAGCACCGGCACTTGAGCGGCCGTGAGGATGCGGTAGCCAGCGGTGTAGTTGCCCGCGGCACTTTCGAAATCCGATCGAAGCAAGAGGTATTTGTCGGCCTCGTTCTTGATGAACAGCGAGCCCGCGCTGATGCCGAATGGCGCGCCGTCGCGGGCATCGAGACGGGTGGGACGACCCGCGGTCGGAAGGTGCCCGAGGTGGCGGCGGATGAGCTCCACTCCCACACCCAAGGCGACAGTGGCGGCGGCAAGGTGAAGAACCCCCCAGACGGCCGGGCTGGTGCCCTCGAAGCCGAAGACGAACACGATCGAAAGGATGAGTCGCAGCACTCGGCCGACGACCTGGGAGACGGAGGAGATCCACAGTTCCTCAATGGCTTGCGCGCTTTGGCTCACAACGATCGACAGTGGGTTCGCCAGGAGTTCGGCCAGGCCCAAGGCGATGAGAAGACCGGTCGGGGATTGTGGCAGCACCCAATCCCGAAGCACCGCGACGATCACGAACACAATCGCGCCCCCTGCGGGAGCGAGTGCCACGTAACGGCGCCACGCTTCAGACAGCGTCGAGCCCTGCTCGTTGACGGCGCGAACGATGAGGTGGCCTGCCCCGAGTGCGCTCATCGGACCGAGAAGGAACATCAACGCCATCGTTCCGCCGATGAGTCCGTATCGTTCCTCGCCCAGTCCGTTGGTGAGAACGAGTAGGGTTCCGAGATTCGCGGCGGTTGCGATGAGCCCGGCCCCGAGCTCCCAGATGGTATTCCGCGCGCCGCGGCTGCGGCTAAAGCGAGAAGAGCTTCGTAGCCGTCGACCA
>SHLQ01000238.1 GCA_004282895.1 Acidimicrobiales bacterium
CTGGGGGTTCAATCGGCGGGTCGATCGGCTTGACCGGGGGATCGATCGGGCGAGGAAGTGGAGGATCAATTGGGCGGATCGTGGGGAAGGTGAGGGTCGCAACTCGAGACCGGCCGACGATCTGGCCTTTTGTGCCGATGGCGAGCACGGCGTAGCGAACCACGAACGTGTCATCCGGCAGAGCGTTCCGGGCGCTGAAGGTCTCGTTGTTGAACGTGCCCACGAGCTCGCGGTGGCCGCGGTTGACGAGGCGCCAGAGCTGATAACCCCGAGCCTGATCGCTGCCCGACCAGTCGCAGCGGGCAGCCTTTCGGGCGTCGGTGTCTATCTTCTCGCACTCGATCTTCAGCTCGTCGATCGCCGGGGGCTCGTTTTTGAAGGTGACGCTGACGAGTCGAGACCGTCCAACAATGGTGCGGCTCTTGTCGAGGGCGACCACGGCGTACCGGGCAACGTGGGTGTCCTCCGGAAGGCGATCCTTGGCGCTAAGCGTGGAGGCGTTGTACGTGCCGACAAGCTCCCGGGCTTGTCGGTTAACGATCACCCACAGCTGATAGGCGTGGGCCTGGTTGCTCTCGCTCCATTTACAGCCTGCGGCCTTGCCGTCAACGTCCGCGAGATGCCCGCACTCCAACTTCAGCAGTTGGATGGGGCGAGGCGCCGGCAGGATCTCCGGGCGCACGTCAATCGGGCGGATGTCCGGGCGCACATCGCTGTGAGGGCTGTCGACACGTGGTGGATCAACGGCCGGGATGCTGTCGGCCTGAACCAGCGAGGCCACACGGTTCGCACGTCGTATGGCTTGAAGTTCCTCCTCAAGCGTGGGGTTGTTGGAGAGGGCGCTGGCTGGCGCGACGACGCCAAAGAGCACACCGACCGTGGCCAGAACGACCACAACCTTCAGGCGGGAAATGCGATGCATTGGGGGATTCCTTTCGGACAGTGCCTCGTTGGCCTGCCTTCAACCGTTACATCGCGGAACTACCGCGCAGATTTCACCCAAAGTGCGAATTACTTCTCGTCGAGAATCTCGGCGATATCCCAGTCGCCCACGTCGAGCTTGTCCTCGTCATTGATGTCCTCGAGGCACCGCTCCGGAATTGGCACCGCTCCATCCATCCGCGTGCGGTCTCGTTCACTTACGAAAAGGCTGGGCGGAAGCACCGGATCACCCTGCATCGAGCGCAGGTACGCGCCGTCGTCCTTCTCGAGCATATCCCACGACTTGCCGAAGCCCCAGCCGCCAGCGCCGACGATGCCGCGCGCCGATTGGAACATCTCTCGGTTGCCACCCATCGCCTTGTGACCGGCGCGACGGGCCCGAAATTCATGCTTGAACTCCGTCCACCAACTGCGTATTCGCATAGTGCGCTCCGATCTGGTCCGAACTCCAATGGTACCGGCACATCTCTTCGGCGGCGGATCGAGCAGGGGCTGGCGTGGCGCCTAGGGTGCACGAATGACCCTGCGTACGAGCGGCTTCGCCACGATGCTCGTGCTCACGATGGCCTACTCGTCCTTCACGCTCTTCGCGTTCGCGGTCGTCGCCAGCGACCTGCAGGACGAGTTCGATCTGTCCAATTTGCAGATCGGCCTACTGGGCGCCGCGAACACGGGAGTCGGAGGGTTGTTCTCGTTGGTCGCCGGCCCGCTGACCGATCGACTCGGTGGTCGATGGGCGATGACCGGCGTGCTCACGGCCGCCGCAATTGGCGGAGCGCTGGCCGCGATGTCGCAGTCCTACAACGCGCTCCTGGCTGCACTCGCCGTTGGCGGCATCGCCCAGGGTTGGGGCAACCCGGCCACAAACCGGGCCATTGCCGACGGGGTCGCCGTTGCACAGCGAGGCCTGCTCACCGGCATCAAACAGGCGGGTATCCAGGTCGGCGTATTCATCGCCGGATTCGGCATGCCGGCCGTGACCGCCGCGTGGGGGTGGCGAGCCGGGATGTGGATGCTCTGTGGCGCATCGCTTGCGACCATGTTGGGACTGACCCTCATCGCCGACACAAAACGCTCGGCGGCCGAGCACTCAGAGCACAAGGACGCGCCGACCGTCGCCCTACCCACGTATGTGTATCAAGTCGCGATGTATGGCTTCCTGCTGGGCACCATCGGTGGCGGCATGGGCCGATTCCTCCCCCTCTTCGCCGAGGAACAGGTCGGCCTGAGTCCGACACTGGCCGGCATCGTGTTCGGCATCGGGGGGCTGATCGCCATCCCGAGCCGCATCGGGTGGGGAGTCCTTCTGGACCGAGGGATGTCGACCCGCCAGGTGCTCACCATCTGTGGGGTCGGCGGCATCATCACCATGGCGCTCCTTCTCGGAGCGATCGACCAACGGATTGGCTTGTTGTGGGTCGCCACGCTTCTGGCCGGGGTCACGCTCAGCTCGTGGAACACCGCGGCCAACGTGGCGATGATCCGCGAGGCCAAAGCCGACGCCGGTCGGGCAACTGGCGTGCTCTACCTCGGCTTTCTGTTCGGAATCACGGTCGGCGGCCCGGCTGTCGGATGGTCGATCGACAGATTCGATGGGTACGGCCCGGCGTGGACGGCAAGCCTGATCGTCTGCGCCCTGGGTGTCGTGGCGTTGGCCCCCGCAATCGGCCGGCTACGACAACCGGCTGCGAGCGCGGCTCGGTAACCTGCCTGCATGGCCAGAGGACGCACGCGCAACGTCTTTGTCCGGCGCATCGGGCCGGATGGTGATCGGCGCCGTCCCGATGAGCTCATCGTCGAGGAACCCTTGTCGATCCAACTCGACAGCACCCTGGTTGCGACCACCATGCGCACGCCCGGCAATGACTACGAGCTCGCCGTCGGGTTTCTTCACGCGGAGGGAATGCTCGGCGATGCCACAGTGACCGGAGTTCGATACTGCGCCGATGGATCCGCGGTCGCCAGCGAGTTCAACGTCGTGACGGTCGAAACCGGAGGATTGGCCCCGACACCCACACCTCGGCTGGGCTCAACGTCGTCGTCCTGCGGGATATGTGGGTCCGAAGCGATCGCCGAACTCACGACTCGCCTGCACCCGCTCAGCGCCGCGCCGTTCGACCCGGCGATGTTGGCCACGGTCGCCGATCACGTGCGCGAGAAACAAGACCTGTTCGGCAAGACGGGCGCCGTGCACTCTGCGGCCACGTTCGACCGCAGCGGCACGATCATCGACGTGCGCGAGGACATCGGCCGTCACAACGCCGTCGACAAGATCGTTGGCCGCATGCTCCTCGATGGCGAGCTACCCCCGACCGATCTCGGCCTGTACGTAAGCGGCCGAGCCAGCTTCGAGATGGTGCAGAAGGCGTGGGCTGCAGGCTTCGGCACGATGGTGGCGGTCAGCGCGCCCTCCGCCCTGGCAGTCGAGACCGCGCAGGCCGCGAAGCTGCAACTCGCCGGATTCATCCGAGACGGCGAAATCAACGTCTACTGACTCTCGGTACGCTCAACGACATGACTGAAACCGTGTCGCCGGCCGAGGGCCTGGGTGTTGTTCATCTGTTCTGCAAACCGGGTGCGGGCTATGACGCCGCTGCGGCCACCTCCGCCGTCGACGCGGCGATTGAAGCCGGAACTCAGGTTGTCCTCGTGTCAATGCTGGGACACAAGGCCGATGTCGCCGTCATGGCGCTCGACGCCGACTGGTGGGCGCTACGTCGCCTGCAATCGAGCCTGCAAGCGGCCGGCCTCGACGTGGTCGACAGCTACGTATCCCTCACCGAGATCAGCGAATACGCCGCGGGTGTGCCCGAAGAGATGCGCAACATGCGCCTCTACCCCCAGCTCGCCGATGTCGGCTCGGACAAGCCGGCATGGTGTTTCTATCCGATGAGCAAGAAGCGTGAGGGCCACGCCAACTGGTTCACGACCGAGTTCGAGAAACGCAAGGAGCTCATGTACGAACACGGCACGTCCGGCCGCAAGTTCAAGGGCCGCATCCTTCAGGTGATTACCGGCTCGACGGGAGTGGACGACTGGGAATGGGGCGTCACCTTGTTCGGGCAAAAGCCCGACGATCTGAAAGAGGTCGTCTACACAATGCGCTTCGATGAAGCATCGTCCGTCTACGCCGAGTTCGGCACGTTCTACACCGGCATCGTTGCGCCGGCAGACCAGGTACTCGACGCTCTCGCATGATGATCGAACGATTCGGCCTCGACACCTCAACCTCGGTGTTGTCGGTCGCGTCGGTCCGGTCAACGCTGTCGACCCACTCGATCCTCTGCATCGGTTCCACGGGCAGCATCCTGTCGGTCGGATCCGCGGGGTCGATCCTGTCGATCGGATCCGCAGGCTCGGTCCTCTCGATCGGCTCGGCCGGAAGCATCCTCTCGTTCGCCTCTGCCGGATCGATCCTCTCTGCATATTCCGCCGGATCCATGCTCTCCGTTCGCGGCAAGGGAGACACACTGCGCATCGACGGAAAGCCGCTCACCCGCGACACGATGCCCACCGGTGTCAAACGTGCTGCAGGCGTGCTTGC
>SHLQ01000239.1 GCA_004282895.1 Acidimicrobiales bacterium
CCTTCTTCGCAGGCGCCTTCTTCTTGGCCGGAGCCTTCTTCTTTGCAGCAGCTTTCTTTGCCACTGGCCACCACCTTTCGTTACGTAGCCATTTCACGATGTATCGCCGCCACGAAACATCGCCCGACCATCAACAATGACGCCAATGGCCTCTTGAGCGGCAGAGTCTATGCCGCCATCGGCATAAACCGACGTATGTCCACAAGCGTGTTAGCTGTTGCCTTGGACTGGCATGGAACCAAGGGCCTCTCCGAGGCGGTCCGTGAAGGATCCTTCGCTGCTGGCCGGGGCCTCGATGACTTCGGTTGCTTCTGCCTCGATCACCTCGGTCGACTCGGACACGTCGGTCTCGAACAGCGCCGACGGTTCAGCGTCCAGATCAACGACGTCGTGTCCGGCTACCGCCATCCCCGTATCCCCGGTGGCGTTCTCGACAAGATCGCCGGGAGCGTCCTCGACCTCGTCGGCTGCCTCGGTCAGTGCACCCTCGATCTCCACGACCGGCAACGCCTGCGTTGGCTCACCCTCATCGTGGACTTCCTGACCTTCGATGACAACCTCGGTAATATCACCCGACGCGTCGGTGATGGTGTCGTCGTCGGGCTCGACAGGCTCTCCGTCCTCGATCTCGGGATCCTCGGCCTCCAGCGGGGACGCAGCATCCTCGGCCGACGCCTCCGCTGGTTCATCGGGCTCCGCCGCGGACTCTCGCTCGGCTATGTCGCTGTCGATGACTGCGCTCATTTGTTCCACCGTCGGCGCGGGGGTCGCAGTGTCGTTGACGGCCTCGACGATGTCGACATCGGGGGCAACGGCTACGTCGGAGGCGCCCGCGTTGCTGAGCTCGGGTCGGTCTTCGACGGCGAGGACTTCATCGTCATCCGCAAGACGTTCGAGATCGTGGATTGATCCGGACATGCCGATTCGCAGCGCCTCGACGGCCTGTTTCACTCGCTCACGTTGTGTCGCGAGGTGTTCTTCGAGCGCACCGATGTCGGACTGCAGCAGTGATCGGGTCTGCTCCAACTGCTCCACTTCGGCTCGAATGGGTTCACGCATTCGAGCGGCCTCATCCTTGGCCGTGGTCTCCAGTGCGACAACCCGCTCGGAGCCGGCCCGTTCGGCGTCGACGAGAAGTTGTTCGGCATGTTCGGTTGCGATGGCGCGAGTGTGCGCGGCCTCCGATTCGGCTGCAGCGACAGCGTCGGTGGCCGCAGAGGCAGACGCTTCGCGTTCGGCATCGGCTTCGGCTCGCATGTTTGCGGTGCGCTGCTCTGCCTCGGCAAGGGAGGCTTCGATCTCGGCTTGGGTGGATGAGCGGATTTCTGCAGACTCCGCAGTCGCGGAATCGATCATCTCGGTCGCCGAGTTGCGTGCGTCAGCCACGGTTTCGTCGGCGAGGCGTTGCGCGAGGATCAGCGTGCGACGAAGTGTGCCTTCCGTGTCAGATTCGCCGGAGGCAACCTGTTCCTCGAGGGCGCCGACACGCGACTGGGCATTCTCCCGTTGCGACTGAAGTTCGGCCACTTCGGCGCGCACTTTGGCCAGAAATGCATCGACGGCGTCGCAGTCGTATCCGCGCAGGGCCAACTCAAAACGCACATCTTTCAACTCACGAATCAGATCCATCCGCTGATCCTATTCGGTGGCCCGTGAACAAGGAGGTATTAGACCCATTCCCCCGGATCTGTGGAGTTTCTGATGCCGAGGGCGCACCCCGCACTCCACAGAACGTTAGTAAACGGTGCGGTCCTCGTCGGCGACTTCTACGTCAGCGGGGGTGAGCAGGTACACCTGGTCGGCGACCCGCTCCATTTGGCCACCGAGGCCGTAACAGAGGCCGCTGCTGAAGTCGATGAGCCGGCGGGCGAGATCTCGTTCGGCGTTCTGCATGTTCACGATCACGGGCTGTTGCTCGCGGTAGTGATCCGCGACTTCCTGCGCGTCGTTGAACGAGTTGGGAACGACCACTCGCGGTTTGGCGGTGACCGGGCCGCTGACGGCGCGAACGGTTCCAACGAGGTTGTGTTCGGTGGGGGTATCGATCGGAACGGCCCGCACCGTGCCTTCGCCCACCGGTGGGGTCGCCGAGGACAGCGGTGTGGCGACGATGGCTGACGATCCGTGGGTGACGACGTCCTCCTCTCCTTCGGGGGGCGCAGCCCAGCGTTCGGTACGACTGCGCTCACGAGCGGGGGCCGAGCGAGCCGGACCGTCCTCACGGTGTTCCCTCTCGGGGCGCGGCGGTTCCACGATTGCTCGATCGTCTGCGGGATATTCTTCGTTCAGTCCGAGCCAAACGACGGCCTTTTTCACAAAGGACATGTCGACCTCCAGTTCGTAAGGTTAGCTGTTGCCAGGTTGACCGTGGCGCCACTCACCGTTGTGGCCTTGGCCCGAACAACACCGATCCCAGCCGCAGTATGGTTGCGCCGGCTTCGAGTGCGTCCCGGTAGTCGCCACTCATACCCATGGATCGTTCCTGCAGGTTCCAGTGGCGGCACAAGGAGTCAACTTCTTCGAACGCTGCCTTCGAGGCGTCGGCGTCATCGTGCACGCCGATGGTCATCAGCCCATCGACGACCACGTCGGCGGCGATAGCAGTAGCCAGCATGGACTCAATTTCCTCGGCAGCAATGCCGTCCTTGGTGGGGTCAGCAGTTGGGTTCACCTGAAGGAGCACCGAGGTGCCCGCACGTCGTTTCCCGATCTCGTGGAGGATTTCGGGCCGGGACACGCTGTGCCACTGATCAACCCGCTCGACGATCTTCCTCACTTTGTTGCGTTGAATGCGACCGATGAAGTGCACGCGGGTGTCGGCGTTGATCAGATCCAGCTTCGACACGAGCTCCTGGGCGTAGTTCTCACCGATGTCTCGCAGGCCGACCTCATGCGCGATGGCGATCGCGTCGGTCGGCAGCGCCTTGGTCACTGCGACGATCCGAACGTCGGATCGCCCAACCGAATCGATCACGTTGCGCACATCCGCGAGGCGTTCCGCGACAATTTCAGCGTCCATGTGGCCCCTCGCGCAGCACCGCAACGAGTGCGTGCCGCTCGACATCCTTCCGTTGGCGATGGGAGAACCCAGCCGCGCCACACGCTGTGCAGCCGGCGGCGAATCGAATATCGGCGACTCCGGCATCAACCAAGACCCGTCGAATTCCTGCCGTCATGTCGAGCGCAGGTGTACCGGTGGACGTGGTGCCACGCACATCATCGCCATACTTCGCGGCGACGAGGTCGAGATCCTGCGCCGAGAACTCATAACACGCCGGGCAGATGGTGGGTCCGACGATGGCGGTATTCGGGATCTCCCCGAGCTGATCGATGGTCTCTTCAATAACACCACCGACGAGACCTCGCCAGCCAACGTGCGCGACGGCGATCGGACCGTCGAGTGTCGACAGCGCGATCGGTGCACAATCGGCGCCCTGCACGGCGATGGGCAGATCAGACGTGTGCGTCAGAATCGCGTCCGCCTCGACCGGCTCGGCTCCTGGAGCGGCGTCGACCACTCGGGCACTGTGAATCTGACGGACCACCACCCAGGGTTCGGCGGTGAGTTGGGCGCGGCGATCCAGCGTTGATGGGTTGTCGATGTGGAAATCGCCGTCGTCGCGATCGGTGATGGTGATGTCGACGTGACGGCCGTCGGTTCGTTCAAGGACGAGCCGCTGGGACATGGATGGACGTCAGCGCAGGAACGACGGGACGTCGAAATCGTCGTCGTCATCATCTCCAGCGGGCGCATCATCGTCCCGACTGTCCGCGAACACATCCGCTATCTCCATGTCGCCGCCGAGATCGGCGCCGCCGGCAGAGCCGACGGTGAAGGAGCCAGCAGACGCCGTCTCCGCACCCTCGGTTGTTGCGCCCGTTGGTCCGCCGTCCCAGCGCTCAAAGCCGGCAGCAATGACGGTGACGCGCACATCGTCGCCCATGTCATCATCGATGACTGCACCGAAGATGATGTTGGCGTCGGGGTGAGCGACTCCATGAATGACCTCGGCCGCCTCGTTGACCTCGAACAAGCCCAGGTCGCTGCCACCGGAGATGTTCAGCAGGATGCCGCGGGCACCTTCGATCGATGCTTCGAGCAGCGGCGAGCTGATGGCGGCGCGGGCCGCGGTCAGAGCGCGACCTTCGCCGGATGCGTAGCCGATGCCCATGAGGGCCGAACCGGCGTCATGCATGACCATCTTCACGTCGGCGAAGTCGGTGTTGATCAGGCCGGGTGTGGTGATCAGGTCCGTGATGCCCTGCACACCTTGCAGCAGAACTTCGTCCGCCATCTTGAAGGCGTTGAGCACGGAGGTCTTCTCGTTGCTGACGGTGAGTAGGCGGTCGTTCGGAATGACGATCTGTGTGTCGACGTTCTCCTTGAGCCGTTGGATGCCCTGCTCGGCCTGGACGGCCCGTCGCCGGCCTTCGAAGCCAAACGGTCTGGTCACAACGCCGATCGTCAGCGCACCGCAGGAC
>SHLQ01000069.1 GCA_004282895.1 Acidimicrobiales bacterium
CGCTTGCCCTTGCAGATCTCGCACGGCACGTACACGTCGGGCAGGAAGTGCATCTCGATCTTGATCGTGCCGTCGCCGGAACATGCCTCACACCGACCGCCCTTGACGTTGAAGGAGAACCGGCCGGGAAGATACCCGCGGACCTTCGCCTCGGTGGTCTGCGCGAAGAGCTTGCGCACATGGTCGAACACTCCGGTGTACGTCGCCGGATTCGATCGGGGCGTGCGACCGATCGGCGACTGATCGATGGCGATCACCTTGTCGATGTTGTCGATGCCCTCAATCTTCTTGTGCAGGCCCGGCGGCTTCTTCGACGAGTAGATGCGTTGCATCATCGTCGGCAGCAGAATCTGGTTGATCAGGGAGGACTTGCCCGATCCGGACACGCCGGTGACACCGACAAACACCCCCGTCGGGATCGTGACATCGATGTTCTGCAAGTTGTTCTCGCGGGCACCACGAACGACGATCTCACCTTCGGCCGGCGTACGGCGCACCTCCGGCACGGGAATCGACTTCTTACCCGCCAGATACTGGCCCGTGACCGACTTCTTGTTGCGCAGCAGCCCCTTCACCGTGCCCGAATGCACGATCTCCCCGCCGTGTTCGCCGGCACCCGGACCGATATCGACCACGTGGTCGGCGATGGCGATCGTCTCCTCGTCGTGCTCGACGACGAGCACGGTGTTGCCGAGGTCGCGCAAGCGGAGCAGTGTCTCGATGAGGCGCTGGTTGTCTCGCTGGTGCAGGCCGATCGATGGCTCATCCAGCACGTAGAGCACACCGACGAGGCCACTGCCGATCTGAGAGGCCAACCGAATTCGCTGGGCCTCACCCCCGGCCAACGTGGCGGCCGAGCGTGACAGCGACAGGTAGTCGAGGCCGACGTCGAGAAGGAACCCCATGCGGGCATTGATCTCCTTGACGACCTGTTCGGCGATGATCTGATCGCGCTCGCTCAGCTCAAGGGCATTCAGCGCTTTCGCCGCCTCACCGATCGACATCGAGCAGACATCGTGAATCGTGAGGTCATCGATCGTGACCGCCAGGCTCAAGGGGTTCAGGCGAGCGCCGTCGCAGTGCGGACAATGCACCGTGCGCATCCAGCCTTCGATCTGCTCCCGCTGAGCGTCGGATTCGGAATCCTGATGTCGACGCTGCAGGTACGGAATCGCACCTTCGAACTTCGCCTGGTAGGTGCGGGACCGGCCGAATCGGTTCTTGTACCGAACCGTTACCCGCTGCTTCAACCCACCTCGCAACAAAAGCTTCTGTGCGGCTTTGGGCAGCTTCTCCCATGGCACATCGAGCGGGATGTCCTTCTCGACACACACGGCTTCGACCAGCCGACTGAAGTAGCGGCTGCGGCCACCCGCCCACGGTGCAATCGCACCCTCGCCAATCGTGGCCTCGGGGTCGGGGATCACCAGCTGAGGGTCAACCTCGAAGACCGTACCCAGGCCGTCGCAATGGGTACACGCGCCGTACGGCGAGTTGAACGAGAAGTTGCGCGGGGCGAGCTCCTCAAAGGACTTGCCGTCCGAGGGGCGTGACAGATGCTGCGAGAAGATCACGGTCTCGACGTCGTCGTCGGACCCCTTCGGCGGCATGATCTGGATCTCCGCCACACCTTCGGCCAGACCAAGCGCCGTCTCCATCGATTCGGTCAGGCGCCGATCGATGCCGTCCCGCAGCACCAGCCGGTCGACCACCACGGAGATGTCGTGGGTTTCATAACGGGCCAGATCCATCTCAAAATCGTCGAGCTGACCCAACTCGATCAGCTGACCGTCAACGATCGCCCGAGCGAAGCCCTGGCCGGCAAGGTCGGCCAACATCGTGTCGTAGGTTCCCTTTCGACCGCGCACGACCGGCGCGAGCACCTGGAACCTCGTGCCTTCCTCGAGTTGAAGCACGCGATCGACAATCTGCTGTGGGGTCTGGCGTTCCAACCGCTCCCCCGTCTCCGGGTCGTGAGCCACACCAATGCGGGCATACAAGAGACGTAGATAGTCATAGACCTCGGTGACCGTGCCCACCGTCGACCGCGGGTTGCGACTCGCGCTCTTCTGATCGATTGAAATCGCAGGAGACAGCCCTTCGATGAAGTCGACGTCGGGTTTGTCCATCTGACCGAGAAATTGCCGCGCGTAGGCGCTGAGGGACTCGACGTAACGTCGTTGACCCTCGGCGTAGATCGTGTCGAAGGCCAAGGAAGACTTCCCCGAGCCGGACAGGCCGGTGAAGACCACGAGCTTGTCGCGGGGAAGGTCGATGTCGACGTTACGAAGGTTGTGCTCGCGCGCGCCCTGCACGACCAAACGTTCTGCCATCTGCCTACACCATCTCCCGTAACTCGCGCTTGAGGTCCTTGACCTCGTCCCGGAGCCTCGCAGCGTATTCGAACTTCAACTCGGTCGCGGCGTCGTGCATCTCCTCTTCCAACGTGAGGATGAGACGCTCGAGGTCGTCCGGTCCACCGAGGTCGACCGTGAGATCGCGTCGAGCCTTGTCGAGTGAGCTCTTTCGTTTGCCGTCACCGGGAGTCGGAGCCACCTGCTCGGACGCCGGGCGCAACATCGAAAGGATGTCCGTGACCGCTTTGCGGACGGTCTGCGGGTTGATGCCATGCTCCTCGTTGTATGCCAGCTGAACCCCGCGACGCCGCATCGTCTCGCTGATCGCCCGCTGCATCGAGTCCGTCACCTGATCGGCATACATGACCACCTGGCCATCGACGTTTCGGGCGGCGCGTCCGATCATCTGAATGAGGGAGGTCTCGCTGCGAAGGAACCCTTCCTTGTCGGCATCGAGAATCGCCACCAGCGAAACCTCGGGCAGGTCGAGGCCCTCCCGCAGCAGGTTGATACCAACCAACACGTCGAACTCGCCGAGACGCAGGTCACGCAGAATCTCGATGCGCTCGAGCGTGTCCACCTCCGAGTGGAGGTACCGCACCCGCATGCCCAGCTCGAGCAGATAGTCGGTGAGGTCTTCAGACATCTTCTTCGTCAGCGTCGTCACCAACACCCGCTGGTCCTGGTCTGCGCGCTCTCGGATGAGATCGACCAGGTCGTCGATCTGGCCCTTCGTCGGTTTCACAATGACCTCGGGGTCGACCAGGCCGGTGGGCCGCACAATCTGTTCGACCACCTGCTCGGAGACGTCGAGCTCGTACGCGCTCGGCGTCGCCGACAGGAACACCACCTGGTTCACCATGTCGCGCCACTCATCGAAACGGAGTGGCCGGTTGTCGGCCGCCGAAGGCAACCGGAAACCATGTTCGATCAACACATCCTTGCGACTGCGATCACCGGCGTACTGGCCGTGGAGCTGGGGAACCGCCACATGGGACTCGTCGATGACCATCAGATAGTCGTCGGGGAAGTAGTCGAGGAGGGTGTAGGGCTTGTCGCCCGACTCGCGGCCATCGATGTGCATCGAGTAGTTCTCGATGCCATTGCAGTAGCCGACCTCCGCCATCATCTCCAGGTCGTACTGCGTGCGCATGCGTAGCCGCTGGGCCTCGAGCATCTTGCCCTCGTCCTGGAACGTCGAGAGCTGCTCCTGGAGCTCGGCTTCGATACCGATGACGGCGCGCCGCAGTCGCTCTTCGCCAGCCACGTAATGGGTTGCCGCGAAGATCTCCACCTGATCGAGCTCTTCGAGTCGTTCACCCGTCAACGGATCCACCCGCGTGATCTGTTCGATCTCGTCACCGAACATCTCGATGCGAACCACGGTTTCGTCGTAGGCGGGATGCACCTCGATCGTGTCCCCTCGGACCCGGAACTTCGCGCGCACCAGATTCATGTCGTTGCGTTCGTATTGCATGTCGACGAGCGATCGCAGAATGTCCCGCTGGTCGATGTCCTGACCGGCGCGCAGCACCAGCAGCTGGGCTTCGTACTCCTCCGGAGCCCCCAAGCCGTAGATACAGGACACGGACGCCACAACGATTGTGTCGCGTCGGGTCAGGAGCGCCGCGGTCGCGGAGTGGCGCAACCGGTCGATCTCATCGTTGACCGACGAGTCCTTCTCGATGTAGGTGTCGCTCGAAGGCATGTACGCCTCCGGCTGGTAGTAGTCGTAATACGACACGAAATACTCGACCCGGTTCTTGGGAAAGAACTCCCGCAGTTCATTGGCCAGCTGCGCCGCCAACGACTTGTTCGGTGCGATCACCAAGGTCGGCCGTTGCACCTTCTCGATCGTCCATGCAATGGTCGCACTCTTGCCGGAGCCGGTGATACCCAACAGCGTCTGGAACTGGTTGCCCGCCTCGATCCCGGCCGCAAGAGATTCGATGGCCTTGGGTTGATCCCCCGCCGGCTCGAACTCGGTCTCCATCTCGAAGGGGCGCGATTCCTCCAGCTCGTGTTCGAAGGTGCTCATGACGACATCCGGTCGTTCATCCACGCCCAGCAACGCTCGACCTCCGCTTCGAGGTGCGTCAGGCTCGAGGAGTTGTCGATGACGAAGTCCGCATGCGCCCGGCGCTCCTCTCGTGTCGCTTGAGTGTTCACCCTGGCCTCCACGTCGGCTGGAGACATGCCCCGCTCAGCCACGACCCGCGCGATCGCCAGTTCGGCGGCGGTATCGACCACGATGATGCCCGCCCATCCGAGCGCGTCGCGGCTGGTGAGCAGCTCCCCGCCCGGCTGCACGAGCAGCGGGATGTCGTGAATGACGGCAACGTCGGCATCAGCCACCTCGTCTAGTCGGCGTTGCGTTTCTTCCGCGACCGCCGGGTGCACGATGGCGTTGAGAGCCTCGAGTTCCGCCTCGTCGGAGAACACGATCGAGGCCACCGCCGAGCGATCGAGCTCGCCCGAGTCCATGACAATCTCATCACTCCATCGCGCAACCATCGCATCGAACACTAGTTCGCCGGGACGTTGCAAGTCACGCACTATTTGATCCGCATCGATCAGAACAGCCCCGCGTTCCACCAACAGGCGCCCAACCGTTGATTTTCCGGATCCGATGCCACCGGTGAGCCCAAACTCGATCACACGCCGACGGTATCGGGAAACGTAATTCTTTTGACCCATGTGCCGATAGGTCAGTTGACCCTCCAGCGAGAATCCATGGAAGATCCGTACATCCCTGAACTCAGCGCCGACGAGGCCGAACACCTGCGCCAGCGTCGTACGTCCCGACCGCGGGCGCTTCCCCGGATTGTGGGAGAGTCCGACTCAACCGGTCTCACGGGCGTGGACACCGAGGGAGTCCGGCAGGCCCCGGACAGCATCGAGGTCTTCCAGAACGTCATCTCCGTGATCCGGTGGGGTGTCCTGGGGCTGACCATCGTTCTCGCCATACCCGACATCGTCAACGGTGACATTCGGCTGGCGGTCATCAGCTCCGCGCTCCTGGCGCTAACCATTTTCCGCAAATTCAATCCAATTCGATTCGACCACCGCGCCGCCGGAGACCGTGCGCTCGTTGCCGAGGTCGTCCTGATCGTTGGGTTCATCGCAGTGACCGGTGTCTGGTTGTCCCCATTCGCCTTCGCCCTGGCAACCCCAATCGTTGTCGCTGGGTTTGCACGAGGCCACAGCTACGCCACGCGTGTGGCCGGCATCGCTGCTCTTCTGCCCTCCGCGCTGGATCTGTGGCTGAATGGTGTCAACACACTCGTCGCGCAGGAAATCGTCCAATGGTCATTGGTGTTGATCGTTGTCGGGCTCGTTGCGGGCCAGGCACGGCGCATCTCCGGTGAGGCCGACCGCCAACACAGCATTGCGCTGAGCCAGCTGGAGCGACTCACCGACGCCAACTCGCTGCTGTATTCACTGCATCGGGTCGCCCAGACCCTCCCGGCTTCACTCGACCTGAACGACGTGCTCGACACCACGATGGGAAGACTTCGCGGACTCTTCAGCTACGACGCCGTGGCACTGCTGATCTTCGACGAGACCGACGCCTCGTGGCAGGTGATGCGGTCCGAGGGCACCGATCTCAAGCTTCGACTCGGTCCAACCATGCTTCCCAACCCCCTGAAGACGGCAATCGCACAGAATCGTCTGGTCGACATCGCCGACCTTTCCGCCACGGGCACCATAGGACTGTCGAAGAACGCGAGCAGCGGCCTCTACGCGACGTTGAGCGCTCGCGGCCAGATCATTGGCCTCATCGCCATGGAACACAGCGAGACCGGACACTACGACGAACGCACCATCCAGATGTTCAACGGATTCGTGGACCCCGTGGCGCTCGCGGTCGACAACGCTCGATGGTTCGGCCGACTGCGGACCATGGGTGCCGATGAGGAACGCACCCGTATCGCTCGTGACCTGCACGACCGGATCGGACAATCGATGGCATTTCTTGCGTTCGAGCTCGACCGCCTGATCAAGGGACACGAGCGGGGTGACGTCATCGACGAGCCGCTGCATCGCCTACGCGCCGACGTACGAACAGTGATTGGCGAGATTCGGGACACACTCTCGGACCTCCGAACCGACGTCAGCGACGGCAAGGGGTTCGAAGAGACCATCGAGGACTTCGCCGCCCGACTCGCCGATCGATCCGGCCTCACCATCGGCGTCGACATGTCCGCCCCCGCGCGCCTCCCAATCATGCAGGAGCGGGAGCTGTGGCGTATCGCCCAGGAAGCCATGGTCAATGTCGAACGCCATGCGGAAGCCACCACGTTGAATGTCAAGTGGATAAGTGATGGCACCACCGGCGTCCTAGAGATCAGCGACGACGGCCGTGGGTTCACCCTTGGAGAAAGCGGCCGCATCGACAGCTACGGCCTCGTCGGCATGCGAGAGCGGGCCGCCAGCATTGGCGCCTCAATGGAAGTCGAAAGCGCCCCCGAAACAGGAACCACGATCAGATGTGTCGTGATGGCACATCCCGGTCGAGACACACTCGCCGCGTAGCAGCAAGCCCTGCAGCACAACAATCCCTGCAGCGAAAACGCGGAAGAGGCGGCCCCGAAGGGCCGCCTCTCCTTACTTACTGAGGCCTCAGAGTCGCTTACGCGATGTCCGAGGTGACCTCGCTGAAGTTGGTGGAAAGCTGGGTACCAAGCGCACGAAGAGCAGCAATCGCAATAACAGCGATGAGCGCCACGAGAAGGGCGTACTCAACCATGCTGGCTCCACGCTCCGACTTGGTGTGAGCCTTGAGCCACATCGAAAGCACGTCAAACTGGGTGTTCATGTCAGGTTTCTCCTTGTAAGGGCCCGACATGGGCCCGATTGTTATCTAAGAGATCGTCACCGATTCGGCTTTGCCGTATAGGGCCTCTGACCCGTTTGCAGTGGTTCGTTCAGTCGCCGTTTCCCCTGACATCGCAACGATCAACCCAAGACACGCCACCGGCACAAGTGCGTTCAGCTCCAGCCACACCCCGCCCCAGAGCCCCAGCCAGGCAACGAGCAGCGACACACCGCCCAGTCGACGAAGCCGAACGCCAGCGGGGCGACCACCGAGGAAGTACAACAGCGAACCGATCGCAACCAGCAGACCGTCGTAGAAGTAGAGCCGCAGATTGGCGGCAACCAGAAACAGCGCGAGGGCACCGAACGCCCAGAGCGGCGATTCGGCGAACCGGGCCGGCGTCCACCGACGCAACACCACCACACCCATTCCCGTCGCAATCACGAACCACAACAGAAGTGATGGCGCTTCCGAACCCTCCAGCCCGGTCCATTTCACAATCCCCGCGTGGGCCGTCACCATTTTCTCCCACGGAACGCCGTTCTCGCGCTGCAGGTCCAACATCGAGTTCGCGTTGCCCAGAAAACCACTCCAGGCGCTCAGACCAAAGACGAGAGATGACGCCACAACCAGTCCGCTGGCCACAACGGCGCCCCGCAACATCTTCCACGATCGAGACCAGACGAGGAACGGCAAGACGACGATGAGCAGATACGGCTTCAGCAACAACAGAGCAAGCGACGCGCCTGCCACGAACGGACGCTTCTGGACGGTGAAGTAGGCACTGGCAGCAATACCCAGGGCCAACCAGCCGCTGTACTGACCAATCAGTGCCGAGGTAATGGTCGCTCCCGTCGTCCCGGCCACCACCAGTGCGGTACGGGTGGACAAGAGTCCCGACGGCGCCAGCCGTCCGAGGAGACGAATCGCGGCCAACGTGGACCCGAGGCTGAGCGAAACCGAAGCAACGAACGAAGCGTAGAAGCCAAGCGGTGCAAGTGGAAGCACCAGCCAAAGCGCGTACGGCGGGTACAGGTACGGAAGGCTCTCCACGTCCTTCTCGTACGGCCGGTAGATCACCTCACCGTCGAAAAGGCGGTCCGCCGTGGTATCAAACGCGATCCAATCGGTGCGAATGTTCTTCGCGGGATCCGAGAGCACCCACGCCGTCATCAGAAAGACGATGACGCCGAAGCACAACAACGCCCCAAGTCGCAGGAGGTTCACCCACGACGGTGTTGGGTCGTCCGGGTTAGTCGAGAGAGACAATGCCCATGCGCACGGCCGAGAGAACGGCTTGAGTGCGGTCTCGGGCATCGAGCTTCTGGTAAATCGAGGCCAGGTGGTTCTTCACCGTCTTCTGGCTGATGTACAGACGCTCAGCAACCTCGGGAGTCGAGCAACCGTCAGCAATCAGCTGAAGCACTTCCTCTTCCCGCTTGGTGACGACACGCTCCTGCTCGGGAACGGGCTGGTCCATACGACGGACCTCGTCCAACATCGTGGCGGCTAGCTGGGGCGACAGTGCGGTGTCGCCAGCAGCGGCCATACGAACTGCGGAGGCAATCTCGTTCGTCGAGCAATCCTTGACCAGGTAGCCGGAGGCTCCTGCACGGATGGCATTGGCGAGAACGTCCTGGTCGGCGTGCATGGTCAACATGACGACGGCCGCGGTCGAGTTCTGCTCCCGGATCTGGCGACAGGCTTCAACACCGTCGAGCTCTGGCATCGTGACGTCCATGAGGATGACATCAGGCTTCACCTGAACCGCCAACTGCACCGCCTCGGCGCCATTGCGTGCTTCAGCAACGACATCGAATCCTTCTTCACGCATCGAGCGGCTAAGGCCCTCGCGTAGCATCCGATGGTCATCTGCGAGCATCAGTCGAATCGTGGTCATCTCATTGTTCCTTCACGTTTGTTGACCGTGTCCAGCTCCATCGGTGCTGGCGGCCCATAGTTGAGGCTTAGAAGTTCTCGTAAATGTTGATCATCGCCGGAACGAGGATCACGACGAATAGGGACGGGAAGATGCAGAACACCATCGGGATCAGCATCTTCACAGGAGCTTTCTGTGCCTGTTCCTGTGCCCGCTGACGACGGCGAATACGCATCTCGTCGGCCTGCGCCCGCAACACACGACCAATGGACACACCGAACGTGTCCGCCTGAAGAATGGCAAGCACAAACGAGCGGACCTCCGACAAGGAAATTCGTTGATCCATGGCTCGCATTGCGTCGGCGCGGCTGGAGCCGGCCCTGGTTTCGCCCAACATGCGGGCAAACTCGGTCGAGAGCGCGCCGGGCACGGTGGCGATCGTACGATCCAGTGCCTGCTCGAAGCCGAGCCCTGCCTCGACGCTGATCGTCAGAAGATCAAGAACATCAGGAAGATCGAGCAGAATGGCTGACTGCCGTTCCTCGACCGCCCGGTTCAGTTTCGCTTCCTGACCCATGACGAGCACGCCGCTGAGCAGTCCGAACATGGACAGCCTCATGAACCCCGTGTACTCGAGGGGATTCCAGATGAAGAAGAAGACGAACACGAAGGGCACCGCGGTCAGACTCAGCACACGAAGCGCCATGAATCGATCGACCTCAGTCGACGAGTCGCGGCCAGCCAGGACGAACCGGTGGCGAACTTTCTCGATGTACCCGGTCGGCGTGAACCGATTCCCGAGCGAGCCCATGTTTCCCAGGACGAGGCGGCCAATACGGTCCATGAAGGAGCCCTGGAGCTCACCCTCGTCGATGATTCCGGCATCGGCGGCAGCCGTGACGTCATAGCCGTCGACCTGCGACAGCGACTCTCGCAATTCGCGGCGTTCCGCGAACCGTGCAAGAACCGTGAAGACAACGCCGGCGATTGCCAGTGCGGCAAGGCCAACACCAACCTCGGGGCCAAAACTTGTAACTGTTTCCAGATCCATCAGAACTCCACGCGTCTCTAGCTCAAACCTTGATGTCGATGATCTTGCGCATCCACAAACTTCCCGAAATCATGCCGACCGCAGCCACACCAAGAGCGATGTAGCCGTACGTGCCACTCCACAACGTCGCGATGTATTCCTTGTTCATCGCATACATGGCCAAACCGACACCGATCGGCAGGAACAGCAGGATCATTGCGGACATCCGACCCTCGGCCGTAAGTGCCCGCACCTCGCCCCGAAGGCGGGTTCGGGCGATCATCGTGTCGGCGACCGTGGTGAGAAGCTCGGCGAGGTTACCGCCGACCTCACGCTGGATCTTGATGGCCACGACGGCCCAGAGAAGGTCGATCGAATCCACGCGCTCAGCCAGGTCGTCGAGCGCATCGTCGATGTCCCTACCCAGGCGAGCCTCGTTCACCGTGCGACGGAACTCGCCCGCCAGGGGCTCTTCGGCCTCTGAACCCACGGCGTCGATGCCCTGGATGAAGCTGTAACCGGCCTTCAGCGTGCTGGCCAGAAGATTCAACGTGTCGGGCAGCTGCGCTTCCAGCTTCTTCTTGCGACGCTTGACGCGGAACTTCACGTAGCTGGACGGCAGAATCGCCGCCGGAATGGCGAACAAGAGAGCGATCACGGGGGTCTTCGTCATCAAGAAGCCGACGGCGACCGAAACCATGATGATGCCGATCTGCACGGCCATGGCCTCGCCGACTCGCATCGGGATCTCGGCCTTCTCAAGCATTTTCGTCGTCGTGGCGAGTTTGCCCTGGGAGGCGGCTGCGGATTCTGCGCGCTCCACCACCTGTTCAACAATCTTCGATCGGACTGAGGCAAAGGCATCGTCCGCAGCTCGTTGCTCCTCGGAGGTCTCATCCGCGGAGTAAAGCGCAAGCGTAGAGTTCAGCGAGTTGTCATTACCAGCGAAGATCTGCAGCATGGCGAAGCTGAACAGCAGCGCCGCAACAACACCCATGGCGATGGCGCCGAGCAGAACCGTGTCACCCCGGAGCACGTCGAAACGGCTTGTCGTGATGAGTGCGGCTGGTTCGAGACCCTCGCCGGCCGCAAGCTGACCTGCGGCGACGCGTACTCGACGACTCTGACCTTCGAAGGTGATGATCGCGGCCGAGGTCTCGGCAGTGATGGTGGACGAGTTGAACTCGGCGACCACGGTTCCCTGATGGAACCGGCCGGCTTGGGCCGCATTCTCCGCAAAGGTGACAGTGCCGTCAGCACGGAACATCGCGCTGCCGTTGACCTCGTTGGTAACGGTCTCGAATGCGCTGAGGTCGGTGTTTACCGCCTGCGGGGCAATCACGGTCAATGCGGCGTTGGCGTTGAGCAGGTTGCCCTTGGCGATCGCCGGGGGAATCGTCGATGCCGAACCGGGGCTGGCAACAACCGCAACCACGTTGCGGATGGCATCACTGGTGGTGCCCTCGAACGAATCGGCCGAGCGAGCGATGGAATTCCAAAGCACCGCTCCGCCGGCAGGTCGCATCTCGCGGATTTCCTGTGCGATCGACTGGTGGTCGACCGTGAAGGGGACCAGGGCCTCAACCTCGGGGTTGCCGCCGCCACCACGAACCAGCATCACGCGGGTGTCCGCGTCAAGGGTGTCGAGGTAGCGGAGTGCGGCGTCACGTACAGCGGACATACCGGCGACCAGATCGGCGGTGGTCGAGTCGTCGACAATCAACACGGTGTAGGTGTCGAGCCGCGACTGCGCCGCGAAACGACCGGTGACAACGATCGGGGTGTCGTCAACGTCAACCGTGACGTCTGTCGTCAGTGGCGGGCTGTCCGGACGAACAACAACGGTGCCGGACGGTCCGCGCAGATCGACACGAAGAACGTCGAGTTCCTCCGGTCCCTGTGCACTCAACGGCGCTGCCAGAAGCAGCGACGCGAGCATGAGGAAGATCGACGCGACGGCCAGCAAACGGCCCTGCGTGGAGCGCTTCCGGGTCATCGTGCGCCTCCCGGACGTTTGGGCGTGAACACCTCAGCGCCAAGCTTGATGCCATGGTCGGCCAGCTTCTCGGCGAACTTCGGACGAACGCCGGTCGGCTGCAAGGTGCCGAGCAGCTTGCCGTCATCACCAACGCCTGCGGCGAAGTCGAAGAGGAAGATGTCCTGGAGAATGATGACCTCACCCTCCATACCTTGGACCTCGGTGATGTGGGAAATCTTGCGAGAACCATCCCGCTGACGGCCGATCTGAATGATCAGGTCAACCGCTGAAGACATCTGCTCACGGATCGCCTTCACGGGCAGGTCGTAGCCCGCCATCATGGTCAGCGTTTCGATACGGGTCAGGGCATCTCGGGGGGTATTGGCGTGCACCGTGGTCAGCGAGCCGTCGTGGCCCGTGTTCATGGCCTGCAACATGTCGAGCGCTTCTCCGCCACGACACTCACCAACGACGATGCGGTCGGGCCGCATACGGAGAGAGTTCTTCACGAGCTCACGGATGGAAACTTCGCCCTTGCCCTCAACGTTCGGGGGCCGCGACTCCATGCAGAGCACGTGGTCCTGACGAAGCTGCAGTTCCTTTGCATCCTCGATCGTGATGACTCGCTCACCTTCAGGGATGAACGAGGACATGACGTTGAGCGTGGTCGTCTTACCAGAACCGGTACCACCGGAGATGATGACGTTGAGCTTGCCGACGATACAGGCCTGCAGGAAGCGGGCCGATGCCGGGGTCAACGTGCCGAAGCCGATGAGGTCCTCGATGCCGAGCGGGTCCTTGGAGAACTTACGAATCGTGAGGAAGGGTCCACCAATCGCGAGCGGCGGGATGACCGCGTTCACACGGGAGCCATCGGGAAGACGGGCATCACACAACGGTGACGACTCGTCGATACGACGGCCGACCTGCGCGACGATCTTCTCGATGACTCGACGGAGGTGATCCTCGTCGAGGAAACGGACGGGGGCGAGCCCAGGCTTGCCGGCGCGTTCCACATAGACCTGGTCAGGTCCGTTGACCATGATTTCCGATACGGACTCGTCATGGAGCAAGGGATCGATCGGGCCGTAGCCCAACACGTCGTTGGCAATCGACTCGATGAGCCGCTGCTTGTCGGCCATCGACAGCGGAACCCGCTCGTCGGCGACCGCTTGCTCGAGCTTGCCGTAGACGAGCGTCTTGAGCTCGCTCTCGGGCATGTCGCTGTCATACAGCGTCGACCCGAGGTCCTCGATCAGCCGGCTGTGCACCCGCTGGCGAAGCTCCTGAGCGGCACTAACGGCCTGCTGCTGTTGTGCAGCCTGGTGTTGCTGTTGTTGTGCTGCGGCATCAACCGGTCCGTCTTGACCGCCTCCGCCTTGCACCTCTGATAGCCGTTGGTAGAGCGACATCCTGAATCTCCTCGATCACCGTGTACGAAAGTTGATTGTTGGTGGAGCGTCAGCCCCGCTTGCGGCGAGCCTCAACGTCGGCGTCGCTGAGCAGATCAGCCAGTGCCCTAATGGACTTGGCGACGCCACTCTTCGGATGGGAGTGCACAAAGGGAACACCCTTGTTCACTGATTGGGGCACGACCACGTCGCTGGGGATCAGCGCCTCGGCCTGCACCTGAAGGGTTCGCTCAACACCACCGATGTCGAGTTTCACCTTCGAGTTCGCACGGTTCAGGATCAGCCGGAGCTTCTCCATCGGCGTGTTCAGAAGACGCAGCGTCTGAAGGCCGATCTTCACGTTCTTGATGTTTGGAATATCCATACCCGCAACAAGCAGGACATCGTCGGACACTTCGACCAGCCCGAGTACCACGTCGTTGAAGTACGCAGGGGTATCAATGACTACGTGACTGCAGAAGCGGCGAAGCACCTCGATGATTTTCACCATTTCTGGCGCACCGATCTGATCGGCGAAAGCTGGCTCAAGCGGCGCGGGCAGAACTCGCAGACCAGACGCTTCATGAGTGGACAACAAGCTCTCAAGCAACGATGGGTCGAGGCGATCGATGTTGCTAACGGCATCCACGATCGTGTGGCTTGGGGCCAACTTCATCATCACGGCGACATCACCGAACTGCAGGTCAGCATCGACCAGACACACCGGTCCTTCCGAACGCTCGGCGAGAACAACGGCGAGGTTGGTCGCAATGACTGACTTGCCGGATCCACCCTTCGTGCTGAATACGGTGGTGACGCGAGCCCGATTGGTTTCGCCGTCCCCACCATCGGTGATCGGCGCCAGCGGAGCAGCCGCGGTGGGCCGCAGACTCTCTCCTACTCGCTCGATCGCTTCGACGATCTGAAGAGTGTCGCCCTGAAGCGTGAGAACGTCCTTGACACCCGAACGGAGCGCGAGCTGCAGGATCGTCGTGGACAGTTCGTCAGCGACGAGCACCGTGCCAACGTCCGGACGGCCGCTGAGGTTCCGGTCGACCGCGCCGAGAACTTCTGCACTCGAACACGATGGGCCGAGAACAACAACCACAGGGCTGCCGTTCAAACGTCCCATGACGTCTTCGAGACGCTCAAACCCGGTTACACCCGGGCCAAGCCTCTCTTCCAGGTCGACGCGCACGGAGGGAACTTCTTCGACGACTGCTACTGCGAGCGGCGCCGATCCTCCCTCTGAGGCGTGGAAGTCAATTGCTGCCATTGTGATTATCCCTCATCGCTGGGGTCGTCGGTGTTTGCTGCTTGATCCGCCAGAGAATCGAAGAGTTCGTCCTCGAGGTTCTGATCAAGGCTCTGCTCGGCCTCCGCTTCGGCGGCCTCAGCGAAGAGGTCGACGAATCCGGTGCGGCCGTACGGCGTAACCAGTGAGGGGAGCTCGCCGGGGAGAGGAGCGTCACTGAGGAAGTCCTCGTAGACGATGTTGGCCTGCGCGACCGGCTCCCAGGCATCTGGCAGGAGTGCGAGCACGAGGTTGGACTCCGGGACGGAGAGAAGACGCTGAGCTGCGTCGGCGGGAATGGCGAGTGTGATGTTCATGCCACCCTCCTCGCTATCTTGGGCGACTACGACCTCATCTTCGGCGCCGGGGATGCCGTCACCAACGAGGCGGCCGTTCACACCGATGATGCGAACACCGCGGTAAAGGAATCGGGCGGGACGGGAGTAGGGGGTCTGACGAGCGGCGGCGTCGAAGGCATCTTCGTCGCCGAGCTCGCTTTGGAACGGCTCACCGAGCGTGATGATGTCCACGAAGTCGCCCGGTTCGACGAAGCCGCCGACAGCACGGTTCTTCGGAACGGTGATGGAGATCGCAATCTGATCGGACTGGACCAGGTCAGCGAAGGTCGTTTCGACGACCTCGGGATCAGCGAACAGACCCTGGACCAACACCTGGTTGGTCGCCAGGTTCGCCACCGCAACTCGTCCCTGGATCTGGGAGAGGTCGGTGACCGCATTGTCGGGTCGGAAGTTGCTTTCGATCTCTCGTTGCTCGAGACGGCCGGTGCGCACCACGTCGGATGCAGTCGTGCCTGCAGGGATCTCCTGGGCGATCACCCAGACAGGAACCCGCTGTGCATCCTGTCGGATCTCCCCCTCAACGTTCTGTACATAGTTCAGAAGCAGGAAACCCGCCAGCGCTCCAATCAGAATGGAGCCAATCAACATCAGTATCTTTCGCGATCCCACGACAACCTCGTTTGTTCGACCATTTGGTCACTTGTTCCGTTATGAAAGTTGTCGGTCGTTGGACGCGGTAGTTGAGCAGAAGCTCGTCGAATTTGAAGACGCCTGCAAAAGCAGAACCGCCGCCCCATCGGGACGGCGGTTCGTTTCGGGTTGGTGTGATGCGGCTACGCGTCGGCGGCAGGCTCCGCATCCTCGGCCGGAGCGACCGCAGGTTCGGCCGCAGCTGCTGCTTCGAGCTCTTCCTCGGTACCGCCGGGAACCGGGGCGTCCACGCCCTGCTCGGCGAAGTACTCCTCCCACGCTTCCTGAGCTTCGCTGTACTCAGCGCCGATGTAGTTGCCCTGATCGTCGTAGGCGTGTTCGCCGAAGTGCTCCTGGTATTCCGCAGCAACAACACCACCTTCAGCAGCCTGCTTGATCGACAGGCTGATGCGGCGTCGCTGGAGGTCGAGGTCGATGATCT
>SHLQ01000240.1 GCA_004282895.1 Acidimicrobiales bacterium
GCATGCCCAGGTAGGTCATGTCCCAGCGGCTGTCGTTGATGATGTCGTCGAGCAGGACACCGAGGTGGGTGTTGATGCCATACCCACCGTCGAGCTTCTCGGTGATGTACCGGGAGAACACCTCGACATGGCGGGCTTCGTCCACGACCTGTGTCGCGGCGTAATACTTGGCGTCGATCCACGGCACGGTCTCGACGATCTTCGCCGTACACAGGAGCGCACCCTGCTCACCATGCAGGAACTGGCTGAGCAGCCACTTGAACGACTCCATGTTGAGCTCGTCCTTGGTCTTTTCGTCCATGTGATTGATGGGCGAATCCGGGTTGTCGAAGTAGTAGGCCTGCTCCAACGGATCAAGGGTTGGCTCGAACCGCTCCAGGTCGACGTCGGTGTCCCAGGGGAGATCCGTCGTGCCGTTCCACTGCGACGTCTTGGCCTTCTCGTACAACTTGTCGAGCGCCGCTCGCTGTCCTTTGGTGTAGTCCCAGGTGAACAGCGCGTCCGCGTTGTCTTTGACCGCATGGACGACTTCGTCGGGGTCAACATTGGCCCGGGTGATCTCGAGAATGCGGTCGGGATCGTTCACATCGATCGCATTCGGGTCGGTCATCGTCATATCCGGCTCCCTCGTCCTGGTCCTTCTACCGTTTTCGGCAGCGCACGACAGAACCTTACCCGTGAGTAACAACCAGTGGCCACCGGTACGGGACGGGTTTTAGTAACGACAATGCTCCGCAAGATTCACGAGGGGGCGGGCCCCGATGTGGCCGATGATCTCCGCGGCGGCACAGTTGCCCATGTATCCGCAGGTCTCCAGATCACGGCCCTGCGCAAGACCGGCAAGCACGCCCGACGCGTACAGGTCGCCTGCGCCGGTTGTATCCACCCGTTCCGCGACGTCGACGATCGGCACGTGGATCACGTCTTGAGCGGTGATGATCGCGGAACCCTCACGACCCATCGTGATACACGCGGTCTCGGTCATGTGACGCACGGCCTCGATGACCTGTTCCAGCGTCTCGGTACCCGTGATCGCCGTGGCTTCGTCGATGTTGCCGAACAGGAGGTCAACGCGATCGCTGATCAGATCGGGCCACTCCGCGCCGTGGCGGTCGACGGCGAACGAATCCGAAAGGGTGAAGGATGCGGTGACGCCGTTCTCGTGCGCCATGTCCATCGCAGTCCGAATGGCTTCTTTCGCTGCTTCCAGATCCCACAGGTAGCCCTCGCAGTACAACACGCTTGCTCGGCCGATGAGTTCCTCATCGAGATCATCGACGGTCAGCATCGAAGAGGCCCCAAGGAAGGTGTTCATGGTTCGCTCACCATCCGGGGTCACCTGGATCAAACAGCGGCCCGTGGCTGTTCCCGATGACGCGGCAGCCACGTCGTAGCGGACCCCCGCCGAGCGAATGTCGCGGATGAACGCCGCGCCGATCTCATCCTCGCGCACCTTGCCCATGTACGCCGACTGCTCCCCAAACGAGGAGACCCCGACCATCGTGTTCGCAGCCGATCCACCTGACGCCATTTCGCCGTGAGGCATCGCGTCCGTCAACGCATTCGCGCGATCCTCGTCGATAAGTGTCATGGCGCTCTTTGTCAGCCCGAACTCGTCGATGAAGTCGTGCCCAACCTGCCCGATGACGTCGACGATCGCGTTGCCCACACCGACGACAGTTGCAGCTCTCATGAACACTCCGGATCCTTGGGCCGAGTTGCCCCGTGGGGCACGGCAGGGAACGGTACCATCGGCGAACGCCCGATCCAGAAAAGAACCGAAATGAATCATCGGCTGCCCCGCGACATTCTTCCCCGGCACTACGCGCTCGAGATCGAGCCCGACATCCAGAAACATTCGTTCCATGGCCACGTGACAATCTCGGCCGAGGTGATGGAGGCAACCGACCGACTGGTCTGCAACTGCGCGGACCTCGATCTTCGCGACGTACGCATCGACGGCGCGGATGTGGCGTATACAGTCGATCCCGCAAGTGAACGACTGACGATCACCTTCGACACTGCCCGATCACCGGGACCCATCGAACTGCAGGCGAGTTTCACGGGCGAGCTCAACGACCAGCTGAAGGGTTTCTATCGTTCGACCTTTCATGACGACGACGGCGTCGAACACACCATCGCTACAACCCAGTTTCAAAGCACGGACGCTCGACGGGCCTTCCCGTGCTGGGACGAACCCGACTTCAAAGCCACGTTTGCCATATCACTTGTGGTCGATCCGGACATGATGGCCATCAGCAACGGCGCCGAACTTTCACGGGTGGAGCGGTCGAGTGGCAAGGTCGCCGTCGCCTACGAGACGACCATGGTCATGTCCACCTATCTCGTGGCGTTCGTCGTCGGGCCACTCGAGGTCTCCGAGACGGCGTGGGCGGGCGACGTGCCGGTGCGTATCGTGCACCGCCCCGGGCAGGGTGGCCGCACCGCGTTCGCCCTGGAGGTGGCCGTCGCTGCGCTCCGCTACTTCGAGGAGTACTACGGCATCGAGTACCCGTCCGGCAAGCTCGACATGATCGCGCTGCCGGACTTCGCCATGGGGGCGATGGAAAACCTCGGCTGCGTGACGTACCGCGAGATCCTTCTGCTCGTCGATCCCGATGAGGCGACACAACCGGAACTTCAGAACGTCGCCGATGTGGTCAATCACGAACTGGCCCACATGTGGTTCGGTGATCTCGTCACGATGGGATGGTGGAATGGCATCTGGCTGAACGAAGCGTTCGCCACCTTCATGGAACTGAAGGCCACGGACAAGTTTCGCCCCGAATGGGAACGGTGGACCTCGTTCGGCATCGGTCGCAGCGAGGCGTTCGATGTCGACAGCCTCGAGGCAACCCGTCCGATCGAATATCCCGTCCACTCACCCGACGACGCGGAAGGCATGTTCGACCAGCTCACCTACGAAAAAGGTGCGGCCGTCGTGCGCATGCTCGAACAGTGGCTGGGTGAGGAGGTGTTCCGCGATGGCATCCGCCACTACCTGCGCCAACACGAATTCGCCAACACCGATACGCACGACCTCTGGGACGCACTCGAGGAGGTTGCTGGTCGACCGGTCAGACGTTGGATGGAGACGTGGATCTTCCAAGGCGGCCATCCGGTGATCACTCTCACCGAAACGGGGATCGAGCAGACGCGGTTCTCCTACGGCGATCTGGCCAACGATTCCACCTGGTACGTCCCGATTCATCTACGGACCGAGAACGGTGACGAACATCTCATCGAGCTCGACCAGCGGCAGGAGGCGCTACCGGTTCCCGCGACGGACGTCTCGACCCTCAATGCGGAAGGCCGCGGGTTCTACCGCGTGAACCTTGGTGGTGAGCGACTCACCGCCCTCGGCACGTCGGGCACCCAGGATCTGCCGGCCATCGAGCGATTCGGGTTGGTCGACGATGCGTGGGCTCTGACACTTGCCGGCACACTCGATCTTCCCGCCTACCTTCGACTGTTGGAGGGGTACGCACAGGAGGACGATGTGTCCGTCTGGCAGAAGATCGTCAGATCCCTGGGCTTCCTTCACCACGTTGCACCCGACGACTCACTTGCGCCGTTCGCGGCGTGGGTGCAGCGCTTGCTCACGCCGGCACGGGACGGTCTCGGAATGGAGGTTGCTTCGGAGGAAAGTGATCGCACCCGACAACTTCGCGGCACGTTGTTCGCCACCGCCGGAACGATCGGGGACGACATGGGAGCGCGGGGTGCTGACCGACCAGCAGGCGGACGCCGAACTGAAATCCGCCGCAGTACGGATCGTGGCCCACAACGGCAACGACGACGACTTCGAGGACTTCAGCCGACGTTTCCACGACGCCGACAGCCCCCAGGACGAGATCCGATACCTCTATTCACTGCCGGCGTTCCCGGGTGCCGATCACCTCGATCGAGTGGCCATCATGGCGCTGGACGGATCGATTCGTTCGCAGAACGCACCGTTCGTTCTTGCGCAGGCGCTTTCCCATCGCGAGCATGGCCCCGCAATTTGGCACGTCATCCAGCAGAACTGGGACAAACTCAACGCGTTGTTCCCGACCAACACGATCGTGCGGATGCTCAACGGCGTTCGCGCGTTGTCCGACCAAGACACCTCAGCGGCGGTCATCGAGTTCTTCGCCGATCGGGAACTTCCTCAGGCCCAGAAACAGCTCGACCAGCATCTTGAACGGCTGCGGGTCAATCGTGACTTCCGGGCTCGGGTGCAGGAATGCCTACCGGCAGCACTCGACTGATGCCGATCCGTCCGCCGTTCAGCACGGCACCTTCCGTCGAAGCGTTCGCGGTCGACGCCACGTCGGTGCAGGTCTCGATCCGCAAGCGCGTCGGACCGTTGATCGTCGAGTGTGGACCGACGTCGGAAGTCATCAACGAGGACGCCGGCGTCGCCACCATTCGCGGCCTGGACCCGGAACAGCGTCACGGCATCGTCGTTGCCTCGAAGGTGGCCGAAGAC
>SHLQ01000241.1 GCA_004282895.1 Acidimicrobiales bacterium
GTGCGCGTGTCCCTGAAGCATCAGAAAGTAGGAACGCTTCGACGCCGGCGGTCCGAAGAGCTCGACCTTCTCGTCGAGATCGGCGATCGTCGGCAGAGCTTCGTAGACGTAGGCGAACGACTTCTTGAGCTTGGCCACGACGTCGTCCTTGGCGGTGATCTCCGCCTCCATCTTCTGCATCACGGCCATCGGATTCTCGCTCGTGTCGAGCCCTTCCATCGGTGCTGCGCCGAGCGCCACGGGAATGAAAAGGTTGGCGCCGGCGACGTGAATCAGGGTCTCGCTGTAGGTGCGGACTTCGACCGACGGTGCCCAGCCGTACATGTCGGCCGGCATCGCCTCCGCGAGGGCCACGAGCTTCTTCTCCGTGTCCTTGATGTTGTTGATGAGGTCGGCGGTGAAGCCGTCCATCATGGCCGCTTCCTCGCCTTCATGATGGCCGGCGTCGGCCGGTGTGCCCACAACGACGAGCGCGACAATCGCCGCAATCGCTATGGCTTTGGTTCTTCGCATTCGGTTGAACTCCTCTCGAGATCTTCTGACTCGACTCCACATCGTCGATCTGGTCGCCGATGTCTCGTGGAACCGTGTCTTGTGAGTTGACAGACGTGTCTTCTGCGCAACCGCAGTTGCGGTGGTTTTGTTCGTCAGACTTCAGCGCTACTTGCGAAAGGGAACGCAGACCTCCGTGGTGATCCACTGCAGGCACATGTCAGCTCCGCCATCGGCGGCCTTCCAGGCGATCGTGAACTGCTCTACCTCTTCCTCGAGCGTACCGACCGCGGCGGTCGCCACGACGACGTCGCTCGCCGGAATGTCGACCGGAGTGAACTTGCCGTCGACGAAACGACCCGTGCCGGAGAGGCCGAGCGCCGAGTTGATGTGGACGGTCCAGCTCTCCGGGCCGGGGACCGTGAAGAGCGAGTATGTACCGGCTGCCAGCTTCTGATCACCGACCATGACGTCACCCGTCACCGTCAACTCGGTTGCCTCGTTGGCGCCGGTGCGCCAGATCTTGCCGTACGGCACGAGAGCGTCCGACGCCTCGGTGCCGAAAATGTTGTCGCGGCCGCGCTTGTAGGGGCGACTGTAGACGACACGCATATAGGTATCGTCAACGGTGATCCGCGCCATGCCCATCGGGCTCGGACGACGTGACGGATGGAGGTCTTGCGCCATGGCAAGGCCAGCAGCGCCAACGGCCATGGCCGTCATCGCCAGAGCGACGGCAATCAGACGAGTGGTGTTCTGCATATCGATTCTCCTTCTCGATTGAGGATTGGTGGATTGCAAATCGGCGAGGCGAATTATACGGGCTTCCAACGAAACATCGGTACCGAACCGATCGCCCCGAGGATCCAGGCTGGTCGCGACCTCGGAACCCTATGCCCTTGCCTCGAACTTCGTCCGCAGCCTTCCCAGGGGTCCGACCTCGACCAGGTACTCATCGCCCGGCTTCAGCCATGCCTTGTCCTTCCTACCCTTGATGACCCCCTCCGGCGTCCCGGTGAGGATGAGATCGCCCGGTTCGAGCGTCATGAAGCGGCTCACGTAGCTCACGATCTCAGCGACGGAGAAGACCATGAGCGACGTGTGGCTCTCCTGGCGGAGCTCCTCGTTGAGCCAACCGCGAATCGGCAGATCCTGCGGATCGCCGACCTCGTCCGCGGTCACGAGATATGGCCCGAGCGGCAGAAACCCATCCAGGCTCTTGCCGATCAGGAACTGACTCGATCGGTATTGAAGGGCTCGATCGCTCAGATCGTTGGCGTTCGCGTAGCCGAGTACGTGGGCCAACGAATCCGTTTCGGCGATGTGTTTCCCTCGCTTGCCGATGACGACCGCCAGCTCGGCCTCGTAATCAACCTGCTCGAGGCCAGAGATGTCGACGGCGTCGCCCGAAGCGGCGATGGCGTTAGCGTACTTGCTGAACAAAAGCGGCTCCGTAGGCACGTCCGCGTCCATCTCCTGGGCGTGCTTGCGATAGTTGCGGCCGACGCAGACGATCTTGCCGGGATGAGGGACCGGTGGACCGAGTTGGAGTTGTTTTTCCTGGCGCGGCAGGCAGGCGCTCGGGTCCAGCTCCGCCAGCAGCATCTCGACTCTCCTGTCGGCGTCGAGCCCGAGCGCAAACAGATTGGCAGGACTCCGAGGAATACCCAGGGCTCGGCCAAGCCGGCTCCTCGCGGTCTCGGTCAGATCGACGATCCCCGCGTCCCCTTTCACGCCGAGATGCAGCTCGTTGTCCTGTACGAAGGTCAGGAAGATCATGGGCCGGTCTCCTTCGTCAGGCAATCTACCGGAATCGGGGTGAGCCTCGAGCCCCAACTCTGTCCCGAGGCCTGGCTGCCTCAGCGCCGCTTGATCTCTTTCTTCAAGTAGCGGTGGAGATACTTCACCAGCCAGATGAACTTCTTGAACCGCTTGTTGCTCGTCTGCTTGTGGTGGTAGCGGTAGTAGATCTGCTGCATGATCACCACCAGCCGAAACACGCCGTAGACGCGGTAGAAGGTGAAGTCGTCGCAGCTGATCCCGGTTCGCTCGAGGTAGTAATCGATGACCTCGTCACGCGAGAACATCCCGGGCAGATGGGTCGGCTGCAGTCGGAATATCCTCAACAGGAGCGGATCGTCGCCGTCGATCCAGTAGGCCAGGCTGTTGCCGAGGTCCATCAACGGATCACCAATCGTGGCCATCTCCCAGTCGAGGACGCCGACCACTCTGAACGGGTCGTTGCTGTCGAGCACCACGTTGTCGAAACGGAAGTCGCCGTGGATGACCGAGTGGCGCACCTCCCCTGGCATGCGCTCGACGAGCCACTCGATGATCTTTTCGTAGCTTGGCGCATTCGGCGTACGCGCCTTGACATAGCGGTCGCTCCAGCCCCGGATCTGACGTTCGACGTACCCTTCCGGCTTCCCAAAGTCGCCTAGCCCCGCAGCTCGGTAGTCGAGCGTATGGAGCTCGATCAAGCGGTCGAGCACATTGGTGCAGAGCTGCCGCGTCTCCGGCTCCGACAACACCAGACCGCGCGGCAGCTCGCGCCGCAAGATGATCCCCGGAATTCTCTCCATGACGTAGAAATCACAGCCAAGCACCGAGTGGTCCTCACAGAACGCGACGACCTCCGGCACGTACGGAAACGACGTTCGAAGCGCCGTCATCACCCGGACCTCGCGACCCATGTCGTGGGCCGACTTCGCCTTGGTGCCAACCGGCGGGCGGCGCAGCACGAGCTCTCGCTCGCCGATCGTCAGCAGGTAGGTCAGATTCGAGGCGCCGGAAGGGTACTGCCGTACCTCGAGCGCGCCCTCGAGATCGGGAACGACCCTCCGCAGGTAGTCTTCGACCGCAGCGATATCGAGCTCGTCGTCGGGGCGGACGGCGCGCGGTTCATCGGCCAGGGGCATCGAGAAGATGGTACCTCGACAGGACTGCCTCGGGTCTCGAGGCAAGGGGCATGGTGAACTCCCCGCCGACCGCTCTTCGCAGAGGCTCGCGCCCTCAGGCTTTGTCCCGATACTCCTTCAACACCCGCCGCGCCAGCGACAGCTTCTGCACCTCATCGGGACCGTCATAGATTCGTGCCGCTCGTTCGTGACGGTAGAAGAACGCCAGTGGCGTGTCGTCGGTCATGCCGAGGCCGCCGTGGACCTGAAGCGCGCGATCGACGACGCGATTCATGGCGCCGGCGACGAGAAACTTGATCATCGAGATGTCCTGGCGCGCCGCCCTCCAGCCTTGCTGCTCGATCGTCCACGCCGTCTTGAGGGTCAGCGCTCGCGCCGCAGCAATGTCGGCCTTCGACTCGGCGATCCACGTCTGCACGACTTCGCGGTCGGCAAGCGTCTTGCCCGGAGAGATCCTTCGCTCGACGGCCCGCTCGCACATCAGGTCGAAGGCTCGCGACGCGATTCCCAGCCAACGCATCGTGTGGTGGATTCGCCCCGGCCCCAGCCTCTGCTGGGCGATGACGAAGCCCTGGCCCGCAGCGCCCAGCAGGTTCTCCCGGGGCACCCGGCAGGCATGGAACAGGATCTCTGAGTGGCTGAAGTAGCCCTCGCCCGCGTGGCCCATGACCCTGATGTTCCGCACCCGCTCAAAGCCCGGAGCATCCGTCGGCACGATCAGCATGCTGGCGCGCAGGTGCGGCGGCGCCTCCGGATCGGTCACCGCCATCACCACGGCAAAGCTCGCACCGTCAGCGGCCGTCGAATACCACTTCTGCCCCGAGATGACGTAGTCGTTGCCATCGACCGTTGCCGTCGTCGCCAGCATCACCGGATTCGAACCCGGCATCTCGGGCTCCGTCATCGCGAAACACGAACGGGTCTCGCCGGCGACCAGTGGTCGGAGAAACGTCGCTTTCTGCTCCGTCGTGCCGTGAAGATAGAGGATCTCGATGTTTCCAGCGTCCGGCGCCTGGCAACCGAACACGTAGTGTCCCAGGGGAGTGCGCCCCAG
>SHLQ01000070.1 GCA_004282895.1 Acidimicrobiales bacterium
GTTCCCGCATGGTTCCGCGTCCTCGGCTCGTATTGGCTAACCGATCAGGTATTCGCGATCGACGAGATGCAGCGCGAAGCCATTTCAACCCGCCAACGCATGTGGACGATGCTCGGTGCGGGCGCAACCTTCTGGACCATCTGGCAGACGATCGTCTTTCTGGGCATTGTCGCCGGCGGCCACCTGCCCGACGATTTCCCCGTAGGGTTCACAGTCGCTGTGCTCTTCGCCGGCCTGATGGTCCTGTCGATAAAGAATCGTCCGGGGATCGTCGCCGCCATCGTCGGAGGCATCGTGGTCATCGCGACCCGCGGGCTTCCCCCGGGCACGGGCGTGGTGATTGCACTGCTGGCCGGGGCCGCGGCCGGTGCGTGGGCGGAACACCTTCTGGAGACGCGATGACACCCTGGATCGTCTTCATCGTCGCGGGCGCTGTCACGTTCGGTATGCGGGGTGCGTTCCTCCTCTTTGGTGAGCACATCACGTTGCCCGCATGGACCGATGCACCTCTGCGGTACGTCGGTCCGGCGGCCTTTGCCGCGATCACCATGCCGGCGATGCTCGGCGAGGACGGGGTGTCGAACCTGGTACCGCCGTCGCCGGAGGTTGTGGGGGTGGCAGGAGCGATCCTCGTCGTGGCCAAGACGAGGAACATTCCGATGTGCCTCGTGGTGGCGCTGCTGCTCTGGTGGGCGGTCGGCGCCGTCGGGCTCTAGCAGGGAGTCCAGAAATCCCGGCATGCGGGAATAGATCCGTTCTGAGCAAGTTGTATTACTTACTTACAACATTACTGAGGTATAGGATATGAGTACCCAAACTCGCAAAGGAAACCGCATGTCATCGCACCGAGGACGAGGCAGAGGCCGGGGACGACGCACCGTTGAACCGCCGGCACTCACGGCCGAAGAGGCCCAATCATGGTTTGCCGGCAGTCTGCCGGACGACTGGTTCACCGATTCACCGTCGGTGAAGCTCGACCGTGACGAGATCATCGTGACGGGCAGACTGGCCACGCCGAAGATCGGTGAGGACGACGACGCCCGTATCGCCGCTCATGCCCGCATCAACAGTTTTCGGGAGGAGACACGTGACGTGCGCATCGGCATTGCCGACCGTGCGCAGCAGGCGTTCCTCCGCAAGGTCTCGTGGGCGGTTGTCTGCGGGGACGAGACCGTGGCATTCACCACGGCAAGTGTCCCGGTGATGACTCGACTGAGCATGGATCAACGAGCAACTCTCGACACACTCATCGACGCCGGTGTGGCCCGAAGCCGCAGCGACGCGTTGGCGTGGTCTGTGCAGCTTGTCGCCGACAACGAGGCCGAGTGGATCGGACAGCTCCGCGACGCCATGGAAGGGCTCAGCGAAGTCCGAGACTCCGGCCCCTCCCCTTCGTCCTAATCAGCTGAAGGTTCGAATCGGTTCGCCGAGCACATCCCATGTCGGTGTCACGCCCAGCTCTGGCTGGGTGGGCACCGACATGTGGCCGTTCCTCACGACCGGCCCGCCCTCGGCTATGGCGCGGCTGTGGTAATCGTGAAACGCGCTGGACTGGAAGTGAAAACCTTCGGGAGTTGATGCCGCAAGGTGTGCAATCGCCGCGGTGGTGAGCCTTCCATCAACGGAAGATCAACGGCGTACGCGCGGACTCCGGTTATTCGCATTCGATTGTCTTAGCCGCGGTGGGGACTCCGGCTCCGGTTTGGACCCATGTGCCGACGCGTCGGGTTGCCAGCCGACATGGTGTGCCAGCGCGACCGCCTGGAGTTGTGACGTGACATTCAGCTTGCGTGTGACGCTCTTGATCTGCGTCCTGACGGTGGCCAGCGACACGAACATCTCCGCGCTAATCTCTGCCGCGGAGTTACCGGTCATGATGCGCTCGAGCACCAGTTGTTCTTTGGGAGATAGCGCTTCGAAGGGCCGGCGACTCTGTGCCAACAAGCGACGATACTCGTCGAGTTCGCGTGCCATCCGGGCTCGTTCGGAACCACCCGGTGGAACACTCTCACCCTTCAAACAGCCGTCGATGAGCGAGATGAGCGATTGGAAATCGGCCGTTTTTTCCAGCACCCCCACAGCGCCGAGCTCCAGGCAACGTGCGAACGCGTGGTTGTCGGTGACGCCAGAGAGAACCAGCACGTGGAATCCGAGCCCGAGGAGCGGCTCGATGAACTCCTCGCCGGCGGGGTTGTTCTCGCCGAGCTGAAGGTCGAGTACGACCAGTCCTTCGGAACCATGGGCCTGGATCTGGGCCAGGATGTCCTGCTCGACGTCGATCACGGTCGTGTCGTGGTTCATTCCATCGAGACGCGAGGCCAGAACCTCCGCCAGAAAATGGTGATCGTCCACGAACATCACGGTTCCCACTACGACAGGCCTGCTTTCTCCGGCTTCGGGGCCTCGCGAAGGTCGATGATGTCGTCTTCGTGCCGCCGTAGCGTTAGTTGAAATACGGCTCCACCGCCGACTCGGTTGGAGGCTGTCAGTGAGCCGCCGAGGCTCGACGCGAGGCGGCGCGAGATGGACAGCCCCACGCCGTGACCCTTGCCGTCCGATACCCCGGGCAGGAAGAGCACGTTCGGATCGGCAAGCTCAATACCTGGACCGCGGTCGGCGACGGACAGGATGATTGATTCCTCCGTCTGCCGTACGGTCACCTCGATCTGTCCCGGTCCACCGTGGCGAATCGAGTTCTCGATCAGGTTCTGGACGATCTCGCCGACGATCATCGGGTCGCCATCGGCTGCGCACCCTTCGGGAATTCGACTCACTATGTCGAAGCCGGCGGACTGGTAGACCTCGACAAGACTCGAGACTGCATCCCTGATCAGGAAGCGAGCTTTCGGGTTTCTGGTGGCCTCGATCATTGCCTGGACTCGGTCGAGTTCAGCATCGATGGACGCCACGAGCGAACGATCCTTTTCGGACACCGACAACGCGCGCAACCCACCATGAACGGCGAGAAGCGCGTTGCGAGAGTCGTGGATGAGCCGCTCTGACTCGTTGTACTGATGCTCCAGCAAACGCTCGGCTTGATTCCGCTGAAACGCGGCCTCCTCGCCAATCTTCTGCGCAGCCACCGTCACATCGCGGAGATCGAACACCACGCCGGCCATCACTGCACCAACAAAAGCGAACACGAACAATTGCTGAGAAACACCACCACCCAGCGCATCGGTCACCAGCCACGACCCGGGCTCAAGTGCCGCTGCACATGCCAGTACAAGCATCGCAAGTTGCAGGCGAGGTTCACGATTGCGAATTCCCTCAATCAGGACGGCCAAGCCGGCCGCCGCAAGACCCACCACTGCAACGATCTCGAACTGGGGCTGAGCAAACCGATCGACCCACACCGACACCGCCAGGCCGGCAGCGAATGCACCACCTGCCGCAAGTGTGTACTCGCCGAACTCGCCAAGTCGCTGCGAGCGCCCGTATGCCAACCACAACCCGCACGGGATCATGGAGATACGCGAGACCTGCATGATGAACTCCGCGTCCGAGGGATCCGTCAGGGCCTGAGCGACCGTTGCTGCGGCGATGTAGAGCCCGAGGAGTGAGAGCAACGCGGCGAGGCGCACCGCAAGTGGATCAGGGAGCACGCTGTATCGAGAACGCAACATGCCGAGCGACGCAAGAAGCGCACCAAGGGACATCCAGTTGAGTGACGCTTCCGGTGGGTTGGCTGCAATCTCCTCGGCAAGATCAGCCGGAAGCGCAGCGACGGCCACAACGAGTAGAAACCCCATTGCCACAACCACCGTGATGTTGCGGGATCGCCGGGCGACCGCAGGGAGTGCGTTCCGCTTTCTTACCCGTGGAGTGTTGAAATTCACTCGCAACCGTCCCACCACCTCGTCGAACACCACAAACTTTTGTTTGCCACTATTAGTGGTATCTCATATACCTATTGCCACGCAATGCCCCTATGGCCTATACACGAGAGTAGTGAAACTACAAACCGTGACGTTCATCAAAATTGGCGATGCCGACGTAGTTGACCCGAGTCCACTCTGGGTGCAGCCCGGAGGGCCACAGGGGTCAGCGGGAAAACTGGAGGTATCCAATTATGTTCAATCGACTTTATGTGGCGATGGCAAACCGAGGTGCACGAGGCGCTGTCGCGTCCGAGTATGCGGTCTTGCTGGCACTTATTGCCGTCGCAATGGTCCTTGCGGTAACCGGTCTCGGTGGAGCGATCACCGGCGCGATCGGCGACGCAACCAACGACATCAACGGAACAACCACTCCGTAGCAACACTCTGCGTTGCGGGACGGGCCGACTGGTCCGTCCCGCAGCCCAAGGATGCATCGACTACGCGGGAGACCTGTAATGCGGGATAGACATTCAAGCCGCGGCGCAATCGCCGCCGAGTTCGCGCTCATTCTGCCGATTCTTGTTCTCCTACTCTTCGCGATCATTCAACTCGGGCTCGCGTTTCAAAGATTCGAAGCCGTGAATGCCGCAGCCCGAGAGGGAGCCCGGGTCGCCTCGCTCCCATCCAGCGACAACGCTGATATCTGCAATCGCGTAACCTCGGCGCTGGCGGGAACGTCCTTTGATGGACCACCTACCTGTACGCCACCGCCGGTTCTCTGCTCGGCCCCCTCCGCGCCAGACTCCGTGACGGTGAGCGTTTCAGTGAACAACCTGATCGAAATTCCATTCTTTGGGCAACAGACGGTCACGCTTAGGGGAACAGGAGATTTCCGATGCGAATAGGAGCGAGCCTCCGGCGGCGCCGGGACGACGATCGCGGCGTAGCCGCCGCCATGATGACGATTGCCTTGGTCGCCTTGCTCGGCATGTCGGCACTGGTGGTTGACGTCGGGAACGCGTGGCAAGCGCGTCGGCATGTAATCACCTCCACCGACGCAGCCGCGCTCGCCGCTGCGAAAGACTACGTGCAAGGAAACAACGGCTGTGCTCCAGGCGGCACGGCCGAAGACTACGTCGTTCGCAACAATGCAGACGCAACCATGACCAACTGCACGTCGGTCGCGCTAAATGCGACCACGCCGGGACGCGTAACAGTTGATGCCGAGGTCGACGTCGACTACATCTTCGCGCCCATCCTCGGCCTAACCGGCACGACCGTAAAGAGCTCCACAACGGCCAGCTGGGCTCTGGCCGGTTCGGTCAGCTCAGATCTCAGACCGTTTGGCCAGTGCGCAGATTTGCTTGATTCCTCGTGGATTGGCGATGGCAGCACCCACAAGATCTTCTACAGCAAGGACACACACCCAACCGCGTGTAATGGTTACCTCAACGTGCCTGGCAACTGGGGCGTTGTTGACTTCAATTTCGGTTCTCCCTCAGCACAAGAGACACGGACCTGGACGGAGTTCGGATACACCGGCCCGCCCCCCGTTGAGATCGGCAAGTGGTACCCAAGTGGCCCAGGGGCGCCTGCGCCTGGGATTCTCGAGCAGAAGCTCAAGGCCTTGAAGGACGACATGACGATCTTCCCGCTCCCTGTATTCGACGATTGCAGGAACTGTGCCGGCAACCTTCTCGAGTACCACCTCTCCGGCTTTGTCGCTGTGAGAATTGAAGACTTCGATTTGAATCCGCCAAAGGGCGACGAATTTCGCTTCCTTGAGCTGGAGTTCTACGACCTCGAGATCCTGCAAGGCGGTGGCGGCGGCACTGTCGACCTCGGAACGTATGTCATCGGCATCTGCGCGATTGACAACACCGACGTAGCGGCCAACTGCGGCTGAAGGATTCGCCCAAAAGGCCCATTGTGCGCGGGCTAGTTCACGAACCACCATCGGTTTACGGATTTAGACAACGGGAGTCAACATGAAAAAGAGAGTGGTCGGAGTCGGCGCAGCCTTGCTGCTCGCCTTGGTCGGGACCGTGCTTCTCATCGCCTACGTACAGAGCGCAGAAGACCGTGCCCTCGAAGGCGAGGAAGTCGTTGAGGTCCTCGTTGTCGGAGACATGATCCCGCAGGGCGCACGCGCCAGCGACATCGGCGGCAACCTGGTCCTTGAGCGAGTGCCTTCGAAAGTGGCGGTGGACGGTGCACTTACCGACCTCGAGGGAATCGAGGAACTTGTAGCAGCTCAGGACCTGTATCCGGGTGAGCAGCTAAGCCGCCGGCGATTCATTGAACGTATAGAGGTCAACGCTTTCGCTCGCACGGAACCAGCGCCTGAGGGCTTGCTCGAAATCACACTATCGATGTCACCCGAGCGATTCGTCGGAGGCTCCGTAGTACCAGGCGACCTGGTTGCAATCGTCGCGTCGTTCGGCGAGTTCGACATCGGTGGCGTCACTCTGCCAGAGAACTTTGACGCCAGCCTCACAAAGGAGGAACTTGATGAGCTCGAGAAGATCTACTTCATCGACAACAAGCTGCTCAGCGGCGACAAGGTCGGCAGCACAACCCACATTCTCGAGCACAAGGTGTTCGTAACGCACGTCCAGGTCGAGGAGCAACCACGCACGGCCGTGGACGAGGACGGTAACCCAACGACCACATCTCTGGCGCCCACGGGGAATCTTCTGGTGACGATCGCCGTCGATGCCCCGGCAGTTGAGCGGATCGTTTTCACGAAGGAGTTCGGAACGATCTGGATGGCCGCAGAGCCCGAGGATGCTTCAGAGGAAGGCACCACGCTCGTTACCCGGGCCAATGTGTTCGCAGAGAGCAACCTGCGATGACACGAATCACCGTCGCCTCCCACAGCGAAGACCTTGCGACGCAGATGCGTCGAGCCCTCAGTGACAACGATGGATCGGTCCTCGTTTGGCCGGAAGATATCTCGGCAACCGGCGTCGAGGCGTCGGTCCAGTCGCTCGCCAGCGAACGACCCGACCTCGTGATCATCGGACCATGCCCAGATGTCGATACGGCTCTACTGGTCGCTGAACAATTCGATCTCACCCACCCGGAAATCTCGGTTCTGTTGGTGGCCGAGCCCAACGCGGCGACCCTGGAGCGCGCACTGCACGCGGGCGCCCGTGGCGTCATCGCACCGACGGACGACGATGAGGACATTCGTGCGCTGGTCGAAAGGGCCACCGCAGCGGCACAGCGGCGTCGGGTGCCTCCACCTCCCAGCGGTCGACCCAACAACCGTGTCATTCCTGTGCTCGCTGCGAAGGGCGGATCCGGCAAAACCACCGTCGCGACAAACCTCGCCGTCACCTTGGCGAAGAGGTATCCCGGCGACGTGCTGATCATCGATCTGGACCTCCAGTTCGGCGATGTCGCGTCAGCGTTTGGGTTCGAGCCAACCAATACATTCGCCGACATCGCAGAAAGTCGGGAAGCTATCAACCCGACCGCACTCAAAGCATTGCTGACGCCTCGCCAGTCCGAAGGCTTGTATGTGCTCGCGGCGCCAGATTCGCCGGCTCAGGCCGACGATCTTCAGCCGGACTTCGTACGCGACGTGGTCTCGTCGATCGCTACCGAGTTTCCGTTCGTCGTCATCGACACGCCGGCCGGTATCGATGAGTTCACGCTCGAGGTACTTGATGTGGCGACCGACCTCGTCGTGCTCACCAGCATGGACGTCCCGTCGGTTCGAGCCGCCCGAAAGGAACTCGCCGCGCTCGAATTACTCGGTCTGGGCCACGTTCCCTCTCACCTGGTTCTCAACCGAGCGAACGCGAAGGTCGGCCTCACCATCGAGGACATCGAGGGGACCCTCGGCCGACCAATCGACGTGAAAATTCCGTCGAATCGCCAGGTTCCCTTGTCGGTCAACCGAGGAGAGCCGATTGCGTTGAACGACTCGAAGTCGGCGACCGGACGAGCCTTTCAGAAGCTCGCCGGCTTGACCGCTCCAATTGAACCTGAAGACAAGTCATGGATGCGTAGGAGGAGGTCAGAATGAGGCTTGGAGACAGACTCAGAGAGAACCAGCAAGCAGCGTCAGTTCAAGAGGAGGCAGCTCAGCACGAGGCGTTCACCTCGCAGGACTCTGCGACCCCCGTTGATCCCATCAACACGCTGAAGCAGCGAGTTCAACAGCGTCTGTACGCGAGGATCGGTGGCCGCATCACTGACGCAGCAATGGGCGAGGGTGAACTGCAGCAGCTGTTGTTGCAGGAGCTTGCTTCATCACTCGACGAGGAGGAAGTACCGCTGTCCCCGGACGAGCGTCGGCGTCTTGTGGACGAGATCAGTCGCGATGTGATCGGGTACGGCCCGATTCAGGCCTTTCTGGAGGACGACAGCATCACGGAAGTCATGGTCCTCAGCGACAAGGCAATATACGTCGAACGCGACGGTCGGTTGGCGCTGACCGAGGCCCGGTATTTGAACCAGGATCACCTCCGCGCAGTGATTGAGCGCATTGTGAGCGCGGTCGGTCGTCGTATCGATGAATCATCGCCGACAGTCGATGCGCGGCTACCAGATGGCTCCCGTGTCAACGCCATCATCCCTCCGCTGGCTGTCGATGGCCCGCAGCTCACCATCCGGAAGTTCTCGCGCAAACCGTTGCTCGTGGAGGACCTCGTCCGACTGCGCACGGTCACCGAACCGATAGCCGAGTTCCTTGAACAGTGCATCGACGGCCGCCTAAATGTCCTGGTAACGGGCGGCACTGGCACCGGCAAGACCACGTTGCTGAACGTCCTCAGCTCATTCATTCCAGCGGGTGACCGGGTGGTCACGATCGAGGATGCAGTCGAACTTCGAATGATTCAGAATCATGTGATTCGACTCGAAGCTCGCCCGCCGAATATCGAGGGCCGAGGCGAGGTCACGATTCGCGATCTCGTGAAGAACAGCCTCCGCATGAGGCCCGACCGCATCGTCGTGGGCGAGGTTCGCGGCGCAGAGGCGCTCGACATGTTGCAGGCCATGAACACCGGCCACGAGGGCTCGCTCTCGACACTTCACGCAAATACGCCACGAGATGCCTTGTCGCGCCTCGAAACGATGGTGCTGATGGCGGGGTTCGACTTGCCGGTGCGAGCCATCAGGGAACAAGTCGTGGGTGCTGTCGACCTGATCGTGCATCTCAGCCGTCTCCGTGATGGAACTCGACGTCTGACTCACATCGTCGAGGTGGATGGACTCGAGGGCGACACGATCACCCTTAGCGACCTCTTCACCTTCGACTATGCGGCTGGACGCGACGAGGAAGGTAACTTCCTCGGCGAGATCGTGCCGACAGGCATCCGTCCCCGCTTCGAGGAGCGCCTTGAGGAGTACGGTCACACCCTGCATCCCGACCTGTTCGGCGACCCGCTGGAGGGCATCTCGATGAAGCGGACGCGATGATCACGCCGACCGAGGCCAAGCGACTTCTTCTCGCTTTCCTCATCGCGCTCATCGCGCTTCTGTTGTTGGCTCCTCCCGTCTCGGCCCAGGAGTCCGGCGACGAAGCGCCGACCGTCGAAGAAGTCGAGAACGCAGCGCTGCTGACGGTCACATCGGTTGAGCGCGACCCGGAGACGGGCGAGGTAACGATCGAGGCCGTGAGTCCGATCGAACTCGCTGGTGGACGCCTACCTGAATCGTCCATCTCGGTCTTGGCCAACGACGCGTTCCAGCAATTCTCCTACGCACCGGAGAACACCGACGCCCTGCAGATCATGCTGGTGATCGACGTATCGGGCAGCATGCTTGGCGAACCGCTTGACGCCATGAAGGAAGCCGCACTGTCATTCATCGACCGGCTTCCACCGTCAGTGCGCATTGGCGTGGTCACGTTCGCAAATCAGCCTGAGGTAATCGCTCCAATCGGCACACCATTTGACGTGGTCTCAGATTCGATCTCAGAGCTGGAAGTGGGCGGTGAGACCGCTCTCTTCGACGCGTTGGTGACCGCGTCGGACGCACTGGTTGAGACGGAAGGAGCGCCGAGGAGCGTCATCGTCGCTCTCACTGACGGAGCGGACGGCGCCAGCATCGCTCTGCCTGAAGACGCCGCTCGAGCATTGGACGTTGGTCGAATCGAGCTGCACGGTGTTGCCCTCGAAACGCCGGATACCGCAACGGAGTTTCTGGCCGACCTTTCCCTGAAGACAGGCGGTTCATTCAACCGAGCCGCCAACGAGTCGCTGTTGGCGTTGTACGACGACCTCGCCGCCCGCCTCGCCAACCGGTTCACGATTTCGTTCATACCAAACCGTGAGTCATCGGACTCCGCGTTCGTCGTCATCAGTCACCAGGGCGTCCTTGCCTCGGCTCGCGTGGGCTACGAGCCAATCGAGGCGAGCGCGGCGACCGAGTCGGTTGGCCGTGGTGAATCGGCACTCGAGGTCGCTGACAGCGCTACATCTTTCGCTTTGGCCCAACCATTCAGAATGGAGAATGTCGGCTGGATCGGCTCGAATACTGCGCGAAATATCGCTGTTGGACTTCTTGCTGGCACGTTGTTGATGTTCGGGCTGCTTCTGAGCTTCCCAACACCGCGCATGACGACTCTGGCGTCGCGTGGACGAGAGTACGCGACGAACGCACAGGTGAGTGACTTCACAACCCGACTGGAGGGCTTCGCTGACCGGCGACTTGACTCCCATGGTCGACGTAGCAAGCTCACTCGATCGCTCGAACGAGCCGGCATCGATCTACGTCCGGGCGAGTACGTCGTCGTAGCCGGATCGGCTGCAATTGCGGTCGCATTCATCTCTTCTCTTTTCGTGCCATGGATTCTGTCGCTCGTGTTTGCTGGCGCAGTGATTCTCGGGAGCCGAGCGCTGCTGGCGCGACAAGCACGTGTTCGTGTGGATGACTTCATCGAGCAACTCCCGTCGACGTTGCAGCTGATTGCTGGGGCGCTCCGTGCAGGGTATGCATTGCCTCAGTGCGCTGAAACCGTCGCGTCTGAAGCCGAGTCGCCGACCGCGGATGAGTTTCACCGACTCGTTACCGAGCACAGGCTCGGACGAGATTTCGGCGAAGCCCTTCAAGCCATGGCGGACCGCATCGATCGAGAGGAGTTCACCTGGGTTGTGCAAGCCCTCGAGATCCACCGAACCGTCGGTGGTGACCTTGCTGAAGTCCTGGACAATATCAACGGTACGCTCCGCGACCGAAACTTCGTCAAACGGCAGGTGTCGGCACTGACAGCGGAAGGTCGCTATAGCGCGTACGTGATTCTGTCGCTTCCGTTCATTGTTGCAGGCGTGCTGATGGTGACGAATCCGGAATACATCGGCAGGTTGTTCGACGGTTTGCGCGGGGCGCTGGCGATCATGTTTGTGTTCCTGCTCATGGCCATTGGGTCTCTATGGATGAAGATGCTCCTGAAGGCGAAGTACTGATGTTTGACGTCCCAAATACCGTTCTGTTTGGTGCCATCCTTGTCGCATCCGCCATTCCAATCCTTTGGTGGGCTGTTTCGGCGGGAGCAAAGTCACCCCCGTCCATGGAGCATCGGCTCCGAGTTCCCGACTCGCTCGACCTTCGAGACATCGTCCTGCAACAGAGCGCCGCCGAGCGCGTTGTTAGACCCGGGTTTTCTACACTCGCACACTGGGCTCGATCGGTTTCGCCATCGGGGTTCGTCGACCGGCTTGAGCGCAAGATCGGTCATGCAGGCCTTCGATCGACGTGGCCACTCGAACGGACGTTGGCCACGAAGGTAATGCTCGGCGTGGGACTCGGACTTCTCGGAGTCCTTCGGTGGCTCCTCGACCCGTCGAGTACGGGTCTACTGGCGCTGGCAGCAGTGTTGGCCATCCTTGGCTTCGTGCTCCCGGACATGCTCATTGGGATACAGGGCGACAAACGGCAAAAGGAGATCGCACGGTCGTTGCCCGACGTGCTTGATCAGATCATGATTGCCGTGGAGGCTGGCCTCGGGTTTGAAGCGGCACTTGGCTATGTAAGCCAGGACGTCACCACCCCGCTCGCTGAGGAGCTCTCACACACCCTTCAGGACATCAGAGTTGGCCTGACCCGAGCGCAGGCGTTCGAGTCGCTCATGCGTCGAACAGACGTCCCTGAACTGCGCCAGTTCGTCGTCGCGCTTCAACAGGCCGAGAAAATGGGCATCCCGATCGCCAAGGTCCTCCGGATTCAGGCTGCAGAACTCCGGGTCATTCGGAGGCAGACCGCTGAAGAAGACGCTCAGAAGCTCCCGGTCAAGCTGATCATGCCCTTGATCTTGTGCATTCTTCCCGCATTGATCGTTGTCGTTCTAGCCCCAGCCGCATTCGATGCGATCGACACGTTCTCATGATCTTCTCAAACAGCGACCCAGTCCTTCCGGGCACACATTCGAGATCTGGCTCCGGCCTCATGCCACTCAATGCAGCGTTGAGTCCGGACATTGTCCAAATGCTCAGCGCTCGTCGGGAGATGCGATCCACGGGGTTCGATCCATTGGACGAAGCACTCAACGGTGGTTTTGCGCCGGAGGAGCTGGTGGTTGTCGCTGGTCGCCCCGGCGTCGGAAAGTCAATTGCCGTCGTGCAATGGGCTCGGCACCTCGCCATGGCTGGCCGTAAGGTCACTCTGGCCTGCTACGAGCACAGCGAAATCATCCTCATGACACAGCTCTTACTCCTGGAGTTGGGCTATGCGGTGGACGATCCAATGAAGAGTTCCACGGCGAGGAGACTCGTCGACAAACTGATACATGGACGTCGCACGTGGCTCGACACCGTGTCCTCCGAGCCTCTGCTCGATGAGGCTGCTCAGCGGCTACGGGAATACAGCGCCAACCTCGTGTTGCTTGACTCCGGAGGCCGCTCCGGAGGATTCGACACCCTCGCCGACGCCGCCCGCACGACCGAGATCTTGATTGTCGACCACCTCGGAAAAATTGGCGAGGAGGGTACCGAGAGGGCTGCCGTGCGATGCAAGGAACTGGCAATCGCTCATGGCCTCACGGTTATCGCCACCGCCGCCGTGAACCACTCTGGCATCGATGCCAGGCGGGTCCGGACGGGCCACGTAGAGGGCTCGGCTGGTGTGGCCCATGAGGCGGACATCGAGATCATCCTGAACGACAAGATCACGATCGTGTCGAAGAACCATACCGCCTACGATCCAGTCCGGGCGGAGACATTCAAGGGCCAAGTCGTGTTCTCCATCGAGAAGAACCGCCGGGGTATTGGCGACGTGGATCTCGAGTTCACGCGAGACTTCGCCCATCGGCGCTTCAAGCCGTCGGGTAGCTTCGTGACTGAACGGCTGGTCGACAACGTCCTCACAGTCGAATAGCCCCGGAATTCTCGAACCTAACCCGGCCGGTTCTGTACGTACTGGTAACCGAAGCGGCCTTTCACACACAGGTTGCCGCTGGTGATGCTGTGATCTGAGGGTGAGTCGACCTTGACGATCTGATTGTCCTGTACGTGAAGATCGAGATTGCACCCGACGCCGCAGTACGAACAGACGGTCCGGGTGACGGACTGATCTTCTGGCCGCCAATCCCCCATCTTTCGCAGATCGAACTCGGTCTTGAATTGCAGCGCGTTCGTGGGACAGACAGCGACGCAGTTACCGCAGTACACACAGGCCGAATCCGGCAGCGTGACCTCGAACTCGGTGCCGATGCGGTTGTTGAACCCCCGCCCCGTCATGGCAATGGCAAACGTCCACTGCGCATCTTCACCGCACGCTTCGACACACTTGTAACAGAGCACACAACGGTCGTAGGCCCGAATGTAGAGATCGTCCTCGATCTTGACCTCGTCGGTCATCCGCGCCGTGGTCGCGACGTCGTATCGGTCGAGGTCGGCGCCGTAGTCGCCCAGCCAACCCATGATGTCGTCAGCCTGGGACACATCACTCGACGTTGCGAGGAACTCAAGCACCATCTTCCGACTGTGATCGACCCGCTCGGAATCCGTCTTGACGACCATGCCGTCTTCGACCGGTCGTGAACACGAGGGCACGAGGGTGCGTGATCCCTCCAGCTCAACAACACAGACCCGGCAGGCGTTCACCGGCGTCACGGTCGGGCCATAACAGACGGTTGGTGTGGTCTTTCCGGCGGCGTTGCAGGCGTCGAGGATCGTGTCGCCTTCGAACACGTCGACGTCGTTGCCGTCCACGTTGATCGTCACTTTGGACCGAATCTCGACTGGCCGTTCGTTCGTCATGGTCATGAGGCACCTCCGATAAGGCCGAGGTCGAGGGCGGACAGAACCGCCCCGGAAGCGGTATGGCCAAGACCGCAGATCGATGCATCAGCCATGACCTTGGCGAAGTCGTCGAGCATGACACGCTCGGCCTCGACCGGTGCGCCCTTCTCCCGGATGCGCAACAGCGATTCGCTCTGTCGCACCGTGCCCACCCGGCACGGCACACACTGTCCGCAACTCTCCTCCTGGAAGAACCGGGCGATGCGGGCCACGAAGTCGTCGAAGTCAACGGTGTTGTTCAGAACCATGATCACACCGGAACCGAGAGAAAACCCCGCCTCTCGGGACGCCTCGATGGTCAACGGGACGTTGAGCATGGTCATGTCGATGAACGAGCCGGCCGCTCCTCCCATGAGCACCGCACGCGGGTCGCCCGTGGTGCCACCGGCAAGGTCGAGCAGGTCTCTCAGGGTTGCACCGTAAGTGACCTCGTAGACACCAGGGTTGGCAACATGTCCGCTGAGGCAGAACAGCTTCGTGCCGGTCGACCGTCCACTCCCCTGCTGCGCGAACCCCTCGCCGCCCATCAACATGATCTGGTTGACGTTGACCATCGTCTCGACGTTGTTGATGGCCGTCGGTTGACCGAAGAGCCCGTTGGTCGTCGGGAACGGTGGCTTGTTTCGAGGTTCCCCCCGGTAGCCCTCGATCGAGTTCAGCAGTGCCGTTTCCTCACCGCAGATGTACGCCCCAGCGCCTTGGCGGAGCTCGATGTCGAACCGGAAATTGTGCCCACCCACGTTGTCGCCGAGCATGCCCTTGCTGCGGGCCTCCGCGATGGCGGACTTCAGGGCACGGGTCGCTTCGGGATATTCGCCGCGGATGTAGATCCAGCCTTGTTCGGCACCCATTGCGTAACCGCCGATGGTCATCGCCTCGACGAGCGAGTAGGGATCGTGCTCCATGATCACGCGGTCTTTGAACGTGCCCGGTTCTGACTCATCCGCGTTGACCACCAGGTGTCGTGGACCGGGCTCGCCGGCGACGGCCGACCATTTGAAGCCGGTCGGAAACGCGGCGCCGCCGCGACCCGTGAGGCCGGAGTCACCTACGTGAGCGATGACGTCGGCCGGGGTCATGGACACGGCTTTGGTCAGCGCTTCGTAGCCGCCGGTGGCAACGTAGCCGTCGTAGTCCTCGTTGGCCGCGTTGTGCACGCGTCGCAACAGGGTCAGATCCTCGGCCACCTGAGGCACGGGGGCCACGGGTCGCATCAGCTCGCCGTCGAGCGCCGCAACCACGGACTCCTTGGTCGCGGTGCGGACGCTGACGTGGGCCTGGCCGGTGCGTTGCACGAACACACCAGGGGCCTGCTCACATAGCCCAAGGCAGGGGCTTCCGTGCACACAGTGGCCATCGGATCGGAGCTCCCCGATGAGGTCGTTCGCGCCGGCGATACGACAGGCCGTGTCGTCACAGACGTGAATCGTGTCCGGTGACGGGGGCGCCTCGAAGGTGAACAGCTCGTAGAAGCTGGCCACGCCATACACCTCGGCTGCAGGCACCTGCAGTGCCGTGGCGATCTCATTGACCGCACCCTCGCTGAGCCAACCGATCGCATTTCTAACATGGTGCAAAACCGGCAAGAGGAGGTGCCGCCGGTTGAAGATCCGTTCGCTTCCGCTGCGCGCGATCCGGTCTCCGTCGAACGTCAGCGTCGGACCGATGGAGTCGAACGTGATCTGCCCGGGGCTTTGCAGCGCAATGGAATCGGCAACTGCAGCGGCTTCATCCGCGGTGGCAGTCGCCGACGTGACGGCGAGCTCAGGCATGAACGTCTTCCTTTGCCCGAACGTTGATAGCCGTCGCTTTGAACTCGGCCGTACCGGACTTCACGTCCCAGGCTTCGATGGTCAGCTGGTTGACATCGGTTGTGTCCGCGAAGTGATACGTGGTGAAGCACAGGCCGACCGGCAAGTCAGGCTGGACCCGGATCGTCATCTCGATGGTCGCTCTGCGGGAGGAAACCTCTGCCCTCGAACCAGTTGCCAATCCCAACCGTTCGGCGTCGATCGGATTCATGTCGAGCTCCTCGCCGGAGCGGATCGG
>SHLQ01000242.1 GCA_004282895.1 Acidimicrobiales bacterium
GAGTGATGTTCTCCACGCGATCACCGAGCGTTTCGGCGAGGCGGCGATCGAAGAACGCGATCTGGCGCTCCGATTTCGCCCGCATGGCTGCAATACCGCCAGCCTTGTCGATGACATCGAGCGAAGCGCGCAGGGTTGCCAAGGGGAGTACGGCCGCGTTCGACGGCTGCCACGACTCCACCGTCCGCGTCGCATCGAACTCCGTCGCCATTTCGAATCGAGTCTCCACACTCGTGCCCCACCACCCGACGAACTTCGGAAGGTTCTGATCCGAAACATGGCGCTCGTGGACGAACGCACCCGCAACCCCGCCTGGGCCGCTGTTCAGGTACTTGTAGGTGCACCACGCAGCGAAGTCGACGTCCCAGTCATGCAGGTGAAGCTCGATGTTGCCGACGGCGTGGGCGAGATCGAAGCCGACGACCGCACCAACGGCGTGGCCAGCGGCGACGATGTCGGTCATGGGAAGAACCTGACCTGTGTAGTACTGGACCCCTGGCAACATGACGAGTGCGAGCTCGCTGCCGTGCTCGGCGATCGCCGCGAGGATGTCGTCCGGGTGCAGCAGTTCTTCACCTTCGCGGGGCTCGACCAGGACAAGTGATTCCTCGGGGTCGAAACCCCGCTGGCGAATTTGCGACTCCACCGCAAAGTGATCCGAGGGGAACGCGTGGCTTTCGATGAGGATCTTGTGGCGTTCGGGTGTCGGTTGATAGAAGCTGACCATCAGCAGGTGCAGGTTGACCGTGAGGGCGTTCATCGCCACAACTTCCGTCGCTTCGGCACCGACGAGAGCGGCCAGCTGGTCGGTTAGCAGCTCGTGATAGTCCTTCCACGCCAGCTCACCAGTGAAGTGCCCTTCCACACCCAAGCTGCTCCAGCGATCGAGCTCGGTATGCACGTACGCACGGGCGGACCTTGGCAGTGCACCGAGAGAATTGCCGACCAGGTAGATCCCGTCGGGCAACTCGAACTCGTCACGGATCCCGGCGAGCGGGTCGGCCGCGTCGAGCTCGGCTGCGGTCTCGTTCACAGTCGGCCGGCCTTGCCAGGGTGGAGGACCGAGCAGTTCGGACAGGTGCGAGCTTCCTCGTCGGCCTCGAATGCGGCAAACAGCGGCGGAAGATCCTTGTCGATCTCCTGCAGCTGCACCTCGACGCGGTGCACGAGCTCGGCACAGCTCGGGCACACCCACTCGAACCCATCCAGCTCGCCGGGGCTCCGCGCATACTCCACGACGAGACCAATCGAGTCCTTGTCCGGCCGCTGAGGTGAATGGCGGACGTTGGGAGGCAGCAGGTAGATCTCGCCTTGGCGAATGGGCATGTCGAAGGGTTCCGTACCGGCCTCAGGCCAGATGACGAGGTTCATGTCGCCCTTGATCTGGTAGAAGAACTCCTCCCGGGGATCGTCGTGGAAGTCATTGCGCTCGTTCCCGCCGCCAACGATCATCACGATCATGTCGGACTCGCGCCAGATCTGCTTGTTCGCCACAGGAGGGACCAGCTCTTCGCGATGGTCGTCGATCCACCGCATGAGGCTGAACGGCCGACGCTCATTCGGCTTTGGGTCGTAGTCGGTCATGAATCGCTCCTTGTCGACCAGTCCATCATCTCGCAGACCTGCATGCTCAGACGGCGAATTCCCCGCCGATCGCTTCCTCGCTCTTCTGCCACAGTAGATCCCGCGTCGTGGGATTGTCGTAGAACGATTCGAGTGCGAACGGCTCGGCCTTGCCCTTCATCGCGAAGTTGCTGCTTCCGGGTCCGTAGAACTGTCCGGATTGTGCTTCGGGCAAGCACATGCAGCTGATGAGGCCCATCGCACCGTCTTCCGAGCTTTGGCTGAACCGCATGAAGAAGCCGGTGAACGCACTGCCCATGCCGCCCTCCTTGACCGACGTTTGCTGCAGGTGCGTGTTCGCCAGCCCGGGGTGAGCGACCAGCGCCTTCACGCTCGAGCCTTTATCCTGAAGGCGCTGATGGAGCGCAGCGGTGAACGCGGCGTTGGCGAGCTTCGACTGGTTGTAGCGAACCCAGCGCGGCCCCCGGAACATCATGTTCTCCACTCCTGAGCCATCACCACCGAAGTCGCCGCCCTTCGCCTCGAGGTACTCGCCCCGCAGCGTCTTGCTCGGGCTCATGCGGGCGACACTCGAATGGTTCACGACTCTGGCCTCGCCGCTGGCGCCGGCTGCCTTCTCCAGCAACGGCATCAGCTCACGCGTCAGGAGGAAATGGGAGAGATGGTTTGTCTGCATCTGCACATCGAAACCATCACCGGTCGCCTCATCGCCCAAGGCCATGACTCCAGCGTTGTTGGCAAGTACGTTCACTCCTTCGGTGCAGAGCTCGCCCACACGGGCTGCGGCTGCTTTCACGGAGGCAAACGACTGCAGGTCGCACTCGACGGCGTGCAGATCCGCGTCGGGGAAGGCCGACGAGAGCTCGTTGAATGCTGCCGACGATCGATCCGAGGCACGGTTGAGCACAAGCACCTTTGCCCCGAGCTCAGCGACGGTGTGTGCCGCGACCTTGCCCGTCCCAGAGGTGGTGCCCGTTATGACGACGGTCTTGCCCGCCATCGAAGGAAGGTTCGACTTGAACGACGGAAAATGCTTCGAGCTGATTGTTGCCATGCTGAATCATACGGCGGACCAGGGGCCCCCGACCGAGTCAGCTGCGACGCCGGTAGAGCTCGGCTCGATCGCCCATTTGGTCGAGCTGGGCTTCACGGAACCGCTCCCGTTCGCGTCGACGTGGATGTGTGAATCCTTCGCCCACAACTGTCTCGGCCTTGTCGAACACGATATGGCGGCTGATCCGCTGGGCATGAGGCGAAAGCTGTGTCCACCGGTCATGGCTCATCGCACGGATGAGAGCTTCGCTGCGGAACCAGGGCGCCATGAACTCGACGTTTGGCATCGCCCGCACCTCGCGGGACAGATTGGGCGTGCCACCATGCCAGCACCGGGCATCCCGGATGATCGCCGAGCCTGCGGGAAGAGGGCAAACCGTGCTGAGTCGCATCCACTCCGGTTCGTCGGCCAACGTCGGAATCGGCGCCCGTGAACGGTGCGTGCCAGGTATTTGGCGAATCGGACCGTTCTCCGGTGTGAGATCGACAAGCGGGAAGTTGATGTGCACGACCGGCACGGGGAGGTCGCGCATCGTGATGCCACCCACCGGGTCGTGAAGCTCGGTCCAGACGTTGTCGGAGTGCAGCCCCTGGTATTCGATCGCCCCGGGCAGTGCGAGATCGCCGCCTGCGCCGTAGATGAGGTAGTCGGTGGAGCCAAAGATCTCGGTGAGAATCGGCGTCGTCGTCGCAAGGTCGATGAGCGCACACCATTCAGGTCGGTGAAACATGTGTCGGGAGGCCGAGGTTCCACCAAAGGAGTACCGATGGGGTAGCCCGCCCGCGCCGCCGCCGACTGCTCCTTCCGGGTCGGCTTCAGCGAGAACGGCGATCACTTCCTCTGCCGCGTTTCGAAGATCGGCCAGCTGCTCCGCAGTGAGTGCGTCTCGCACAGCCACGAAGCCGTCGCGGTGGAAGAGCGTTGTGGCCCGTTCGATTTCGGCTGGGGATACAACCTCCAATCCCGGGATGCCATTTCGTGCCCGCAGGGTTTCGCGAAGCGCTGTCACATCGGGATCGTCGTAGGAGCGGGTCCACGTTGCGCAGCGTGGATCGCCGTTGATCAGGTTTCGATGTTCCGGTGTCGTTTCGATGTCGATCTCACCCACGGGCGTGGCCAGACCGAGTGGGTTGTCGTTGGTCGGGACATCGTCGGACGGTCGATTCGCTAGCCCGTTCGGCGGCACGTTCGCATTCCAACCCCAAGCCATTCTGCGCCTCCATCGAGCAGACCAGATCTTGCGCAGACCGTACCTCAGTATCCCGTCGCGACGCCTCTCGACTGTCATACCCCATGAGTAGTTTTGGGGTATGGAGTCAGGGCTGAGAGATCCAAGTTTTGCGGCGGCGGTTGCTGTCGCGGACGGTTCCTTTGACGACTTGTTCGCCTCCGGGTTGTCACCCGTCGACTACAAGGATGCGATCACGTGTGTGAAGGCGGTCGAGCGCTTGCGCCGCCGGGCCGACGCCGTCGTGGTTGAGTTGTTGGACGAGATTCAACAACGTTCGCTGTACGCGTTTGACGGTCACAGCTCGGCGAAGTCGTTTGTTCGTCATCACGGCAACGTCTCTGCGAGTGAGGCGGCCGGCAGGGACAAGGTCATGCGCGTCTGTCGTGCGTTGCCTGCGGTTCGTGCCGAGTTTCGGGCCGGCCGGTTTGGGTCCGATCAGATCCGGCTGTTGGGGAAGGTGCATTCGAACCCGCGAGTCCGGGACAAGATGCCCGCCGCTGAACACTGGTTCCTCAGCCGTCAGAAACGGCTATCGCTCGATGGGTTCGAAACTGCGGTCCGTAAATG
>SHLQ01000071.1 GCA_004282895.1 Acidimicrobiales bacterium
CTCGCGCGTTGTGCGTTCTTGTTCTTCCACAGATGCCGAGATGAGCGCGGCTTCGACCGTCGAGACCGAGACGCCAGCCGAGTCCAACTCCAGGGCACGGTCCAGCCTGCTGCTGCGCAACAGGAGGGCTGGATCACGGTCGTCTCGGCTCCAGGTGTCAGCCGCGTCGGTAAGGCGTCCATGCTCGAGAAGATGGGTGCGGTCGTCGCGAAGCCAGTCAGCCAATCGTGGCCAATGTTCGAGCAGGCTGTCGTGCGTTGGCGAGAGCATTGGCTCGCGGGTCTCTGGATCGCGGTCGACGGAAATCAGCCGGGCGTCGATTGCGGCGTCGATCGTTGCCTGCGTGATCCCGGCAGACAGGACTTCGCTCAGCTTTGCCGCCCGGCCAACCGGCCGCCGGTCAGTGTCGACCGACACGACGCGGCCGAAGAGACGCCGGAGCTCGGCGACGCCGGTCTTTCCGAGCTGATCGGCGAGCGCTTCCGCCCGGCCTACGAGCGCGCCGGCCAAGCCACCCAACCGGTCATAGTCTTCCAGGTCGATCACTCCGGCGCCGCTGTGGAGTCGCCAGAGCTCGTGCAATGCAACGCTGACCAGCGGCAGCGCCCCTTGCTCCGCGAGCACGTCCGCGACGAGCCGTTCACGCAGAGCGACGGTGATCTCGACTCCCCGATCCGCAGCTGGTCGAACAATCGCCTGATCGAGTTCCTTCGACGTGAGTGGCGCCAGTGGGACGACCGATTCGCGAAACACCCCAGCGAACGGTTGCCGTTGAAGCGGCCGGTCGAGCCAATCTGCGCGGAGACTGGCTATCACTCGCACGCGTGAAGCGGTGGTCAGCGCTTGGGCGAGCAGGTCGGTGAAGGCATCGGCGCGGGCGATATCGGTGATGCTGAACAACTCCTCGAACTGGTCGACGATCAGCAGGAGTTCACGGTCGGGACCGATCGACACGTCGATCGCCTGCTCGATCAGACCTGCTGGTTCGCCCCCCTTTTGCAGCACGGCGACCGGGTCAGCGGAGGCGGTGGTTGCGATCGCGGCCAGAGCATTACCGAGCGCAGCGATCGGGTCGGCGCCGGGCCTCATGGAGGCGATGGCCCAGCGATCGCTTCCAGGAAGCGCACCTCGGCGAATCGCCGGCACCACACCGGCAAGAAGCGTGGACGACTTTCCGCTTCCTGATGCGCCGGTCAGCACGACGAGGCGACTGGCCGACACGTCCCGCCAGCGCTCGAAGAGTTCCTCCACAACAGCCTCGCGACCATGGAAGTCTCGGTGTTGGATCTCCGCGAAGGCGGAGAGACCTGGATACGGATTCTCTGGGGAATCACCCGCCGAACCGGAGTCCTCGATCCCGCTGAGCGATGCGAGCCGCTCGGCCAGTTCGCCCGCACGATCGATCTTGCCGTCACGAGCCTCAATCAGAAGCTCAGCGGCCTCGAGCGGACGCGAGGTAGAGGCGAGCGACGCCTCGATCGATGAACGGTCGGCTGTACTGGTTCCGGCTAATGCGCGAATTGCCAGCTGAGACAACGCGGCGACATCCTCGGCGAAGGACGCCCGGCCGGGGTCCGGCGGGAACGCTCCCAGACGCCGCCGACCGCGGCGATCACTGAACACAGTCTGCTCCGCGACCGCTGCGTGCACGACACCATGCGCGTGCAGATGATCAAGCCCGGCGGCAATGTCAACTACGAGCTTGGTCATGCCGCGAACATCCAACAATGCGACGGCGAGCTCGTCGTCGAGCCGGGTTGGATACAGCGGCACCACGACGTGGAGTGCGCCCGGCTCGCGCCATCGGTCGAGCACGGGTTCGATTGCCGGATGAACGATGGCCGCTCGCCGATCGATGCGATCGACGTAGCGCTCGATGTCCTCTGGACGGTGTGAGGCGTCGAGCGTCATGCTCTCGATCACCACGTCACGGTCGTCGCCGGCCTGCGAGGCCCGCCGACGGAGAATCTCGTTGTCGTCTCGGCCGTAGTTGAGCACCGTCTGAAGCTCGTACCCGCGCAACGCTTGGTGGGTCGGCTGGTGTCGGCGGAGCGCAGCGTCGTGGTTGAGGATCGCCGACTCGAGATCGCGTAGTTCGGGCCCCGGATCGAGACCCAGCTCCGACCGCACGCGCTGCCCGTACGTGGCGATCACGTCGAGGGCGTCGCTCTGTCGACCGGACTGATAAAGAGCCAGAGCGTGCAGCCGCTGAAGCTCCTCTCGCCACGGCTGACTGTCGGCGAGCAGTCGCCCTCGAACCGCGGCCCGCTGCACATCCCCTAGTTCGAGCAGCAACGACAGACGGCGCTCCTCTGCGTCAAGCCGTAGCTCGACCATTCGCGCTGCCGCCGGGGCCAATTCCACGACGTCTTCGAAGCCCGAATAGGGCTCGCCCCGCCACCGCTCCAACGCCCGATCGAGAAACTCGAGACGTTCGCGAGGGCTACCCACCGAAGGTGCGTCTCGGAGTTCCGACTCGAACAGCCACGCGTCGACATCCACACCATCGGCAAGTCGGTAGCCGCCAGGCATGCTTTCGACAACGGCCGCCACATCGACACCCGAGCCAGCGAGCTGTCGCCGGAGGCGGCTGATCGCCGTTCGCACATGAGCGGTCGGCTCCAGCGGCCGATCGTCGTCGTCCCAGATCAGCTCGGCCAGCCGGCCGACCGTGGCCCCGGTGGCCCCGCCATCGACGAGCGTCGCGAGGATTCTCCGGGATCGCTCGCCGGTGAGCGGAACCGAGTCGGCCCCGAGCCGAACGTCGAGCGGCCCCAGGATGGCGACGGATGCGACTGGCGCTTCCATCGTCGATCGGCTCATGCACGCGCCAAGCCGGCGAGCAGCTTCCGCATTGCTTCCTGAGCCTGTTCGACACTGGTCGAGTCCTCGACCTGCACCCACGGCATGACGTCGGGGAGCACGCTGAGCTGCCACACCGTGACGTCGATGGTGGGATCAACGACTGTCGTACCGAACTTCGGGCTTACCACGAAGCCCGTGCAGTGATCACTGAAAGGGCAGTGGAATGTCTGACCTGCGGCCGGATCGACCGCAAGCCGGTACCAGCGCGCATCACCCCCGGCGACAGTCTCGGCTCCGCTCTCTGTGACGACGATCTGTGGCACGGCATCGAGCCACGTCCCGAGATCGGCCGGGATGTCGATCGTGACGTCCGGAATGAGTGGCTCGTGCTCTTGGTGCACACCAACCTCGCGGGGAGGTACTATGCCGACGGTCTTCAGCATCCAGAGGTTCGTGTTCGTATCAGCCAGTGCTTCCGTGCCGAACCCGAATACTTCGGGATCGCTGCCACCGAACAGCAACGACTCGTCGTCGATCGTGAGGCCCCAGTCCTCGCCGAGCACGTTGAGTCTGTACGTACCGGGTGGGATCGAACTGCCACCCGCGACTACATCTCCGATCTCGGGCGCCGTGGCCTCCGTGACGTCCAGGTCGCTATCAGTCTCTTCATCGTCGCCTTCGTCATCGTCGGGTTCCTGTGGGGCGGCGTCATCCTCGGCATCCTCGTTGCCAGCATCGTCGCCGGACTGCTCGCTGCCGGTCTGATCGTCATCGTGACTCTCACCGTCATCCGAGCTCGGTTCGGCCTCCTCGGCGACCGAAGGCTCGGTTGCATCAGGCTCGGCGATCGATTCCTCGCCTTCGATTGCGGAGGCCGCGACCTCGGTTTCAGAGCTTCCACACGCTGTTGCCGTGATCAAGAGCGCCATAAGGAGCGCCCACAGCCACCTGGCCTGCGTGTGCCCTTCGATGTGAATGGGTGTTTGGATCGGCATCGTTCGACCTCCTCGATCGTTTCGGGTGATGTCCGTAGGCCTGAGTTGACCATGACACCGATAACGCTCGAATAACACGTTGATCCACAGTACATTTCATCGTCTGCAAGCCCCTATTTCCGCTGTTTTTCGGGGAATAGTCCCGGCAGTGGGCCGTAGCTGCGGACGTAACCCGCGCTAACGCTGACCGGAAATGACGTTGCCCGAACCCCACTTGTTGGTCTCGAGCACCTTGAGGAAGCCCACGATGTTCCGGTCGCGGATCCGTTCGAGTTCGCGAATCGAGTGCATGCCTGACTGCGCGTCGCTCTGCTCGACGAGAGCATCGACGAGCTCGGGGGTGAAGTCGGGCGTGTCCATCAACTTGCTGTACGGCCAGTCAAGCGTCGGACCGAACTGCTCCATGAAGTGACGGAACCCGCCGGGGCCACCGGCGATGCGGTACGTCTCGAACAGGCCCATCTGCGCCCACCGCAAACCGAAGCCGTGGGTCATGATGTCGTCGATTTCCTTGGTCGTCGCCACTCCCTCGGCGACCAGCCAAAGGGCCTCGCGCCACAAGGCCTCGAGCAGACGATCGCCGATGAAGGCGTCGATCTCGACGCGACAGTGGATCGGCTTCATACCGAGCGCGTGGTACATCCCCTGCGCGCGCCGGATGTTCCCGAGCGTGGTCTGATCACCACCCACGATCTCGACGACCGGCAACAGGTACACGGGGTTGTACGGGTGTGCGACCACGAGTCGCTCGGGATTGGTCATCTCCGCCTGCATGACCGTTGGTTTGATCCCAGAGGTTGACGAGCCGATGATCGCGTCGACCGGCGCCCCGGCTTCGATCTGCGCCAGCACCGCGGTCTTCACTTCGGGTCGTTCGGGCACGCTCTCCTGAATGAGTTCGGCACCGGCAACGGCTTCGGCCACGGACGACGCGATCGTGTAGCTGCCTCGCTGGTCGGTCGGCAACCCGAGGTCGTCGTACGCCGAAACGGCGTTGGCGAGGACCTCATTGAGAATCGTTTCGGCTTCCGCCGAGGGATCGCTGATCGCAACATCGACGCCCTTGAGCATCATCCGCGATGCCCACGCTGCGCCGATCACGCCACAGCCGACAACGGCCGCCTGCGCGGGAAGATGCGGGGTGTAGTCGTCCTCCATGGCTCAGCCGTGTTTCGTCAGCTGCAGATTCTCACGGACCTGCGCGGGCGTGAGGATGTTGTAGTTCTGCGCTTCGAGGATTGTCACCGCCCGTTCGACGAGGTCACCGTTCGTCGCCATCACTCCTCGATCGAGGTAGATGTTGTCCTCGAGCCCAACCCGCACGTTGCCTCCGGCCATCGCGGCCAGAGACACGTACTTCAGCTGGTTGCGGCTGATCGAGAAGGCGGAGAACGTCCAGTCGGACGGAATGTTGTTGCGCATCGCCATGAACGTGTTGAGGTCATCGGGTGCGCCCCACGGGATACCCATACACAGCTGCACCATCACCGGGCTCGGGATGAAACCGCGCTCGACGAGGCTCTTGGCGTGGGCGAGATGACCGGTGTCGAACGCCTCGATCTCGATGCGCGTGCCGATGTTGGTCATCTGCTTCGCCATCTCCTCGAGCTGGCTCGGCGTGTTGGTCATGACGTAGTCGCCCTCGCCAAAGTTCATCGTGCCGCAGTCGAGCGTGCAGATCTCCGGCCGCAGTTGGCGCACATGTTCCACACGTTCGGTGGCGCCGACCATGTCGGTGCCGTCCTCCGCTGGTGGCAGTGGATTCTCGACGCCACCCAGGACGATGTCGCCACCCATACCCGCGGTGAGGTTGATCACCACATCGGTGTCGCTGTCTCGAACCCGCTCGAACACCTCCGCGTACTTGCCGATGTCACGGGACGGAGACCCGTCATCCTCCCGCACATGAATGTGGGTGATCGCCGCGCCAGCCTTGGCGGCTTCGATGCACGCATCCGCGATTTGTTCCGGAGTGATCGGCACCTTCTCGGACTTGTGTGTGGTGGCACCGCCACCGGTCACGGCACACGTGATGAACACACCGTCATGCATGATGATCCCCCTGGGGTTGGTTGGTTGATTGCGCGAACTCGTGTCGACGATTCGCCACTCGGGCGAACGAGCGAACCTCGTCCTGGTCAATGTAGATGCCGCGCAGATGGCGTTTGCCACCCGAGGAGAACTGATCACGGCCGTGAAGCACGCGCCGGTTGTCGAACCCCACGATGTCGCCCGCCGCAAACGGGTAGCTCATCTCGAACTCCGGCGACGCGGCGATCGAGGAGAACGCCGCCATCGCGGCGTAGGCGCGGGGCATGTCGGACTGATCCATGTCCGGGAATCCGCGCACCGGATGGAAGGCACGAAAGGTCAGAGGCGAACCGTCGACGCCGAGATCGATCATCGGTCCCGACCAGCGATGATCGATGTTCGGTCCTCGGTTGAAGAACACCCATTTGAGCGTCGTGAGTGCCTCATAGTGTTCGGGATGATTGGCCTCGAGCTCCGCCGCCACCGCGGCTCCATCGGCCATCGTCGAGTTGCCGCCCTGTGTCTCATTGACGACACAGTGCAGGAATTGGAACCCCGGAGGTGTTTCCCGGGTCGGCAGGTCGGTGTGTGGTGGGAGCCGCAGGTTGGTGTTAGCGGTGCTGTTCGTGAGGTCGTCACCAGCCATCGTGACGTCCGCCTTCACGTCCCAGATGTGGCCGAAGTTCGTGTCGCGCACCGCACCGACCTTCGCCGCGAACTCGAGCAGGAAGTCCTCTTCCGTGGGGCAGTTGCGGAGGCGGGCGAGGCCGTATCTCAGCAGGTCGTTGATCCAGAACCGCATCGTCGCCTCGTCGTCCATGACCTCGGCTCCGTCGTAACTCGGCGGTTCACCACCGAAGTCGCTCGGTCGCCACGCGACGATGTTGGGAATGTACGTATCGGTCAGGTGGCGCCCTTCAGCGACGTGGCGCAGCCAACCCGGATGAAAGCTGGCTTCGACTCCTTCGGGATCGAATCGCACGACCAGCGCTCCATCGACGATCGACGCCTCACCGATAACAAGCCCAGCCGCGAAGTGCGCCGGATCCATCACCCCTTCGCGAGTGGCGAGGTGCACACCGCCACGGTCGACGGCGTTCTCGCGCAGCCACCGATCGAAGGCCCGATACTCACACCCATCCGCCCATCGCAGTACCAGGAATGCCCCGTCCCGTTCAACGGACGACAGCGCGTCGAAGGGATAGTCGTAGAAGTCCGGCGTAAGCGGATCCTGTGTGGTGTTGTCCACGTCACCCCCTGGTTCGTGACCCATTCACCGGGACGTTAGCGGCTGGGCTAGTAGCCGCGCGACCGATCGAGCAACGGAAACGGCTGCTCCCCTTCCCGGATTCGGATGATGTTGGCGGCAACCAGCTCGGACGCCGATCGCACCTGCGTGCTGCCCGCAACATGCGGCGTGAGGATCACGTTTGGATGGGTCCAAAACGCCGACTCCGGCGGCGTCGGCTCAGGATCGGTTACGTCGAGAACCGCTGTTGCCAACGGGCCGTTGTCGAGCGCATCGATCAAGTCATCGTCGACGAGAACAGTGCCCCGACCCATGTTCACGAGGATACTTCCCTCTCGCATCTGCTCGAATCGCGTCGCATCCAACAAGTCGGTTGTCGCTGCGGTGCTCGGCAACACATTCACCACCGCGTCGCTATTGGCCAGAAAGCCATCGAGCTCATCGACGCCCACATAGTGGGTGACGTTCGGGTCGTCGCCACCTGACCGGGACCAGCCGTTGACCGGATACCCAAGGTCGAGAAACGCCTGACCCACGCGAGCGCCGATGTTGCCGTAACCGAGGATTCCAACGCGGTACTTCCAGGCCTGGGTGTAGTCGACATCACCCCACACACCGTCGCGTTGTTGTGCCTCACAGACCTCGAAGCGGCGCTGCAACCGCAGCACCCACGCCAAGGCGTACGTGGCCATCTCGTCAGACATGGCGGGATCCACCAAACGCACCACCGGTACATCGGGCATGCCATCTTTCTGCCACTGTTCCGCACCTGCTCCGAGCGAAAGAACCGCCTTCAGGTTCGGTAGGTCGCGCAATGCGGCGCGCGGCATGATCCACGCGATCACGAACTCGACGTCGGACGGCTCACCAACATCGGGCCACAAGTGCACGGTCTCCTCCGGCAACAGCCGTGCGAACTCCGCCATCCATTCTTCCGGACGGCTGTAGGGGTTCAGAACGATCGACATGAGCCATAGCTTGGCGCGAGCCTGACGCGTATACCGTCATGGGCATGACGTTTGACGCGGTGGTTGTTGGTGGCGGCCCCAACGGCCTTGCAGCTGCCATCACCATTGCCGAGGCCGGACGCTCGGTTGTTGTTCTCGAAGCGAACGAAACGGTGGGCGGCGCGGCACAAACCGCCGAGCTGACGCTCCCGGGCTTCCGTCACGACATCGGATCGGCCATCCACCCGCTCGCGCTGGCATCCCCGTTTTTTCGCACCCACGATCTAACCGCACATGGGCTGAAGTGGATCAACCCTCCGGCAGCTGCGGGGCACCCACTCGACGACGGACGAGCGGCGATCGCCTGGCTCGATCTTGAACGCACTGCGACAGGACTCGGCGCCGACGCCAAGAACTATCGCCGGTACTACAACGGCTGGGTGAAGGAGTTCGATGCGCTCACCGACCTTTCCCTGCGCCCGCTTGTTCGAGTGCCGTCCAAACCGATATTCGCCGCCCGGTTCGGCGCAGCATCGGCATTACCCGCCGCTACCACCGCTCGGCGATCGTTCGATACCGACGAAGCACAGGCACTCTTCGCCGGCCACGCGGCGCATGCCATCCTCCCCCTGACAACACCCTTCACGTCATCGTTTGGCATCCTGCTTGGCGCGTCTGCGCACGCGGTCGGATTTCCGTTTCCAGAACGCGGCGCCGCATCCATTACGGACGCCATGGTGTCGATGCTCATCGCACTCGGCGGCGAGATTCGCACCAACACCCCGGTGCGAACGTTCGACGACATCCCGACCACCACATCGATCATCTTTGCGCTGACCGCTCGACAGGTCGAAGCGATCGCCGGCTCCGCATTCACCGACGCCTATCGAAACGACCTGCGCTCGTTCGCCTACGGACCCGCGGCGTGGAAACTGGATCTTGCACTGTCCGAACCGATTCCCTGGAGCAACCCCGAGCTCCGAAACACGGCAACCGTTCACGTAGGCGGCAGCCTCGACGAAATCGCCGCTGCCGAAGCATCCGTCGCGGACGGCCGACCAGCCGAGCGCCCGTTCGTACTGTTGGCCCAACACTCCCTCTTCGATCCGACTCGGGCACCGGCAGGACAGCACACGTGCTGGGCCTACTCCCACGTACCCAACGGCTGTGATGTTGATCAGACCGACGCAATCCTGAGACAGATCGAACGGTTCGCGCCCGGGTTTCGGGACACAATCATCGGTACTCATGTCAGCTCCCCAGCGGCGCTCGAGCGTCAAAACATGAGCCTCATCGGGGGCGACATCGGCGGTGGAAGTTACGCGGGCTCGCAGCTGTTCTTTCGTCCCCGCAAGCAGGCCAACCCCTTCGACACGCCGAGCCCCCATGTTTTCATGGGAAGTGCGTCGACCACTCCTGGCGCGGGAGTGCACGGTATGGGTGGTCACGGTGCCGCCCTGCGCGCGCTCGCGACCATTCTGCGTTGAACATCTGTTGCAATCGCGCTACCTGATTTCGACTTCGCTATGAGGTGACCCATACTTATGGCACCGGCGGGATCGAGACCATGAGATCCACCAACTTTCCCGACACGAGCAACGACCTGCACGTTGCTGATAAACCTCCCACCCGATGGGACGGCGCGCCCGCGCCCGTCGCTGACGACGGCGACGAGGAACGGGGCGGGTGGTTTCTCGCGATTGTCGCGCTCATCCTGGTGCCTGCCCTCGTTGTCGCCGCTGTCCTCCTGCGAACCGACCCCCCAACCGGTCGCGTCGACCTCGCCGCGAACCCGACCACCACCGAAGTGCAACGAGGCAACGAATCCGCAACCAGCGACTCTGATGCAGCCTCCGCCGTCGATATGGACGCAACAAGCGCGGTCGGCTCGGTTGGAGCCGCGGCGGTCGACTCGGACGACGACGTCGACGTCGACGACGTGGACGTGGACCCGAACGTGTCACTGGGTGTCCGAACCGAGGTCGAGTCTGTAGTCGAGGTGTCGGCGCTCGGTCCGGTCATCGACGGCGCGGACAACGCGGTCTCGCCAACCACAACACCAACGATCGATCGAACTCCGACGACACAACTACCGTTCAACCAGACAACATCGACCGCGGCGCCGTCGACCGCGGCGCCGACGACCACCAGCGCTCCGACGATTACCAGCGCTCCAACAACCACCAGCGCTCCAACAACCACCAGCGCTCCAACAACCACCTCTGCTCCCGCGTTGGACCTGGCGGCACTGGCTGCCCGCGTCGAAGTCGGGGCAATCGGTGACACGTTCATTCGATTTGGGTTCACGGTGGCAATCACCACCTCGTACGAAGCCATTGTTCGCACCAACACCGAGGTTGTGTCGCGGGTAGCGGCCACGGCAATTGGGGGCGAGCGCCACGACGTCTCCTTCGATGGCCTGACGCCAGGTACCGACTACACGATTCAGGTCACGCTGCTTGGCCCACCGCAGTTCAACTCTCCCCCCGTCGCGTTCCGCACGTCGGGCGGGGCGGCACCACCTCCCGCGGACGAACCGGTTGACTTCACCGAGTTCGCGGTGGTGGACCTCGATCGCACCCGCTTCCAGATCAACTACGCATCGAACATCTGCGCCAACGGCTCGTTCGTCATCCGGAACTCAGCCGGCACGGTTGTCGGGCGGAACAGCGGGCAGGACGCGGGTTGTCTGCGTCGACACCTGGCCATACCCGGTTTCTGGACCGCGGCCCTCGTCCCCGGTGAGACCTACCGGATCACGCTCACCCTCGAGGCGAACGGGCAAGGCAACGGCGACGGCAACATCAGGTCGCGCACCCTCACCGTCACAACACTCGAGTAGCAGCGTCGGTCCGACGTCTCACTGCTGCCTCGCCTACGCTCAACCTTCATGAACGGAGGAAACGCGCTCGGCCAGATTCTTTTTGCCGTTGGAATTGGGTTGCTTCTCGCCATCGTCGGGAGCCAGAACGGTGAGGTCGCCGGACCGTTCTCCCTCTTCCTGTTGTTCGTCGTTGTGGCCTTCCTCATCCAGTGGATCGTGTTCATCCCGTCCTACCTGAATCGCACGGAGCACTTCTACGACCTGACCGGGTCGCTGACGTATCAGCTCATCACCGTGATGGCGCTCGTCCTCACGGAGGACCGTGACCTGCGGACCGTGTTGCTGGGTGTGATGATTCTGTTGTGGTCGATGCGGCTCGGCTCCTTCCTCTTTCGTCGCGTGAGAAAGCTGGGAGGCGACGGCCGATTCGACAAGATCAAACAGGACCCCATGCGTTTTCTCATGGCCTGGACGGTCCAAGCCCTCTGGGTCTCGTTCACGGCAGCCGCAGCCTGGGCGGCGATGTCGAGCGGCGACAAGAAGGACTTCGGGGTGCTGGGCGTAGTCGGCCTGCTGGTCTGGGTCTTCGGGTTTGGCTTCGAGGTCATCGCTGATCGTCAGAAGAACACGTGGCGGGCGGACCCTGCCAACCAGGGCACGTTCATCACCGGTGGCCTGTGGGACTGGTCCCGCCACCCCAACTACTTCGGTGAATTCGTCCTGTGGCTCGGTGTCGCCATCATGGCGCTCCCCGCACTGCAGGGTTGGCAATACGTCACGCTGCTATCCCCCGTGTTCGTCTTCGTGTTGTTGACGCGAGTCAGCGGTGTGCCCGCGCTCGAACGACGTTCCGACAAGAAGTGGGGTGGCCAAGATGACTACGAGGCCTACAAGCAGCGGGTGCCGGTCTTCTTCCCCAAGCCGCCGAGCTAGCCTCGAAGCATGTCGTCCGCTGGATACTCCGGCACCCCGTTGTCGCTGAAGCTTGGAATCAAAGAAGGCCACACCGTCGCGCTTATCGACGCTCCACCCCACATCCCCGAGCTTCTTTCGCCACTTCCCGACGACGTGACGACTCGGTTCGGCGCCCACGGCAAACCCAATGTGTCGCTCGTGTTCTGCCACACCACCTCGGATTTGCGACGACGAGTCGATCAGTTCTGGCGACTCGCCTTCCCTGATCGAGCGATCTGGATCTGTTGGCCGAAGAAGTCCAGCCCTCTGTTCCGGGATCTCACAGAGGACGGCATCCGAGACATCCTGTCGGAAAAGGGCCTGGTGGATGTAAAGGTCTGTGCGATCGACGAGGACTACTCCGGTCTCAAGCTCGTGGTACGCAAGGAGCTGCGGGTCAACCGCGTCGTGCAAGATCAACCGTGATCTCAATGTGTCCGAGGTGTTGCGCCAACTCCTCGTAGACATGGATCATCGCTGCACCAACGGTCCACGGTTCGGTCGACGGATTGTCCCTACGGATCTCGACTGCAAGGTGGTGCGTAGCCGCGAGCTGCGGGCCCACCTCGTGAAGATGCCGCTGTAGTCGGTCGATCGCTTCGACGGCCTCAGTGGTCGATCCGGAACTCACGAACTCCGCGTCGCGGTCGCGATCCGCCGGGCCACCCAGCACCACATGACTCGTCCACCACTGAGCCGCGGACGTCGAGTGGATGACCAATTGATACGCGGAGTTCGGATCCGGTAGCGGGGGCAGCCAGTTGATCTCCTCATGGGTGAGACCGGCGATCGCTTGGCGCATTCCTTCCAGTGTGCGATCGCTGAACATGAGGAAGTCATCGATCCCGATCATGAGTCGATGAAGTCTCGGATGTCGAGCACCGCACCGTTCTCGATGTGGGTGTCCTGGTGCATGTCGCCGGCGTTGGCCTGTGCAAGGACGAACAGCGCCTCGGCAACGTCGCCGGGAGCAAGAAGCGACCCTGATGCATGCAGTTCCTTGAACTGATCGATAAGTGGGAACTCCGTCTCTGCGGAGTCGCGGATCGATGCCTGCATCGCGGTGTCCACAACTCCCGGAGCGACCGAAAGAACAGTCACCTTGGACTCGAGAGCCGCTTGTTCGGCACCAACCGTCCGTACCCACATGTCCGCCGCGGCCTTGCCCGCGCAGTAACTCGACCATCCGAGAATCGGTCGTTTGCCGGCGCCGGAGCTGATGATCATCAGCTGCGCAGGACAGTCAAGATTCGACACGGTCCCCAGGAACCGCTCGCCAAGCACCTGGGCCGACGCGCTGTTGAGCAGCACGTTGGTGGTGTACGCGGCGGGGTCGACGTGACCAGCGAAGCCGACCGGGTCGATCACACCGGCGTTGTGCACGAAGACCACGCGATCCCAGGCTTCTGCGGAGACAAGCCCGTCTATCCAGTCTGAGACGATGGGCCACGAGGCCGGGTCAGACAGGTCTGCGGCCAGGTGGTCGCCTGGTCCGGGTCGACGGCTGATGGTGGCGACTTTGTGGTCAGCGGCGAGCGCACGATCGGCAAGGGCCGCGCCGATCCCGCTCGACGCACCCGAGATCATGGTGAGTTGCATCTGCGCAGTCTGCCACCACCGACGGCACTGGCGGAGGTGCAGGCTGTACCGTCAGCATTTGTGTCCAAAGACCGCAAGATCGTTCTTGGAGTCGTTGTCGGCGTTCTGTTCCTGCTTGTCCTTGGGAACCTCGTGTACGCAATTGGCAACAATCGGGTCGACGATGTCCGGGGCTGGCCGGATGTCGAGCTCGGCGCCGATGATGTGGTGGCGTACAAGTCCACGTCGGCGCGTCCGTTGCACCTGCACGTCTTTCACCCCCAGGGTGCACCCTCACCGGTTCTTGTTCTTTTCCATGGAGGTGGGTTGCGGGACATCAGACTCGAACAGTTCGTTCCGCAGGCGGAGCGTCTGAACGCGGCCGGATACTCCGTCGCGGTCGCAGAGTTCCGCGTCTCGTCGGACGGAGCGTCGCGCGCCGACAGCGCCTCTGATGCAACGGATGCCATCGCGTGGCTACGAACGAATGGTTCCGACCTGGGTGTCGATTCGTCGTTTGTGGCCGCAGGTGGCGCATCGGCCGGCGGCTGGTTGGCCGTTGAGTCCGCCCACGTGGACGATCCGCCGGACGCATTGGTGCTGTTCAATCCCGCGGTCAACGCATCGAATGTTCCGACAGCTGCTGTGCCGATGATCATCTTCCACGCCGCCACCGACACGGTCGTACCGATCGACCGCGTCGAGGACTTCTGTACTATCGCCGCCGATTGCGAGCTCGACGTCTGGCCCGTGGGCGATCACGGATTCTTCAACGCGGGGGAAATCCCGGAGGCGTACGAGAACTCAATGGTGCAGACCGAGCGATTCCTCGACGATCTGACCGGATAGGAAGCTCAGCTGTCGAAGCCGACGCCGAACTTCTCGAGCAGCCTCAGCCAAGGACCGGGACGACCGCCGTTGCGATCGGCGGCCTCGATCTGACCTCGGGTGAACTGAATCACCATGTTTCGCAGCGGTTCGGGAGGAAACGGCATCGGCTTCTTGCGGACCATCGCCAGCTCGGTCCGTTCCGTTGACCGCCCGTCCACCAGATCAAGCGCAACCCGCGCTCCCCAGCGAGAAGCTCCGACGCCCAATCCCGTGTAACCGGCAGCCCACGCGAGACGTTGGTCGTGGTTGGTGCCGAACGTGGCCGCGAACTTCGACGTCGTTCCGATCGGGCCAGCCCAACGATGACTGAACTGCAGACCCTCGAGTTGGGGGAAGGTCTCGAAGAAGTGTCCGGCAATCTTCTCGTGGGACTCGGTGGGTTCTTCACACGCGGTCCCCATGGCATTTCCCTTGTGGTAATTGGCGTCGTAGCCACCCCAGAGAATGCGATTGTCCATGGTCAGGCGGTAGTAGTGGAATTGGTTGCCGGCGTCGGCCAGACCCTGCCGCCCCTTCCAGCCGAGTGCCGCCATTTGCTCGTTCGAGAGCGGTTCGGTCATGAGCACGTGGTCATAGATGGGGACTACGTAACGCCGCATCTCGCGTTCAGGCTCCGCCCAAGCATTCGTAGCGACGATCACTCGATCCGCCGTGACTCGACCGTCGTGGCCAGCAACGATCAGTTCTGTCGCCCGGGGCTCAATCGCCCGTACCCGGCTGTGATCATGAAACCGCACGCCCAGTTCCTCACACGCTCGCCGTAGTCCCCAGGCAAGCTGAGCCGGGTCGATCAGGACGGCGCCGTTGCGGTCAAAGACCCCCGCGAGATACGTCGGCGAATCGACCTCCACCCGGGCCGCCTTCTCGTCGAGAAAGACCACATCCTCACCATGACGCTGTGCCGTCTCGGCGTGTTCGCGAAGATGTTCGACCTGCCATTCCTTGACCGCGAAGGTGATTTGGCCCGTGCGGTCCATCCTGGCGTCGATGCCCAGCCGGTCCACGGTCGAGAGGATCTCGGCCAGGTTTCGTTCACCCATTTCGAGCAGCGTCGAGATGTCCTTGGGCCAATGGGCCAGCCCGTTCTCCAGGCCATGGGTGAGCGAGGCTTCACAGAACCCCCCGTTGCGGGTCGATGCGCCGAAGCCTGCGACCTCCGCCTCGAGAACCACGATCTCGCGACCGGGGTCCTCCTCCTTGGCTTGAAGTGCCGCCCACAGGCCCGTAAATCCGGATCCGATGATCACGAGATCCGCCCGATCATCGCCGACCAGCGGAGGTGCCACGTCGGGAGCGCCCGGTTGGTCGCTCCAGAACACTGCCGGTTTGGCGTTGGCGACGAGCGCCTTGGTATCGATCACGTGGGTCTCATTCGACGATGAAGTAGATCTTCTTCATATCTTCGAGAACGTCCCAGCGCCCCGCCCAACCTTTCGGCAGGAAGAACATGTCGCCCGCCGACAGTTCGTGCACGCTGCCGTCCTCGTTGGTGATCCGCAGTCGACCAGCCACCATCACCATGACCTCATTGACGGCGTAGTCGGTTTCGGGCCAGCCACCGACGCTGCAGGTCCACACGCCGCTCTCGATCGCACCTTCGGTCAACGACCCGACGAACATCTCAGGGTCACCGACGTCGATATCCTCCGGCCGATCCTGGTCAGGTTCGAGCTGCCCAAACAACCTGTCCACATTCGAGAAAACCGCTTCCATCGTGACCTCCAGATCAAAAAGGGG
>SHLQ01000072.1 GCA_004282895.1 Acidimicrobiales bacterium
ACAGGCATTCGGTCACGTGCCCATAGGTTTCGGTCAGGCCGTAGACCTGCATGACCGTGAAGCCGAGCTCTTCGGTTCCCTTCAGGATCGCTGCGGGTGGGGGCGCTCCGGCGGTCATCGCGAACACCTCGTGGCCCAATGGTCGTTTCTCCTCGTCAGGTGCGTTGACGAGCATTCCCAGGACGACCGGCGCACCACCGAAGTGGGTCACCCCGTGATCGGCGATCGCGTCGAAGATCACGGATGCGGTGATGTCGCGGGTGCAGACAACCGTGCCGGCGAGCAAGGCCATCGTCCACGCGTGGCCCCAACCGTTGCAGTGGAACATGGGCACGGTGTAGAGGTAACGGGGGTGCTGCTGGAGACCCCAACCGGCGATGGTGCCCATGCTCATGAGGTAGCTGCCACGGTGATGGTAGACGACGCCTTTGGGCACACCGGTGCTCCCGGACGTGTAGTTGAGGGCGAGGGCCTGCCACTCATCAGCGGGTGGAGACCAGGGTGCGTCTGGCTCGCCGGTGGCGAGGAAGTCCTCGTAGGTCTGGCTTCCGAGTCGTTCGCCTCCGGGTCCGGCCGCGTCGTCGATGTCGATGATCAGCAGATCCGATTCCACGGTTTCGAGTGCCTTGGCGACACTGGGGGAGAGCGCTGTGTCGGTGATCAGCACCTTCGCATCGCTGTGGTTCAGGATGTGGGAGATGGTGCCGCTGTCGAGTCGGGTGTTGATCGCGTTGAGAACGGCTCCTGCCTTGGGGATGCCGAAATGGGCCTCGAAGAGCTCGGGCGTGTTGGCAGCAATGACGGAAACGGTGTCGCCGGTCTCAATCCCGGCCTTCTTGAGCGCTGATGCCAGTCGAGTGGTCCGGGCGCCCACGTCACCCCACGTGTATCGCCGGTCTGCGTAGATAACCGCCTCACGGTCGGGGAAGAGGTCCACCGTTCGGGTCAGGAACGACAGTGGCGTGAGTGGCACGTAGTTGGCGCTGGTCTTCTGGAGCGCGTCGTAGTGTTCGGCAGACATGGATAGACCTCTTAGGCACGGGGACGGCCAAAACCTACTCGGTGATGAGGAGCTCCCACAGGCCTTTGTCCACCCTCACCGCAATGAGGTACGTGCCCTCGGCCAATGCGCCACCTCGGGTGAGCTCGGCTCCCGTGAGAGCCTCGTTCGTCTTCACATCGGCAAACGAACCGGGGGTGAAGCTGGAGAGCACCAGCCGACCGCTGTTTCCGGCTGCGACGAAGATGTCACCAAACGCACCGGGGCCAACCACTGGGTCGACGTAGTAGACGGTGCTGCCGTTGCCGACGACCTCGCGGCCGAGCTTTGATACCGCCGTGTGGTCCATGTAGGCGACATCCCACCAGCCGTCCGTGTTCACCTCAAAACTGGCCGCGTCACCGCGCAGCAGAAACTGTCCGGAATGCGCCCGGCCCTGCCCGACGATCAGTTCCAACGTCGAGCCGCCCGCATCGAGGAACCGAACCGAGTGGATCGAGTCGTCGGACTGCCCCTTGAACACGAGGCTGACGGCGAAATACCGTTCGGTCTCTTCGTCGCTGGTGGCCGTATGGGTTGCGAAAGAGGCTGGCGGAGCGGCCTCCACGGTTGCTGCGCCGACGCTGCTGAAGCCCGCAACGTTGCCGCCCTCGCTTTGTTCGAACAGGTCGTCTCTGCCGATTTGGCACGTGTCGTTCCCGTTGCCGCCGCGGACAAGGTCGAACGCACGGCCGCCATCCAGGGTGTCGGGACCCCCGCCGCCCCACAGTCGGTCCAAACCTCTGCCGCCGTCGAGTTTGTCCTTGCCGATGTTGCCCAGCAGTCGGTCGTTGCCGCCGTTGCCAAACAACCAATCCCGTCCGCCCTGACCACGAATCAGGTCACCACCAGGCCCGCCGCAGATGATGTCGTTGCCACCGCCTCCAAAGATGACATCCTTGCCAGCCAGGCCAACGATGATGTCGCGATTGGGAGTGCCAACCAGGCGATCGGGCCCGTCCGTGCCCACGATGGTTGCAGCGAAGCCGTTGCACTCGTGTTCCTCCGCCGCGGCGGCCGATGTTGTCGTCGCCAAGAGGGCTGCAAGGACCGCGACCAAAACAAGTAGAGAGCGACGCATGAACGAAAACTAGTGCGACGAATGCGTCCGGTTGTGCAACGCTGACGTATGGACAATCTTCGATTCGGAATTCTTGGTGCCGCCCGTATCGCCCCGAAGGGCTTCATCGAACCTTCGGCCGCGACGGCGTCGGTCGAAATCACACGGGTGGCAGCACGCGACTCGGCTCGCGCCGACGCGTTCGCCATCGAAAACGGGATTCCCAACGTCAGCCCCAGTTATGAGGCGCTGATTCAGGCTGACGATGTCGACGTCGTCTACAACCCGTTGCCGATGTCGCTTCACGCCGAGTGGACGATCGCCGCGCTACGCGCTGGCAAACACGTTCTCTGCGAGAAGCCGCTCGCCGCAAACGCGACCGAGGCGTCAGCAATGGTGGCCGCGGCGCAGGAGACGGGACAGATACTGGGGGAGGCGTTCCACTACTGGTATCACCCGCTCTGGGCTCGGGTCCTCAAGCTGGTGCGAAGTGGCACCATCGGTTCACTCGAGCGGATCGAGGGTCGCTTCAACATCGCCATCAGCCAACCCGATATCCGGTGGAACTTCGAGACGGCGGGCGGGTCGCTGATGGACCTCGGTTGTTATCCGCTGCACTGGGTGCGCTGGGTGGCTGGAGCAGAACCAACGGTCGTGTCCGCGAACGCCACGGTGGATCCGTCGGCACCCAAGATCGACGCGGCCATGACGGCGGAGTTGGCGTTCCCGGACGGAGTAACGGGAAGTCTGCAGAGTTCGATGATTGCCGGCGACGGGGAGGAGGTGATCGACTTGCAGATCACCGGGAGTGAAGGCGCGATCCACGTCGAGAATCCGCTCGCACCCCAGAACGGCAACACCTTGACGATCACGACTGAGGGCGGGACGACCACAGGCTCGGTGGATGCAGGAGTCACCTATGCCCACATGATTCGAGCGTTCGCCGACCACGTTGTGCACGGCACGCCCTACCCGACCGCGGGCGACGATTCGATCCACAACATGCGTGTGATCGATGCCATCTATGCCGCGGCGGAGCTCCCCATTCGAGGCACGTAGAGGCTGTCACACCCCTGCGCGAGAATGAATTCATGGAGTCAACCTCGATCAGGTTTGCGGGCGCCGCCCGGGATCTAGGCCGCGCGGCGCGGCTCCGAGGCCTGGACGTGCCCAGCTTCAAGTCGCCGCCTCGCCTGGCGGGGTTCTCGCGGACGATTCGGCGGCGTCCCCGCAGTACAACCGTCGCCATCGTGCTTCGCGATCGCCCGTGGGCAGCCGTTCTGGCCGACATGATCGAAGGCATCATCGTCGCCAACCGCCTGGACGGCACACGAGCCGACCAAATTCGAGCCGTGTTGTGGCTGGCCGTTGATACCTCGGGCGGCGAAGAGGCAGCCGCCTGAGAGTGGTGGATTAGCGGCGGCCGCCGTCGACAAGAAATTGCTGTGCGGTGCAGGCCGCGCCGTCATCGGCCGCGAGAAACAGGATCAGCTGCACGAACTCGTCGGGGTAGATACGGCGCTTCAGCGCCTGATCCCGCAGTGTGCCCTCTTCACCCTCCGGCGTCCACCACTTGTCGAGTTGGCGTTCCGTAGCCACCCATCCGGGTAGCACCGTGTTCATGCGCACGTTGTGGGGGCCGAAGGTTCTCGCCATGGTGCGGGTGATTCCTTCCACACCTGACTTGGCGATTGCATACCCGGGGAAGAAGTCCTCCTGCATCATGTAACTGCTGGAGCCGACGTTGATGATCGACCCGTTCTCGGCATCGATCATCGCCGGAGCGACCGCTTGGATGGCGAAGAAGTAGTGGCGAAGGTTGTTGTTCATCCGGTCGTCCCAGTACTCCGGGGTCATCTCGTCCCAGGTGTGGCGCTGGTCATTTGCCGCGTTGTTGACCAGGACCGTGATGCCGCCGAGCTGAGATTGCGCATCTGCGATCGCGGAACGCAGCGCCTCGATGTCGACGAGGTCAACCGAATAGAACACCGGCGCGTGCGCGACGCCTGCCTCGACACAACGGGCGATCGTTTCCGCAGCCTTCGAATCGTTCTTGTCGGCGAACGCGACGCGGGCACCTTGGCGGGCAAATTGCTCGACGGCAGCGGCGCCGATGCCGTCGGCGCCACCGGTTACAAACACGCCGCGGTCAACCAACGAGGGATAGGAGGCGTAGTGGGAGGAGGAGTAATGGGCCATATGGTTCATCGACATCTTTCGCTAAAGGCGGACGCTCTGTATGCCGGTCTAAGGGTATGCCCAGCCCACGTCCACTTCCATTGTTCGCCGCCCCTTTCGTCCTGGTGGTCATGGTTGCATCTCTTCTCATGACTGGAACAGCGTCTGCCGCAGCCCTCTGCAACGGCGAAACGCCCACGATCGTCGGTCGCTCTTCAGGTACGGGAACCACACTGATCGTGGGCACCGATGGACCTGACGTCATCATGGGAACCCCTGGTGCCGACATCATCCGGGCCCTCGGTGGCAACGACGTGGTGTGCGGCGGCGGTGGCCGCGACGTCATCGTTGGCGGGTTCGGCAAGGACCTGTTGATGGGTGATGGTGGCCCCGACAAGGTGATCGGCGGCGCTGGCGCAGATCGAGTGATGGGCGGCGGTGGACGCGACCTGCTGAAGGGCGGCTCCGGCGCTGACGTCGTCATCGGCGGCAAGGGCGAAGATCGGTGCTTCGACAATCGAGCCGAGCACTACTGCGAGCGAGTGAATTCCGAAGCTGGCACCACGCCAACCGCACCGGCTTCGCTCACGGACGTTGTGCCTTCCCATAGCCTGAACGCCTCGCTGAGCGAAGATCAGTTCACCGCGATCATCGCTGATGAGATCTTCCGTCTGGTAAACGTCGAGCGTGCCCGAGCCGGAGTTGATCCGCTGGTGCGTGACGCCGCTCTGGATGCCGGATCGAAGCGCTGGTCGACCGCCATGGCGGCACCGGGAGCCCTGTTCATGCATGACCCGAACCTCGGGTTTGCGGGTGAGAACATCGCCCAGAACTACATTCTCGAGGACTACACCCGAAGCCTCGCAGCCGCACATGCCGGTTCGTTGATGGGCCAGTGGATGAACAGCTCAGGTCACCGAGCCAACATCTTGAAGGCCGACTACGAGAACTTCGGCGCCGGCGTGGCCATGAAGGGCAACCTGACCTACGCCACGCAGCGGTTCACCTTCTAAACCAGCTCTAGCCGCGGCCTTGCACTCGGGTCGGCTCGATGAACACCGCAGTTCGGCGGTCTTCGGCCATCACCCGGTCGTACTCGTCCCAGTCATCGTGGGTGCCGCCGGCGGCGGTGAACACTTCTCGGAGGAGCTGGGGCACCGCAGTGGGGTCGAACCCGTCGAGTTTGTCTTCCGGGCCGATGAGGGTGGTCGCACCTTGAGCGGACGCCCATTCCCAACCGACTCGAAACAAGGCGGTCGCGGTGCCGGTTTCCCGGATTCGACGGAGTTTCCAGCTGGGACCTCGCAGGACGGCCGCCACGACGGCCTGGCCGGAAATCGGATGGTCCATGACGCCGGCGTTGATTACGGACGAGTGAACCGAACCATCGGTTCGGGCCACGCTGATCGTCGCCAAGCCCGCATCGCCTCGCGACAACCGTCGGATCAATTCAATGTCAGCCATGCCTCGACGTTATCGAATCAGGTTTGGGTGAGTGTCGTGTGCGCCCATTCGCCTGGCTGGTGTCCCAGCTGCAACGTCGCCTCGCCATCGGGTCGCCATACCGCTGAACGGCCTGCGGTTTGATCGAAACCGCCACCCGTGGGGCCGGCGAAACTGGCGTAGGCGACCCACACGCCGTGCTGCCTGATGATGTCGAGGGCGCGTTGGGGCTGTACCTCCCGATCATCCTCGGTCTCACAGACACCCGCGACGTACACGTCGATCCCGAGGGCGGCGGTGTTTGCTGCGTGTTCGGAAACACCTGTGTCTTTGCAGATGGCCAGGCCAAGGCGCCATCCGTCAACGTCAAGGATTGCCGGCTCGGAGCCAGCAGTGAAGTGTTGCGGTTCGGCGCCGCCAAGGAACATCTTGTTGTACGCGACGGACACGCCCTCGCCGTCGATCTGCAGCATGGAGAGGAATTTCCCACCATCGGGTGCACGAGTCGGGCACCCGACCAGAGCAATGGCGCCAGCGGCCCCGCACGCGTCCACGAGCGGAACAAGGCGCGGGTCATCCGTGTCGATCGCTTCGACGCCCATGTCGTACCCCGTCAGCGAGAGCTCAGGAAACACAACAACCCGCGCGCCCAAGCCCCGAACAGCGACAACATGCTGCAGCACATTGAACTCCACGTCATACAAAGCCGAAACAGGCTGAGCCACACCAAGAGAAAGCACGAAAAGAAGTATCGCCGAAATCGACTGTGGTGTAGGAACGCAAAGCGTTCCGACGTTCCCCGAGTTTTGCCGAAGGCAAAATCTCGAAGGTGGTCAGGTTGTCTGGGAGTTTTCGGCGAAGCCGAAAATCTCTATGGAATGCGAAGCATTCCCGTGGAGCTGGAGGGAATCGAACCCTCGTCCGCTGAAGGGTTGCAACCCGCGCTACGACCATTCCCGAGTGTGAGGCTGTACAGCTGCCTCATCGCCGGGTCGATTGGAACAGAACAAGTCTGTTCCTACTGCCGGATCTTTCTCCGATGTCAGCGGTCTTTCACGCCGTCAGTGGTCTTTCCCTACGGTCCTTCACCGCTTCTGTTGCCGGGCTGCGATGAACTGGCCCCGCGTGACATTTCTGCTCGCAATGACTCTCTGCTATCTAACTAAAAGTTAGACGGCGAGAGCGAGATCGTCCTGATTGGCGTCTCTGTTGTTGCCCCGTTTAAGGAGTCTGAGCAACTCCGGTCGCACGAAGAAACTTCCGGCTCCAACGTCGAAACCGATCAGCCCCTTGTGATTCAGGTGATTGTCAAGAATCTTCCCCGAAGGGATTAGTTCACCGTACCCATCGGTAGCACGGGTTCATCCATCCGATGCCAGAACTCGCCACTGGACAGAGTCGACGACAGGCTCAAGAAGTTCCGCTGCGCCCTCGAGAGTCAGCGGCTCTGGCGTCTTCCCAACCATCAGAGCGATCGTGACGACGTCACCATCGACATCGACGACCCAGAACCTCCATGCGGGACCAAAATCCCAGATCAGGTGACAGTTCAGCTTGTCGGGGTCGGTGTCGACGATTGCCCCTTCCCCCGGTTCCGCATCGAACGTTATGGCGTCCACGCCTCCGACCGTGGTTGGCCTTGGGGCGGTTGAACTGGCCGCCGAAAGCTGGATCTGCTCGACCGTCTCCTCGAGCGAGCCCGCGTTGAGTCGGCGGAACCGCAGAACTGCGGACCCAACACCTGGAGTCGCGCCCGGTCTGTCAGGTTCGATTGCGAACCCCGTTGCGCTTTCGGGACAGAAGAACGTCTTCCCGCTCAGCTCTGGGGCAACGAATGACAGATCCGGCTCAAATCGGATCGTGCGGACACGACCCCACTCAAAACCGGACCAGACGGTTTGTTCCTCCCAAGCGTCAACCACGGCTGCAGTTGACGACACCTCAGGCGTGGACGTGGACGTGGTTGACTCGACCGTCGTGGTAGTCAGCGCGGGCACCTCGTCGGTGATTACGCGTCCCGCGTTGTCATCACCGGGGAACAGCCAGAAGGTCAGCCCGACGATGATGAACAGCGCTGCAGCCACGGCGAGCATGAGTGGCCAGCGGCTCGCTGAGCCTGGAGGAGTGAACTCGACTGGTTCGATCGACTCTTCGAGTTGGTCGCCATAGGACTCGAGCTGTTGCAGTAGATCAGCCATTGGACACCTCCCCGAGATGGTTTCGTAGTGCATCGAGGCCCCGGCTCACGTGGGTCGCGACGGTTGATGTTCCGAGTTCCATGGCTTCGGCCACCTCGGCGTGGCTCCACGAGCAGGCATGGACAAGCCAGACCGCCGTGCGTTGGTTTTCGCTCAGAGCCAGTAGTCCGTCAACCAAGCCGGGCTCAATCGTCGGAATCCGTCCGGGATCCGGTGGCGGCAACTCAGGTCGTTTGGGGCGTCGGGTCATGGATTGGCCGACCCGAAACAGGTAGCCGACCGGATTGCGAAGTTCGTCCAGCCGGTCACGGTTCTCCCACGCCCATGCGAGCGCTTCACTGACCGCATCTGAGGACCGGTCAGGGCCCAACGCACCAGCGAAGGCTCGCCGGAGACGAGGCTCAACCTCAGTGACGAATCTCTCGAACTCCGTTGTGGTGGTTACAAGCATGGCCTTTTCCCGTTCTCTACTAGGTAGACCACCGAGGAGCACATTCGCGCTACATGAGTTCGGAGATTTGTTTTCACACCGATTCAGGCGGGGATGCGAATAGCATCGTGTGGTGCGCCTGTTCACCCCCGACGACGCTGACAGTGACGCTCTGCCGTCCAACCGTCACCACTACGGGCTTCTCTATCTGGCCTTGATCGGCGGGCTGCTGCTCGTCGGTTTGCTTGGGTTCCTGTTCAAGGATCGAGTGGACGCGGTCACGGTTTCCCCTGCGCCGCTTCCAACCACGACGACCAGTTCCGTGGCCCCTGCGACCACCACGACTTCAACATCTACGACAACAACCACGTCTACGACAACAACAACCTCGACGACCACCACGACCACAACCACCACGACGACGACGATTCCGCTGGCCGAGCGTGAGCTGGAACGGATCGATTCGGTGACCGGCAACATCTCGCCGAAGTCCGTCGTTGCGACGTCGAACGGTCTCTTCTTCGCGCAGAACATGATGTACCGGCACACGGTCACGGTCTACGACCAGCAGGGCACACTGCTCTCCACCATCCATGACCGGGTGGACCTGGCCGAATACGGCGTCAAGGACGGTGTCGCCGTTCGCGGGGCTCCGGTCGAGGCGGCGCCGACCAGTGATGGCCGCTACGTCTACGTGTCGAACTATGCCATGTACGGCCCCGGCTTCGGCAGCGAACCGGGGGACAGCTGCGCCGACAGTGGTTGGGACAACAGCTTCCTGTACCGGGTGGACACGGAAACGTTCGAGATCGACCAGGGCATCGAAGTTGGCGCCGTCCCGAAGTTTCTCGCCGTGTCGCCGGATGACCGGTGGATCGTGGTTTCGAACTGGTGCAGCTATGACATCAGCATCGTTGACACGCAGGAGGCCCGGGAAGTGGCTCGGGTTGATATCGGCCGCCATCCACGAGGGGTTGCGATCACGAGCGATTCCAGCATCGCCTACGTCACCGAAATGGGCGGATCCGACATCGCCATCGTGTCGCTGGCCGCGATCGAACCTCCATCGCAGGTGCTCGGCTTCGGCGGGGAGGTCATCAATGCGGCATGGCGCGCCGATCTTGAAGTCGAGTGGTTGAAAGGTGTCGGTCGCGGGCCACGCCATGTGATTCTCAGTCCGGACGATCGTGTGCTGTACGCAACGCTCAACGGCGAGGGCCGGGTGGTGAAGATCGACCTGGAAACCGGAGAAGTCATCGCCAAGGTGCGTACCGGCAACGCACCCCGTTCGATGGCCATGTCCGCCGACGGCGAGGTGCTGTATGTGGTCAACTACAACTCCGACACCATGTCGAAGGTCCTGACCGACTCGTTCGAGGAGGTGCAGGAAGTCCGCACTGCTGACAAACCAATCGGCATCACCGTGGATCCGCAGAACGCGAACGTGTGGGTGAGTAACTACTCCGGTGTCCTCCAGATCTTCGAAGATGCGGTGGTCGAGGGATCGGCCTAGTCGATCTGACGAAACCAACTGGGCTCGTTACCGTAGTTGGTCTCTCCCAAAGGGGTTACCAATGCGTGTCTCACGACTGATTCTTGTTCTGCTCTTCGTTGCCGCTGCTGGTCTGGTTGGCGTGTCCGCGGTGGGCGCCCAAGACGGGGCGACCGGGTGTCCGGCGCCGCCTGCGGGAATGAACGTGATTGTGTCCGATGCCGCCAAGATCGTCGGCACCCGCGGACCCGACTTCATCTGTGCTGGGCCAGGGGACAATCTGATCGTGACCGGCGGCGGAAACGACATCGTGTACGCCGGTGACGGCAATGACATCGTGCGCTCCCAGGGTGGCGCTGACCAGGTTTTCGGTGGCGAGGGCGACGACGTACTCAACTCCGGCAAAGGGAACGACGTCGTCGAGGGCGGCCCCGGCAACGATCGGGTCAACGGCGGCGACAACCGAGACACCCTCAGTGGTCAAGACGGCAACGATCGAATTGTGGGCGGCAGCGGCAACGACATCATGACTGGCGGTCTTGGCAATGACGCGATGCACGGTGGCTTCGGCAAGGACTCGATCTCCGGGGAGGATGGGCGCGACCGGCTGTCAGGTAACTCTGGTGGTGACAACATCGAGGGCGGAGACGGAGACGACTTCATCAACGGGGGATCGGGTATCGACACCTGTCTTTCCGGCGAGACACTCAACCGGTGCGAGGTCAGCCCGGACGTCGACGCCGATGGGTTCATGCAGCACGAAGACTGCAACGATGAAGATCCCGCAGTGCACGAGGGCGCCGAAGAGATCTTCGGCGACGGTATCGATCAGGACTGTGACGGCGAGGATGCCAACACCCGGCCGCAGGTGGAGGGCGCCGAGTTCACGATCAATGAAGACAGCCGGGCGGGGTCGATCGTCGGAACGGTCGTCATCACGGAGCTGGACGAAGCAGACGAGATCGCCGTGACGATCCCACACGGAAACACCTTCGACGTGTTTGCCATCGACAGTGACGGGCTGCTTACGACGACGGGTCCGTTGAACCATGAGGGGATCTCGCTGTATACGCTCGCGATCGTCGTGACCGACCGAGGGGGCTTGGAGAACTTTGCGGCGGTGAAGGTCACCGTTGCGAACGTCAACGAGGCCCTGACGGCCGACGACGCCGAATTTGTGATCAACGAGAACAACGATCCTGGGGCAACGGTCGGAGCGATCACCGCAACGGATATCGATGGGGACACCACGTTCAGCTATTCCATCACCGCCGGCGACCCCGGTGGTCTGTTTGCCGTGGACGCTACGGGTGTGTTGACCGCAGCTCCGCTGGATCATGAAGCGACCCCTGTTCATACCCTCACGGTGACCGTCAGTGATGGCGAATTCGACGACGATGCAACGGTGATCGTCAACGTGAACGATGCCAACGAGGCGCCGGTCATCGACGCGGTTCAAGGCCCGTTCTCTTTGCCGGAAGGTTCGCCAGTCCCAACGCCGATCGGTTTCGTTACCGGGTCGGACCCTGATGACGGTGATATTCCAACATGGTCGATCACGAACGGCCCTCGATTCTTTTCGATCGATGGCGCCACTGGTGAGCTGACGTTGAGCGGTACGGACGCGAGTCTCGCAGGCACGGTCCATGTGATCGAGATCACGCTGACCGACGGCGTCGCTCTGACCGACGTGCGATCCGTCGACGTGACCGTGACGGCAGCGCCGTAAGACGCACGACCCCCGAACTAGAAGGCAGCTTCGAAGGAGTTGGCTTCTGCTGCCGGCGCTTTTGCCGTGACGCTGCGTTGCAGCTGTTCCCACGCCGACTCGCCTGCACCCCAGTAGTAGGCCATTGGGAAGTCGGTGTGGCGGTCGCCGATTCGGTCGAGCAGCGGCAGGGCGAGGTGGTGCAGTCCATAGCGGTCGAACGCCACCACGAAGCTCATCATCGCCATCGCTGCGTCCGGGGTTTCAAAGAGAAACTCCGGGTGGAGCACGGACTTCTTCGCCGATGCGATGAGTGACTTGTGGAGCGTTGTCGTCTTCAGCTCAGAGGTCGGGTCGGCCACGTCCTCCAGGAGTAGCCGCTCCAGGGAAGCCACCGCCGCGACCGCGCAAAGTGGAGAGCCCTTCGGCACGGCGTCGACAACGGAGAGCGCGAACTCGGTCATCTCTTCGTGGGATCCCGACGACTTCTCGCACACGTACTGGAGGTATTCCATGTGTCCTCCGAAGAGCGGAGCGATACCCAGCATCCGGCTCATGCGATAGTCGACTTCGACTCGTGGAATACGCAGGCCTCGGGCCGTGGTAATCATCTGCTCCCAGGCGAGGGGACTCGCCGGGTCGATGATTGCCGCTTCGACCAGGTCCACATCCGCGATGTTCAGACGCCGAAAGAACTCTTCGTGTTGTTCCACGGTGGCCTTCTCCGCGCGTGCGTTGGAGAGGGCATCCCAGGCCCAGCCAATCCCGTGTGCGCCACGACAGATTCTGGCCAGCGGGTCCTTCGGGCGTTGGAGGACCCATTCGTCGAGTCGATTGCGGCGGCCGGTCATGAAGCTCATCGTTCGAATGCAGAACGACTTGTCGTCCCAGGTCTCCTGGCGATCGAAAATGACGTGGGCTTCGTCAGGTGCACCGGCGAAGACGGCTCCGAAGAAGGCGTGCGCATCGCCGTGCGTGAGGAACTTCTGCGACGGCGGCATTGGTGGCTCGACCGAGCGCGGGGGCGCAGCATCCACCGATGCGGGTGGCGCAGCGTTCGTGGTGGCAGCGTTGAGCTTGTCTTTCAGGAATCCCATGCTCGTCCTACTCTGCCGATCCGAGTTTCGCGAGGAGGCCCGCCGGTTTTTCCGCCGGTGGTTGCTCCTTCGGGACAAGCCGGGCGAGGGCGTCGTCGCCTCGGAACACTTCCTGGGACCTGACGATGATGTTCGGATCGAGGTCGTTGATGAAGGGTGAGACGAGCTCGTCACCGTTCGGATAGTCGCTTGGTACGAGGTGCAGGACGAATCCCTCGATATTCCAGAAGGTCCACGCGCCGTCGAGCCAGTGTTTCGCGCCAATGATGTCGTCAAAAGCCATGGTGACCGCATTGCCTTGCATGTCCATGACGGACAGCCGATCAACATCCACGGCCAGCCGGTGGTTGGAGTAGATCGACTCGGCCGTCGGGCCGGACGCCTTTGTGCCGCTGAATGCGGGAAGGTTGGTGAAACGTCGATCGCGCACGTCGGTGTGCTGGGGAACGGTCCACAACGCACCTGCAAGAAATGGACGCAGGATCCGGACACAATCGTCCGATGAGGTGTTTCGCGCCCGTTGCATCAGCTCCGGTTCGCTCAGTTGGTTGTAGCCCATGATGAGGTTGTGTGCCGTTGACATGGCCCGTCCAAACGCGGCGTTGTCGTCGGACAGGGCGCGCTCCATTCGGTCGACGAAGGTGTTGACCTCGTGTTTGGAGATCCCTTCGAAGACCATGCGATGCAATTCCGCAGCCATGCTGGTTCTGGCTTGCTCTGCGTTTTCCGGAGTGCAGTCGCTGAAGATCCCCATGACGGCATACCGAGAGTTGACGACATCGCGGTGCGTCTGGACCGAGTAGCTGAGCCCTTCTTCGCTTCGCATGCGGTTTTCGAGGCGTTGTGCCGCGATAGCAAAGATGACCTGGGTTTCGATTCCCCTACCGGTCACGTTGATCACCGATGGGCCTCCGGTCGTAGCATGAAAGACCATGGGTTGATTCGGGAGGACACGCAGGGGCTTGGCGGGGGGATTGCGGTCGCCTTGCGGTAACCCAGCAAACGACATTGCGGGGGGCTCCGGGCCAGCCATCCAGGCAATGGCGTTCTGGCGCGTGAACCGTTTCACCCTCCACTTCTCGATCAGCGCGGGCGTCGCATGTTCGAGCCCAACTTCGGGAATGGCCAACATGCCAAAATGGTGAGCGCCGAACAGTGCGCTCAAGCTGGTCGCGTAGGGAGAGACGCCCCGCTGCGCACCCTCCGCCCGAAGCACGTTGATTTCCGTCTCGAGCCGGTCGTAGGGAAGGATCCCAAGCGCGTTGCAGACCTGCGACAGAAAGTTGGCGACCTCATTCGGCGTGCCTTTGGCGTGGAAGTTGGTGGTCAGCGCATCGACGTAGCCGTTGAACTCATACAGAACGTTGAGCCGGCTGAGCGCGAGGTGCTCGATGAGATGAGTCAGGCCGCGGTGGGTGAACGGCTCATCGGCCGTCCCGGTACGGAATGTGATCCCGCCAATCATGCTTTTTCCGCTGTGCGGAACCCAGATCAGCGGAACTCCGTCGAATTCTGCCCGCTTGTATTCATCCACATCGTTCTAGTCGGCCGAAGCGGCTGATTTCTGAACGGTATTCGAGGACTCCGGTTAGGGCTGATCCGCGGGCTGGATCGCCACAAATGTTGCACCGGTGGGGTCCTGCAGGACCACGATGCGGCCGACCGTCGGAATCTCCGTCGCTGGTCCCATTGCGGATCCGCCCAGAAAGGCGGCCCGCTCCGCGGTCGCGTCGGCATCATCCACCTGGAAGTACACACTCCAATGATTGGGGATTCCTTCCATCGGCGGGTTGAGTGCGCCCGCCACCATGTCGTCGCCAACCATGAACAGGTTGTACGTGACCCCGCCGCCCATGTCCTGAGCCACGGCGGCCATGCCAAACACCTCGGCATAGAACGCGTTCGCGGCAGGGATGTCGTCGTCGATGAGTTCGTTCCACGTGAGGGCGCCAGCCTCATTCACGATTTCACACCCGATGTGCTGGTTTGGCTGCCAGAGGCAGATGATGGCGCCCGTCGTGTCCGAGACGACCGCCATGTGGCCTGCGTCCATGGCTTCCAGGGACGGCATCATGATCGAGCCCCCGGCTGACTCGACTTTCGCCACCGTTGCGGCGATGTCATCGACGGTGATGTAGGTGTTCCACATCGAAGGCACATCCATCTCCGCCAGGTCAGCGCGCTGCTGCATCATCCCGGCCGCGGTGTGGCCGTTGAGCGACGCCATGACGTACTCGTTCCCGTCGGCGGTGGGGCTCGCATCGAAGGTCCAGCCGAACAGCTCGCCGTAGAACGCCAGGGCGGCGGCCGGGTCTGATGTGGTGAGGTCGATCCAGCTGGGTGTGCCTTCGGCGTAGCTGGTGCGAATGGGCATGGCTGATCCTCCGAACTGGTGGGCTGCATCAACGAAACTACGCTGCTTTACAGGTGAAGACCAGAGGGCAACGATGGTGGGACGGAGGTGTCGCTAATGACGAACGAAGGATCGGTACGTGATGTCGGTGACTGAGGAATTCACCGGGTTCCCCGAGGAGGGACTGGCGTTTCTTGCGACCCTCGGGACCAAGAACAAAGCCTGGTTCGACAAGAACCGTGACGTCTATGACCGATTGGTGGTGCCGCCGGCGAAGGCATTCGTCGTCGCGATGGGGGAGGCGTTACACGACCAGATCTCTCCGGCGATCGAAGCGCAGCCGAAGACGAACGGATCGATCGCGCCGATCAACAATGACCTCCGGTTCTCGCCGGACGCGTCGCCCTACAAGGACCATCTGATGTTTCGCTTCTGGGAGGGGCCGAACAAGAAGGTTGCGCCGATGCTGATGATTCGTATGTCGCCAGCTGACGGCGTCGGATTTGCGTCCGGCATGTTCCTGTCGGATCTGGACCTCTGGCGGTCCAAGATCGACGAGGATACAACCGGCAAATCGTTCGCCGCTGAGCTCGCAAAGCTCGTCAAAGCCACAAAGGCCGAGGTGGCTGGCGAGGGCCTAAAGCGGGTGCCGAAGCCTTACGCGGAAGACCATCCGCGTGGCGAGCTGCTTCGACACAAGGGGTTCCAGGTGCGCTGGATCGAGGACACGCCGAAGTCGATCACGTCGGCCCGATTCGTCGACTGGTGTGCCACTCGATTCAATAAGGCGGCAGGTGTGCACCACTGGTTGGTCGAGAACATGGTCTGAGGGCTGCCGGACGGGCGAACCGGATTCAGAAGGTGAAGTCGGGCAGTGAATCGAGTGCGGACTTGAGCGCGTCGCCCCACCCGTGCGAGATCGACCGGTAGTACGGGTCCTCCTGTTCGATTCGTGTGCGCGGCGGGAGTTCGAAACTGTCCTGGGTG
>SHLQ01000243.1 GCA_004282895.1 Acidimicrobiales bacterium
CCACCGAGCTTGACTCGGTTGAAGGCCATCTGCTCATCGATGATTTCCAGCGGCGCGATGAGCTTCGAGCAGCTCTGGAGTCAGCCCGCGAACAGTGGGAGGCCCAGGGGGCAGTCGACTACACGTTCACCTTCCACAACATCTGCTTCTGCCCGGCCTTCGAAGATGTTCAGGTCACCGTTGTCGATGGTGAGTTGGCGGAGTGGACCAACCCCACCCCAATTCAGCCTGGGATGACCATTCAGGCGCCGAAGACAATCGATGAACACCTCGACGAAATCGAATCGCTCCTGGACGGGAACGCCATCGATGTGGATGCGGCCTTCTCCAATACGATCGGACATCCGGCGAGCTACAGCGTCGATTACAGCCGGCTCATCGCCGACGAAGAACTCACCGTCGTGATCTTCGACGTGGAGATCACTCGGGCCGAGCCGCCCGAGGAGGAAATCACGCCCCCAGGCCTGACTCTCGTCGACGTTGGCGGCATCACGGTCAACGAAGAGATGGCCGAACAGCTCGGCGCGTTGCTCGGGGCCTCGGAAGCGGAAGGCTTCGTCTTCGGAGGCGGGGGGTACCGCGATCCGGCACGCCAGGTCGAACTGCGTCGAGCGAACTGCGGGTCGACCGACTACGACATCTGGGAGAAGCCCGCGAGCCAGTGCAACCCGCCGACCGCCATACCCGGTCGGTCGCAGCACGAAGTCGGGCTGGCGGTTGACTTCACCAACAATCGGAGTCTCATCACTTCCCGCACCGATCCGGCCTTCGTTTGGCTGACCACCCACGCCGCATCGTTCGGCCTGTTCAACCATCCCCAGGAACCCTGGCACTGGAGCACCACCGGCAATTAGGAATCTGTGGAGCGCTGGGTGCGCTATGCACACCTCACGCTCCACAGATCATGAGTTCTGGCTGTCATAGGGGGTATCTAGGTTTCTAGGCAGCGTTCGGAAGCCGCGCTTGTTAGAGGGCTTCTCTTCACCTCACAGAAGAGATCCCTCTCATGCTTGCCACTGTTCAATCCGCCACGCTCACTGGTGTGCGCGGGCACAAGGTCGAAGTCGAAGTTCATGCACCCAACGGTGGACTGCCGGGGTTCAACGTTGTTGGGCTGCCCGACGCATCGTGTCGGGAAGCCCGTGACCGCGTCCGAGCCGCGTTGCTGTCGAGCGGGTTCGATTGGCCCAACCGACGAATTACGGTCAACCTCGCCCCAAGCGGGCTGAAGAAGACCGGCGCCGGCCTCGATCTGGCCATCGCGATCGGTCTGCTCGCCGCGTCCGAGAAGATCGACCCTGCATCGGTGACGAACCACGGTTTTCTGGGTGAGCTCGGCCTCGACGGATCGGTACGCCCCGTGGTCGGCGCCCTGCCGATGGCCGACGCGATCAACGCCGACCGACTGGTGGTAGCCCCGGAGAACGCGGAGGAGGTCTCGCTACTCGGACGCAAGAAGGTGCATGCGATGGGCACGCTCAGCCATGTCCTGGCCTGCCTTGAGGGCATCGAACCATGGCCAGACACGGTGGAGGCCCCGGCAGCGGAACTCACTCAGGACCTACCGGACTTGTCGGAGATCCGCGGCCAGCGGACTGCGAAGCTGGCGCTCGAGATCGCCGCGGCCGGCGGACATCATCTGTTGATGGTCGGCCCGCCTGGTGCGGGCAAGACCATGTTGGCCCGGCGCCTGCCGAGCCTGCTGCCACCGCTTTCTTCCAACGAGGCGCTCGAGACCACACGCGTGCACTCGGCCGCGGCCCAGCTTGGTGCGAGCTCTGTGCTTTGCAGCACACCTCCGTTCCGATCTCCTCACCACGGCGCATCGGCGGTCTCGTTGGTCGGCGGTGGTTCGGCGACCATGCGGCCAGGTGAACTGTCGCTGGCGCATCGGGGAGTGCTGTTTCTCGACGAATTGGGTGAGTTCACGAGCGCCGCCCTGGACGGGCTTCGCCAACCGTTGGAGGAGGGAGAGGTTCGGGTGAGTCGAGGTCAGGGGAGTGTGCTCTATCCCGCCCGAGTGCTTCTGGTTGCCGCCATGAACCCCTGTCCCTGCGGCGAGTCGGGGGCGCCGGGCGCCTGTCGCTGCACGGATGCGGCTCGAGCCCGGTATCACCGTCGTGTGTCCGGGCCCCTGCTCGACCGGTTCGACCTTCGGATCGGGGTACAGCGACCCTCGTCCGCAGAACTGTTTGGTGGACCGCAGGGAGAGGTGAGCACGGCCGTTGCGGAACGCGTGTCCGCTGCTCGTCAGCGAGCCGTCGAGAGAAGCCGTCTCAACGTGCAACTGGGTACCGATGAACTGGATGAGCTCGCTCCACTCGGCGAGACCGCCCGTGGCATTCTTGAGCGGTCTGTGGAACAGGGGCAGCTATCGGCCAGAGGGGTTGGTCGGGTGCGTGCGGTTGCGCTGACCATTGCCGACCTCGCCGGGGAAACCCCGCCGATCACGCCCGAACAAATCTGTCTTGCCATGTCATTGCGGGTCGATCCGTTCGGAGGTCGCTCATGATGGATGCTGAACTTCCATACTCAGCCTGGCTGATGGCCCTGCTCTCGCTTCCCGGCATGGGGCCGGCCCGTCTCGCTCAGGTGCTCGAGCAAAGCGACGCCGTCGACGCGTGGCAGAAGCTCCTGAGAGGCACACCCCTGAAGCTCGATCGAGTACCCCGGGAAACTGTGGAGAAATGGCGGAGTGCGGCGCGTGCCTTCGATGTCAAGACCCGTTGGAGCGCCGCTGCGGCCCTCGGTATGTCGATGAGTGAGATCGGTGGGTCCGGGTACCCGGACCGGCTCATAGACGACATCGAACCGCCCACGGCGCTGTTTCACATGGGTCACCCCGTGCCTGTCGGTCCAACGGTGGCGCTCGTTGGCACTCGTCGGTGTACCTCCTACGGACGCCGGGTCGCCTTTGAGCTCGGCGCGGCGCTGTCGGCCGCGGGAGTCTCGATCGTCTCGGGGCTCGCCCTTGGCATCGACGCGGCCGCCCACCAAGGGGCGTTGAGTGTCGCTGGTGCGCTCCCTGTCGCCGTTGTTGGCAGCGGACTCGATGTCGTCTACCCGCGGCGCAACCAGAAGCTCTGGGAACGGCTGGGCACGGAAGGAACAATTCTGAGTGAAGCGCCACCTGGCGCGCCGCCGGAAGCGTGGCGATTCCCGGCGCGCAACCGGATCATCGCTGGGCTCGCCGATTTTGTGCTGGTTGTGGAGTCCCATGCAGCCGGAGGCTCGTTGCTCACGGTCGACGAAGCCCAGCTGCGAGACGTGCCGGTCGGCGCGATTCCTGGTCCGATTACTTCGGCGGCGTCAGCCGGCTCCAATCAGCTCCTGGTCGACGGTGCCATTCCCGTCGTTGGCGCCGATGACATCATGATTGCGATCGGGCACTCGCCCACGCCTCCAAAGGCGGCTGATGGTACGGAAGCAACAACGTCGGTCATCTCAACACCCGGGTCGGACCTGCTCGAACAGATGGGTTGGCAGCCCTTGCTGTTCGAGCAAATCTGCCTCCTCACCTCAGCCGACCCATCCCTCGTGGCGACACAAATCGAGCAGTTGGTGCAGGCAGGGTTCTGTACTCGGAGCGGCGCGTTCGTGGAGCGCGTTCGGTGACACAGAGTGGTCGGCTCCGTTGGCCCGACCACCCGAGCAGCTACCGTGCAGTTCATGCGATCCCTCGTCGACAGCTTCGTCGAGACCTTGACCGGCGTGTCCGAGGCGACCGCCTCGGTCTACCGGCGGGACGTGGTTGCGTTCATCGAATGGGTGGAATCCAACCAACTCCAGAAGCTCACCGACATCGACCGTCGTCGCGTGCGGCGATATCTGGCGCACCTCGATGCCGCGCATTACGCCCGCCGAACGGTGGCGCGCAAGATGAGCTCGCTGCGGCGGTTCTTCGATTGGGCGCGCCAAGCCGGCCACATCGCCGCTGACCCCACGGTTGGCCTTTCGGCGCCCGGCTCCAACCATCGGCTGCCCACGATCGTCAACGATCAGGACCTGGCCGAGCTGCTTGGCGACGTGCCGTCAGCCCGAGCGCCGAAAGACGACGGTTCGCCCCGACGGCTGCGCGACGACGCGATCATCGAGCTGCTGTACGGCAGTGGCCTGCGCGTGAGCGAGGTTTGTTCTCTCAACGTCTCCTCCCCAGATCTTCGCCAGCGCACACTGCGAGTCTGGGGCAAGGGTGAAAAGGAACGGATCGTTCCCCTCTCCCAACCCTGCGTCGACGCCCTGACCACCCACATCGAGGTCGCATTCGCCGGTGATCTTGGGGGAGAGGACCAGCTTCCGCTGTTTCTCAATGCTCGCGGAAACCGCCTCGGCCCCCGCGATGTGCGCCGAATTCTCGACCGCAGGGCACCATCACCC
>SHLQ01000244.1 GCA_004282895.1 Acidimicrobiales bacterium
GGGCGTCTGCGCCGTCGCAGTCCTGATCGACGCCGTCGTATGTGATCTCGTCGGCACCGGGATGGATTGAGGGGGCGACGTCATTGCAGTCATCGCCGCCGGCGATAATCGCGTCGTGGCCGTCACGGTCCACGTCGGTGAGGTCTGCGCCGTCGCAGTTCTGGTCGATTCCGTCGTAGGCGATGTCGACGAGGTGAGGGTGAATGGCTGCGTTGTTGTCGTCGCAGTCTCCACCGATTGGATCGCGGCTGTGGCCATCGCCATCCACGTCAGTGAGGTCTCCGCCGCTGCAATCCTGGTCGATTCCGTCGTAGGCGACCTCGGTAACACCCGGGTTCACTGCTGCGTTGGTGTCAACACAATCGCCTTGCCCAATGCTGAAGCCGTCGTTGTCCGCATCCCGATCGTCGCTGCCGTCGCAGGCGTCGCCGATCGTGTCGCCATCAGTGTCGAGTTGGTCAGCGTTCGAGTCGCTGGGGCAGTTGTCGAGCATGTCACCGACGAGGTCGCCGTCGACATCGGCGAGGTCACCACTCGTCTGCTCGCAGCCCATGTAGTGCTCCGAGCTTTCGCAGTCATCGACGCCTTCGCCGCCGTCCGCAACGTCGATCCCCTGCCCGCCCTTTAGGTCGTCGGCCCCCAGGCCGGCGCGAATTTTGTCGTCGCCATCGCCTGCAGAGATGAAGTCGTTTCCACGTCCGCCAGAGATGGTGTCTCGACCGAGCCCACCGAAGATGTCATCGTTGCCGGTTCCACCAAATATCCGGTCGTTTCCGCCACCGGCCGTAATCGTGTCGTTGCCGGTACGGCCCAGCAGAACATCGGCAGCTGGCCCGCCCTTTATGACGTCGTCCCCGGGTCCACCGTCAGCGCGATCGCGCCCCTCACCCGTCTCGATCGTGTCCGCACCTCGTCCGCCCGCAATACGGTCGCGGCCGTTTCCAGCGGCGAGGAAATCGTTGCCCTTGCCGCCGCGAATGGTGTCGTTGCCGTCTTCGCCATAGATCGTGTCGTTTCCTTCGCGCCCGAGAACGCGATCGGCGCCGTCGCCGGCGTACACAATGTCATCTCCACCTCGCGCGTTGATGATGTTGTTCGACGGTCCAGCACAGATGAAGTCCGGTCCGTTGGTGCCGGTGATCGTCGAGGCATCCGAGGTGATGACGTTCATGCCATCAGGCGCCTTGGGGCAGGCAAATGCTCGCGCGGCGAGTGAGCTTGTGCCCCCGTGATCAACGGGTGCAGCTGCGGCCGCCGCGCTCATGGTCGCTGCCAGCATCGCCGTTGTCAGCAATATCGAGAGAGTTGCCCACGCCTTGTTCATCAGATTCCCTGTGGTTTGGGTGAGCGACATCATCGGTGCAGCTCACCTGCTTCGTTCACGAGTTTTCGGATGGCGGGGAGGCCCGCTTTAGGGTGTTGGCGTAGGTCGTTTGACTTGCGTGACGAACTCACCGAGCCTCGATGGAATGGAACTCCTACTCTTCGATCAGGTGGCTGAGGTGGTTCTGGCGTTGACGCCGGAGGATCTGGGTGAGGTGAAGGTGCGCGCGCATCGGCGCGGGGTCAAGGTGTGGTTCGATACCGCGAAACCCACGAAAGAGCACTACGAGGTGCAGCAGCTTGCTCGTCACTATGTGGATGGCAGTAGCGGCATGGCGATTGAGATTGGGTTTCACGCCGAACACGCGGATCAGGAGCGCAACGAGGCCGTCGTCGCCGCGGTGCTCGGCTCGGAGAAGCAATGGCGCAAGATCCTCGGCGAGGAAACGGAGGTGGCGCCGTTCTTCGGATCGGACAACTGGCGTCGGGTATCGGAAGCGTGGATCGAGCCCGACCTCGATGACCCCGAACTCGCCTTCGAGCTGGCCAGCCGTCTGGTCGACTACCTCATCGCCATCGAGAAGGCTCGGGTCTAGGGCTGCGCCGCGTCAGGCGGTGACGATGACGGGGGCGCCCAGAGGGACGTGTTCGGCCAGGTGGTTGATGACGTCGTTCGTCACTCGGACGCAGCCAAAGGTGATGGCCCGACCCATGAGCTCGGGGTGGTTTGTCCCGTGCACGGCGATCACCGGGAGCCCGCCGCTGAAGGTCGGTAACACTTCGGAGAACGAGCTGAGGACCAACGCCCAGGGACCCAACCAGAACTCCTCCGGCGTGTTCTGCTTCTTGGCGGCGACGTAGAACGTTCCGATCGGTGTCGGATTCTCCTCGGACCCGACCACGGCCGCTGACTCGCTGATGAGCTCGTCACCGTCGAACACCCGCACGGCCGCCGCGCCGAGATCGACCTCTGCGCGAATTCTGGTCGAAGACAGTATGTAGTCGATGCTGCGCACCCACCCAACCTGCTCGTTCGGCCGGATTGGGAGCTGCACCTGGAGCCATTTATCGCCCGGTTCCCCCTCGACCACCATCAGCGTCAACGGTCCGCCGAACTGATGAGGGTTCGGCACCTGGAAGGGCAACGCGACCTTGTCGCCGTCTGGCGTGATGAACGCCTCCAGTCTTTCGACATGGGCTTTGGCGGTGGCGATCAGCGTGCGATGCGGATCTGGGATGGTCGACGCCGGTGCGGGGGCTATGGACGTCGGCGTCACCGGAGCGGTTGTGCTTGTCGTGGGGGCGGGGTTTGTGGGTGGCTCTGCTGTAACTGTCGGAAGGGCCACACCAACGTCGGGCGCGGTCGCCTGCGCTGCGCTGCAGGCGGAAGCCAGCAGCGCGATCAATACCACGAGAGCCCCTACCCGGTGACGCGACATCGAAGACATAGTAGGGGCGTCGGCTACCGCTCTTCGCGACGGTAGGGCAGTCCGATCGCGGCGGGGGCCAGGCTCGGCCGGTTCCGGCTTCTGATCGAGATGAGCACGAGCACGGCGATCGTGAGGATGTAGGGGAGCATGCTCACGATGATCGGGTTGATTTCCTGCTCGATGCAGTCTGTGGTGCGTTCCGTGTTGCAGCGCAGGGTCTGGAAACGGGGGCCGAGTGCGATCAGTCCGCCGAAGAGCAAGGCGCCAAGCAGGGCTCGGCCGGGCTTCCAGGCACCGAAGATCACGAGTGCCACGGCGATCCATCCCAGACCACCGACGATCGCCTCGTTCCAGCCCGGTGCAACCTTCAGCGTCAGGTACGCACCGGCCAGACCCGCGAACGCGCCACCGATCGCGACAGCCGCCAACCGGGTGGCAACCACCGGTGTGCCGGCCGCATCGGCGGTGGCGGCGCTTTCGCCCACGGCGCGCAGGCTCAGGCCCACGCGCGTGCGACTCAGCACGAACCAGGTGACGGCACCCATGAGCAACGCCAGCCAGCTCATGTAGTCCATGGAGAACAACGTCGGCCCGATCCCGCTGATGTCCGCCAGCGGACCGAGGTCGAGGGTCGACAGCAGCGCACCCGGCGGCTCCAAAACGAGATCCTTGCCCAGGAAGGCTGCAAGCCCGAGCCCGAGAATGGTGAGCGCGAGTCCGCTGACCACCTGATCGGCACCCAGAACCACGGAGGCCACACCATGGATCGATGCAAAGAGCGTGACCACGATCGCAGCGGCAATAGCGGCGGCCACGACCGATCCGGTCTCAACGCCGGCCCAGTACGCCGTCATAGCCCCCATGGCCATCATGCCCTCGACGCCGAGGTTGAGGACGCCGGCTTTCTCGGCGATGACCTCACCAAGCGAGGCGAGGTAGAGCAGCGTGGCGAACTCGATGAGTGCGACCCACGTGCCGACGTCGGTGATCAGAACGATGAAGGTATCGATCCACGAACCGATCATGATGTCGCCGCCTCGAGATCGGCGACCGATTCACCAGTGCGCGTCAGGCGGTAGTTGGTGAACACCGCGGCGCCGAGTGCGCCGAGCAGAATCAGTGCCGTGATGATGTCAGAGATTGAGTTGGGGACGCCCTGTCCCTTGATGGCGATACCACCGACACGAACGGCACCGAACGCCACCGCCACCAGCGCAACGCCTGATGGCCTCATGAGCGCCAGAGCGGCCACGATGATTCCGGCGAATCCCCAGCCTTCGGCGATTCCTTCGACGATGCGTGAGGTCGACCCGATGCGGATTCCGCCGGCGAGGCCGGCGACCGCACCCGATAGTACGAGCACCGTCAGGATCTTCGTCTTCAGGGAGATGCCCACATATTCGGCGGCCTTGCCCGATGAGCCGGCGACCCGAAGCTCGTAGCCCCATTTGCTCCGCGACGCCCACAGGCCGAATCCCACGATGACGACGAACGCGATGAGCACACCGATGTTTGCCCGAGCGAACAGTAGTGGCAACGCAACTTGTTCAGGAAGTTCGGGGGCGACCGGAAAGCCGATGGCTGCCGGGTCCTTCCACGGTCCGTTGACGAG
>SHLQ01000073.1 GCA_004282895.1 Acidimicrobiales bacterium
ACCAATCCATGGGTGGTTGTGAGCTGGAAGCCCTACATGATTGCGGCGGCAAATCGAGCTGGTGTGTCCGCCGGGAGGTCCAGGTGGGCCACGAATCGACTCGGTCCGGGCGAAATCGCGGCCAGAACACCGTGGTCGGACAGCTGTGCCGTGTCGCCGCGCCACTGCGAGAAATCGGCGAACACCATGTTGGTGTGCACTCCGGTCACCTCGACGCCGGGCACGTCAGCGATGGCCTCCGCGATGGACTCGGCCATCGCCTGGTCGTCGGCGAGACGAACCCGATTGTGGTCGAGCGCGTAGATACCGGCGGCCGCCAACACCCCGGCTTGGCGCATGCCACCGCCGAGGATCTTGCGCCAACGACGGGCCGAGGCAATGAGGTCCTGTGACCCTACGAGCACACTGCCGACTGGTGCGCCGAGGCCCTTCGACAAACAGACCGAGACGCTGTCGAACGGCGCGGCCAACTCTGCTTCCGAGAGTCCGGTGGCTGCAGCGGCGTTCCACATACGAGCGCCGTCCAGGTGCAGCCCGAGGTCGTGTTCGTCGACGAAGGCGCGCGCCGCAAGCACATACTCCTGCGGGATGACCTTGCCGTCGTGGGTGTTCTCGAGCGCCAGCAGTCGAGTGCGCGCAAAGTGGGGGTCGTCGGGCTTCACCTTGGAGCGCACAACATCGAGGTCGAGTGTGCCATCGGGTTCGAACTCGATCGGCTGTGGCTGAATACTCCCGAGGACCGCCGCGCCTCCCGCCTCGTACTTGTAGGTGTGGGCGTTCTGGCCAACGATGTACTCTTCCCCGCGCTGACAATGGGCCATGAGACCGCACAGGTTGGACTGCGTACCTGATGCCACGAAAACGGCCGCTTCCTTGCCGAGCAGCTCGGCCGTTTGTTCCTCAAGCGCACGAACCGTGGGGTCGTCACCCCATACGTCGTCGCCGAGCTCGGCGTCATACATGGCCTTGCGCATGCCTTCACTCGGTCGGGTGACCGTGTCGCTTCGAAGATCGATGACGGGGGTGTTGTCCATCCCGCAGTCTTGCCTGTTGCCTTCTAGGCTGCAACGCATGCCGCAACCCGACATGGGGCTGGCCGACGCGGTCGACGCGTTTGTGGAGCAGCTCGAATCAACCCTCGAACCCATCGTGACGTCGACGTTGCAGCGTTCACCCGAACAGCTCCGCAAGGACCTCGCACTGGACGCGTTCAACCTGTCGGCTGCATTCATCGACTGTGATGACAGCCACAGCGACGCCGAGCTCGCCGCCTTCATCGTGGCGCTGCGGCAACACTTCCCCGACCTGCTCGCCGACGACACCACCCCCACCGACGTGCGCTCGGCTGGCATCATCACCGGCAAACGAGAGTGGCTCAACCAGCCCTCGGGTCTGTTCAACTCGCTGGTCGCGGCCGATCAATCGGCGGGTACCGCCTACTCGAGCGTGTACTACGAACACGCCTTGCGGATGGCGCACACGGCGATCTCGATCGACGACTACACCTCTCGCTTCGAGCTGAGCGGCGTGGAGAAGTTCCGTTCGATGTTGCTGCGCAGCATGAAGTCCGGAGGTGTCAACTCTGGCGCCTCGGTGGCTACGACCGGTGGTCCGGCCGCCGCCGCTGCAGTCGCTGCGCCCGAGGAGGAGCTGCCGCCAGAGCGCCCGCTCGATGACCTTCTTGACGAACTCGACCAGCTGATCGGCCTCGATGCCGTCAAGGAGGAGGTCAAGCTGGTCGCCGCACTCCTGAAGGTGCAGAAGTTGCGCGAGCACCGGGGTCTGCCCGTGATCGAGTCGAGCCGCCACCTGATCTTCGTGGGCAACCCAGGCACCGGCAAAACCACGGTCGCCCGACTACTGGCGCAGATTTATCGCACCCTGAACGTGGTCGACAAGGGCCACCTGATCGAGACCGACCGTGGCGGTCTGGTCGCCGGCTTCGTGGGACAAACCGCGATGAAGGTGTCGGAGGTGTTCGACCGCGCCGAACAAGGCGTGCTGTTGATCGACGAGGCCTACTCGCTCACCCGTGGTGGGGAGAAGGACTTTGGCCGGGAAGCGATCGACGCCGTCGTCAAGCTGGTCGAGGACCGGCGCGACCGTGTGGTCGTCATCCTTGCGGGGTACCCCGACGAGATGGAAGATCTTGTTGAGGCGAACCCCGGTATGGCATCCCGGTTCCCGCGGACGATCTCATTCGACGACTACAACGACGATGAACTGCTCCAGATCTTCGAGCTCATCGCCAACAAACAGGAATACCACCTCGACGACAGTGGCGAGGCTGCCGTGCTCGACTGGTTCGCCGCGCAGCATCGCGGTCACGGCTTCGGCAACGGGCGGTCCGCCAGAAATCTTTTCGAAGCGTCGGTGGCCCGCCATGCCACCCGGTTGGTGAAGGTCGAGGATCCGACCGATCACGACCTCATCACGCTGATCGATACGGATATCGGTCCTCCCGTGGTGGAGGAGATCGAAGAGTCGGACGAGGCGGAATGATCCCGGCGCTTATCGCTGGCGCGGCGGCGGTTTTGGCTGCGAGCGGCGTGTTTCGGTCGCGTCGCAAGACAAATCGTGCAGAGTCGACGGTCGATGCCCGGACCGACACGAAGGCTGCGCTGACCGATGCCAGCAACCTGATTCTCGAACTCGAGCCGCGGGTGATCATTGCGAACGACGCCGACCTTCGCCAGCGGTTCGCCGACGCATCGAAGGCCTACAGCGAGGTGCTGATCGAGGCCGACAAGGCTCGCACCGGCCATGAAGTAGCGGATCTGCGGCTGCTCATCGCCAAGTCCCGATGGCGTCTTGATGTCATCGAGGCGGAGCTCGATGGTGTGGAGCCTCCACCCCAACCATTTAGCCGAAATGTGGAGGGAACGGCCTGGGACTCCACGCGGGGTACGGGGCCGAGATAGGTCGCACCCCGACCCAACAGCGTGCAGTACGCTGACGCTCGCGGAGTTGGGGCCTGGTTAGTTCGCGCTAGGCGCGGAGGTCTCGTTGCGTTACATCTTTTCTGCTTCTCTGTGCACCCTTGCCATCATCGCGGGGTTGTTGGCTTTGCCCCCGATGGGTGAGGCCCATAGTCAATTGGTACGTCCTCCCGTTGGTGAACGCACCGTTCTGACGGCTGATGTCGATTCGGCGGAGCCGTCCGCGGGACGCGCTCTGGCAGCACCATCGGCGCCCGACGCGTCCGAAGTGGTCGAGCTCGCCCTGGCTGACTTGGGGATGATTCCTGACGAGGCGCCCGCAACCGACGATGAGGCCGATCCTGAGGTCGAGGTGCTTGGTGCGACCGAGCGGTCGCTTGGCGCAGCCGTTGAGGACGAGCCCGAAGCAGCGTCGACGACGGAGACACCAACAACGACGACCACATCAACCACGACAACTGCAGCGCCCACAACAACGACCACCACAACGACTGCGACGCCGACAACGACCACGGAACCCGAGGTGGTCGTCCCGATCGACGACGAGGCGCCGGACACGGGTGGTGTTCTCATCAGTCCGCGCGGCATCGTCCTGCCCGTGGTCGGTCGGAGCAGCAACGGTTGGCGGGCCATGACCCCCTGTGGCAACGAGGTGACGACCGATGCGGGCGACCGCGTCGTCAGCGTGGACTTCGTGATCGATCCGGGACATGGCGGCTCCGAGACCGGCGCCGTCTCACCCGGCGGCACGCTCGAAAGTGATTTGAACCTACGGATCGCCGAGATTGTCGAGTGGTATCTGGACCGGGCCGGGTATTCCGTTCTTCTCACCCGAACCTCGGACATCCGTATGCCGCTTCGTTCCCGCGCCGAGATCGCAAACGCGATGCAACCTCGAGCGTTCATATCCATTCACCACAACGGCGGTGCAACCCGTCGGCAATCGACACCAGGCACCGAGATGTTCGTCGACGGCGGCAACCCGGAAGCGAAACGTCTCGGTGGCATCCTCTTCGAAGAGTTGACCAATCGGTTGAGTGCGTTCGACGCCGAGTGGGTGGGCACCGTACACAATGGCGTGTCTACCCGGCTCAATGACAACGGCGATGACTTGTATGGCATCCACCGCTTCACCCCTGGTGTACCGTCCGTGATCACTGAGGCTGGCTATCTGTCCAACGCGTCCGAAGCGGCGTTGTTCACCGACAACGATGTGCAATGGGCCCATGGGCGAGCGATCGCCGACGGACTCGTCAGATGGGCAACCAGCGCGGACGCGGGCAGCGGCTACCTGGCGGACTTCGTCGACCCGACGTCAAGCGGCACGGGCGGCTTCCAGGGCTGCGTCGACCCGGCCCTGTAATCAGCCGGGCGACCAGAACGCAACGTCACCCTCGGCAACAACCGTGGCCGGTGCATCGTCGGAAAGGACGTCCACCCACACCTGGTTGTCCTCGCCGTCGATGGCAGTCCAGACGAATGCCTGGCTGTCCGGCGACCACCAAGTGCTGCTGTGGTTGTACTGGTCCGCGAACGCCAGATAGTTCTGGATGAACCGTGCGGTCGGCGCGAACGCGGAGGATCGCCGCACCGTGTCTCCGTGAAAGACCCATTCGAGCAGTCCTTCGTCGAGACGTCGAAGGGCCGCAACTGTCGAGCTGTCCGGACTCCAGTTCATGGTCAGCACGTCAGTGTCGGCGAGTGTCTGGATGGCTCCTGAATCGAGGTCGATGATGGAAACCCGTCCGGAGGGGAGCGCGACCTCCGAACCTTGGAAAACCACCTCAACCATTGGTGACTCGGGTGCCGTACCCGTCTGGAAGGGCAAGACGGCCAGTCGCTGACCGTTGGGACTGAGGCCGAGCGATACGGGTTCGGTGATCGTGGCCAGCGGCGTGAGATTCCCCGGTGGGCCTTGGGCTATGACGGTGCCGTCTGGCTGCTCAACCGGAACGACGATGTTGTCAGAGGCGAGGACCGCAGGTGTCTGGAATTGCGCGAGCGGGAAGTTGCCCTGAAGGCTCTCGTAGGCGATCTCACCGTCAACGAGGACTCGTATGAGCGACTCCCCGTTGACCGCGGCGATGAGTGCATCTCCCGACTCCTCCCAGACGAAGTAGAACGGCTGGCCCACACCAAGCGGTTCTACGTCGCCAGTCTCGATCGTGAGGAGAGACTGCTCGATCGAGCCGGCGACCGGTCGCAGCATGGCGATCGAGGCCGATGTGGGAGCCCAGTACAGATAGAACGGCGGTGTTCCAAGGGGGGCAATCAGGTTGGGCTCGCTGTCAAGGCGGTGCACCGTCACGTTTGGCCCCTCCGCGTCAAACGATGCCCACGCGATCGAGGCCGCGTCAGGGGACCAGGTCGGTTGGCTGTGGCGTCCCTGAGTCCCATCCGCCACGACGATCGGGTTCGCTCCATCCGGCTCGATCACAACGAGCGATCCGTCGTCGGTGTGTACGACGATTCTGCCCGCAAGATCCCCAAGCGTGACCGTTGGCGACGGAGCGACGGTCGACGACGGAGAGGCCGTTGATGAGGGAGAAGACGCCCCCTCGCTCGTGCAGGACGCGGCGAGCAGGGCACACACGAACGTGAGTGCCGAAGCGATCCGCCTACGTGGGCGGGACGACGCCATCATCACCATCGTGGCTCCGGAGTCGCCGGATCTCGTACCGGGCATCGTCCAACTGCGTGGAGAGGTCCGCCATGCGATCGTCCAACAAGGTCCGTTCCGCCAGTAGTTCCGCACGTGCCGCACGCACGGAAGCAAGCTCCGCATGAGCGGATTGTGTGCTCGCGTTTAGTTGCTTCCATGCCGTGGGCGTCACCACCTGCCGACGCCACCGCCAGAGAAGCCAGCCGATCAGAACGCCGATCAGAACGGCGCCGGCCAGCGGCAACACAATCTCGGCGAAGATCCCTGTCATGTCTAGAAGCTCTCCTGTGCGATGAACTCGACTCGGCGATTCTGCACGCGGCCCTCTGCGGTGCTGTTGTCGGCGATGGGCAGGGATTCACCGTAACCCACGGCCACCAGCCTGACCGGATCGATTCCGCCTTCGGTCAGGAATAGGCGAACGGCATCGGCGCGCTCCTGGGACAGCGTTGCGTTGAACTCCTCGCTGGCTTGATCGTCGGTGTGCCCACCGACCTCGACAACGGGATCGGGGTGCTCACGCATGGCCTCGATGATCGGTATCAAGGCGACCTTCGCGCCGTCGGTGAGATCGGCGCTACCCAGCTCGAAGATGACATTCTCCCGGACTTCCTGCTGCAGGAGGGTGAACGCCGATTGGAGCGCATCGATCTGCTCCTGCAATCCCGGTTCCGGTGGAACGACGGTGACCACCCCGCCGGGACGCAGGCCAGCAAATGCCCCCCGCTGCACGATTTCATCCAATCGATCGGCCGCCGTGTCACCGACGATCTCTCCATTCACCGTCATGTCGGTGTCGGTGAGCCATGCATCGGCCTGATTCATGTCGGAAATCAACGCCAGCGCATCACCGAACGCCGTGATCTTGGCGCCCGGAGCGATGATGGCGGGCGCGAGGTTCAGGACCTCGAGGTTGTTGACCACGTTCTCCCGGCCGACGGCGTTGGCGGCACTGGCCTCGAGTTGTGTGCGATGGTCCGGCGTCAGCACTGCGCCGGTCAGGATCAACGTGTCGCCGTCGTAGGTCAGCTGCACGTCGAGCTGGCCAACGGGCTGCGGGGCCCGAATCCGCACGCCGCTCTCCGCGGCGGCGATCAACGGCGCTGCGTAGGTGCTGTCGACGGTGTCGACCACACCGACGACTCGGCCGTCCGGTCCGAGCGCGAGACTGGCGGTTGTCACCCCCTCGCCAAGAAGTGGCAACAGGCGGGCCAGCCGGGCGATATCCGCGTCGGCGGAAGACGACTCTGGTTCGAGGCCGGAGACCGTGAGCTGATCGACGATCTGATTGCCCGAGAGCGACGCCGCCTCGATGAGGGAGTCTCGGTGATCCTGCGAAGGGATGTTGCCGGTGATCACCACCTGGGTGCCCTCGGCCTGCACCGTCACGCTGATCGCGCCGAGCGAATCCGGCAGCGACTCGGACGCATCGACTCGCGCGACCTGGATGGGAATGTCGCCCTGTCCCTGCAGCAGGACAGCCACATCGTCGCGTGTGGCGCCGTCGAGCAGCGTTCCCTTGACGGTTACGTCCCGATGATCGACCGAGAACTGCAGGAGGGTCGTGTCGAACTCCGCTGCGGAAAAGAGCTCGGTTGTGTCGGCCTCGACCTGTGCTTCGACCCGGTCTTGTGCCCACGCGACGAGAAGCGCAAACGCGAGGAGCAACGGAAGACCCCAACGGAGAGCCACCTCGACCGGGCCAAACGGCGCCCGTCCGACAAGGTCGCCCTCAATAACCAGTCCACCGCGGGGTTCGCCCGAAGGCGAGAGGGCGGAAAACCGGCGCGTCATGTCGCGAGTGTATGAAAGCCGGATCCCACAAACAGGTCAGCGGAGTGTGACGAACTCGATTCGCCGATTCACTGCGCGGCCTTCTTCGGTGACATTTGGTTCGATCGGCTGAGATTCACCGAACCCGATCGCCGTGAGGGATGCGGAGTCGACTCCTCGGCGGATCAGGGCGCCCATGACGGCCTCGGCCCTGTCCTGACTGAGCCGCTGGTTGGCGGCGGCATCACCGTCGGAATCGGTGTGCCCGCGCACCTCGATCGTACGCCCGCTGACACCGACAAGAATCGCGGCGATGCGGTCGACCGTCGCCGCTCCTGAGGCGGTGAGTGACGTGCCGCCCGGTTCGAACGTGACCTGTCCGGCGGCGGCCAGCGTGGCGTCGAGTGAGTCGCGTGGTGATGGTGTCACCACCGGTTCGCCGACCGACTGCCCGGCAGCCACGAGAACTCGATTGTCGATCGTGCCCACACCCTCCACGGAACGAGCCACCGCACCCACCGCGGTGGCCTCAGCCGACGAGCCGACCGAACCTTCGATGATGAGGAGTTGGTCTTCCTGGCGGATCGTGAGGTCGCCAAACCCGGCGCGGGTTTCGGCCGAACGAACTCGGCGAACCAGTTCGCTGACCTCTGCAGTCTCGGGTTCAGTGTTCTGCACGGAGTTGGCTCGAAGCGCGAGGCCTAGGACCAGCACCACGGCGAGGAACAACGCCAGCGGCACAAGGAAACGAGGGTCGGTGAGTGAGCCATCTCCGCCGGCGACCCGCGGCGGGTCACCCGAGTCGTCCCCGTCGAACTGCGACAAGATGTCTTCGTCGTAGCTGAACGCGGGCGTCTGGCGGGGTCGGGGGCCCGGGCGACGTCGCGGCTCACGAAGGTCGATGACGTCCGTGTCCGCGTTGGAGATTCGGGTCATGGAATCGTGGTTTTCGCGGCTGGCCTTGGCCATCGGGCATCCAGATCTCGTGGGCTTGTGCGAAAAGGCTAATTTCCGGCCCTTTGCGAGCGGTGGATACGGGCGACAGAGCCGCGCTGCCTATTCCCAAAAGTGGCAGCTGAGCCGTTCGGTACCTTGCCTTGGGTCAGGTGGCCCCAATCACTTCCCGCGGAGTGCTGTGGGGTTTACGGTCGTCTCGATGGAAGCAGCATTCAACCTTGACGAACAAGCGCAACTCGCCCTTGATGTGGCGAAGCACGCAGCGCTCGCCAACGGTGACAACCACTGCGGAACCGAATACCTCTTGTATGGGTTGGTTGCGACCGCTCGGGGTGAGTTGGTCGAGCTCACCGATCTCTTTGCGCTCAACGTCCTTCGGATCGATCGGGCGATCGAAGGGATCCTCCAGGAACGGGCCACCGCTGGCACGCTCGAGCGGGGCGCACCGATGTTGTCGATGCGGGCTCGCCGAGCACTGTCCACGCCACGACTGGATGGCAGCGGCCCGACCGGACCGTTCGAGGTCCTTCATGGTCTGCTCGAGGACGACGAGTCGGGTGCCTGCCGCGTGCTTCGCACACTGGGCGTACAGCCGGACGAGGCTCGCCAGCTCGTTGGCTACGGGCTTCGACACCTGAGCAAAGAACAGGTTGACGAACTCATATCCACGCTCGATCGCCGATCGAACTCCCATCAACCGTGGTGGGGTCCGGTGCCCGGTGGACGAATCCGCAGCCTTGCGGTGAACGGACAACGATCGATTCGCCTGGCCAGCAGTGACTCCGCACTCGTCGAAGTGACGGCGTTGGGTGCTGATCACCACGGGTTCGGCTTCACATTGTCCGCCCGGTCGCTTCGTACCTGGGTGCTACCGCCACTGTTCTCACCCACGGAACGTCTCGTCCCGGGTCAAGGCGCACGGTATGCCGATGGCCCCGACTTCGTGATGTTGCAGATTCTCCTGCCGGACGGTCAGGTCCTCGACAATCGACACAACTACGAACGGTTTGCCGGCTCGACCCCGACCATCCCTCGTCTTGTTCGTCTCGGTCAGCGCGACGAACGCCTCGCGCTGAATGACCGGCGTCAGCATGATCAGCACACGGTGACGACCGACTGGTGGGCGTGGCCATTGCCTGGTGAAGGATCGATCGAGATGCGAATCGACTGGCCGGCCGAAGCCATCTCCGGTGTGATTTCGTTCGAAAGCGCCGCGCTTCGCCAGCTTGTTGGTCCGCCGCCCGGCTGAGGTCTCCGGAGCCAGCGGGCGAGCCGTCTAGGCTCGGCACATGCGCCAAATGCGGATCCTTCTTGCCGAGTTGATCGGCACGTACATCCTGATGCTCGGCGGACCTGGTGTGGCCGTGCTTGCCGCCATTCCTGGTTCCTTTGGCGATGTGGGTGTGCTGGCAGTGGCCCTCGGATTCGGCTTTGCGTTGCTGATCATTGCCTACGCCGTTGGCCCCGTGTCTGGCGGACACGTGAACCCGGCGGTGACGTTGGGGTTCGTGCTGCTCCGAAAGGTGGAGCCCAGAGCCGTTCCGAGTTATCTCATTGGCCAGACGATCGGCGCGGTTCTTGGCGGGTTGACGATCTGGTCGATTGCCCACAACGCATCCGATGCGTCGGCGCTCGGTCAAAGCTGGAACGGCGTAACGGATTCGAATTTCGCCACGAACCTGTGGACGGAGCAGTTCATGGGATTCTGGCCGATGGTGATCGCGGAGATCATTCTCACCGGCGTACTGGTTTTTGTGGTCTTGTCGACGACCAGTCGGTCCTATGCCTCACCGGCGAGTGTCGGTCTGCACGTTGGTGTCACGCTGACGCTGATTCACCTGATTTCCATTCCGATCGACAACACGTCAGTCAACCCCGTTCGTTCGTTTGGAATGGCCGTGTTCGCCGGCGGGGACTCCTTCGAACAGCTCTGGGCCTTCATCGTGTTCCCACTTCTCGGCGCGGTCGCGGGCGCGGCGGCGTGGGTTGCGCTTACCGACGAATGGTCTGGCGAGGACCTGCAGGCCGAACAGCGCAGCGGACGCGATGCCGCGGCCCGAGCAACGGCGAAGATTCAGGAGGCTCTCGACTCGTGACCCACGATATGGTGGAGCGCATCACCCCCAAGAAGGAACACCATGAAGCTGATTACCGCTGTTATCAAGCCGTTTAAGTTGGACGATGTGAAGGACGCCCTCGCCGCGGCGGGGATTCAAGGCATGACCGTCTGGGACGTGCAGGGATTCGGCCGTCAGGGTGGGCACAGCGAGACGTATCGAGGTACCGAATACCGAGTGTTGTTCACGCCCAAGACCCGCATCGAAGTAATCGTCGATGACGACCAGGTGGATGCAGCGTTCGAGGCAATCATGACCGGCGGTCGTACCGAGAAGATCGGCGACGGCAAGGTCTGGGTCTCACCGGTTGAGTCGGTCGGTCGTATCCGCACGGGCGAGCTCGGCGCCGACGCGGTCTAGCTGGACTCGAAGGAGAACAATGGCTGCGGTCACGATCTATCACAACCCTCATTGAGGTTCATCCAAGAACGCCTTGGCGGTCGCCGAGGAACTGGGTGTCGATGCGGACGTCGTGTTGTACATGAAGGAACCACCTGACCGCGCAACACTCGAACGGATCGTGAAGGGTCTCGAGGACCCCGTTGAAGATCTTGTCCGTAAGGACTCGCAGTTCAAGAAGCTTGGGCTCAACCCGGATGACTATGTGGGGAACCCCGAAGCCGTCATCGATCTGCTGGTCGAACGAAAGGCGCTGCTGCAGCGACCCGTGGTCGTGAAGGGCAAGAAGGCGATCATCGGTCGGCCGAAGACCCGAATCGCAGAATTCCTGAAGTAACACCTTTCGCCCCCTGCCCTCACTTTGCGTGAATCGGGGTGTGTGTTCTACACAGGAGACGTGGAGGTAAGGGGGCTAGTCGTTTTTGTCGTGGTGTCCTTCCTCGCGGCATTCGCCCTTTTGATGGCCCCCGCGCAACCTGAGGTTGTCGAGACCGCGGTGCTCGGCGCCTCGATCACTGCAGACGCTGTGGAGCCGCCCGACCTGCTGGCCGCAGCCACGTCGTCGATCCCACCCGCCTCCGCCTCGCCCAGGACTCAGAGCACCACGACGCAGAGCACCACAACGACCGGTGACGTCCCACCTTCGGTGGACACCACGGAATCGACATCACCACCGACCACCATCGGCCTGGTCGCGCCGAGGGCCAGCGTCAGCCCCACCGCACCGGTCACGACCGCGGAGCCCCGCTCCATTGGCGAGCAGGCACTCTCGTTGGTCAGGTTCGACTGGAACTCTCGGTTCCCCGCGTGGGAGATCACGTTCCTTGATGGTCGCTCCGGAATTCGCGCCCTCACGTATCCGCGCGAGGAACGGATTGAAGTGTTCGTACGGGGGTCCGATACTCCTCGGACGCTGCACCGGGTCATCGCCCATGAACTGGGCCATGTCATCGACGTCGCGGCCAACACCGTGGATGACCGCAACCGATGGATATCCCAACGGGGGCTCAGCCCGAATGTGCCCTGGTGGCCCGGCGAATCCGCACCCGACTTCGCTACCGGAGCGGGAGATTTCGCCGAGGCATTCGCGGTCTGGGAGACCGGCGTGCAGAGCCAGTCGTCCGTTGCCGGTCAACCAACCGCCGAAGACCTACGGGTACTCGTCGAAATTGTGGGCTAGGTCAGCAGACGGGATCGAGCGGGTCGTCGTCGAAGAGATCGTCCAGCCAGCGTTTACCCGCGGACGGGTGAAAGCGATACTGGCGTCGAAGTCGACGCTCGGTATCCAAGTCGACGATATTCGTCTCCTCCGCGACAACTGTCAGCGTCGGCGATTCGTCCACAAGATCGGTTCCCGCCGGAACAAGGTGCAAGTGACGTGCCATACCCCTGTTATCGGCAGTACCCGCCCAAACCTAAAGGGGACCGAAAGGCGGGAACTCGGCAACCCGGCAACCCTTCGGGTTGCTTGGAGATTTCGACTTCGTCGAAACTCCCCTCGAGTTGCTTGGAGATTTTGGCTGCGCCAAAACTCCCCGTGCTAGGCATTGCCTCGTGAGCGAAGTTGAGCGGTGTGCGTGGCCTACTACGGATGAGACGTATCTGGCGTATCACGATGGGGAGTGGGGTCGACCGACGACCGATGCGCACCTGCTGTTCGAGAAGATCTGTCTCGAAGGTTTTCAGTCCGGCCTGAGCTGGATCACGATTCTTCGTAAACGCGACCGATTTCGGGAGGTGTTCGCCGGCTTCGACATCGCGAAGGTTGCCGAGTTCGGCGAACCCGACGTTCTGCGACTCCTGGATGACGCCGGCATCATTCGCCATCGCGGCAAGATCGAAGCGACGATCAACAATGCGCAGCGGGCCTGTGAACTCATCGAAACCGAGGGCAGCCTCGTCGACTGGATATGGACTTGGGCCGTCACCGAACCCGAGCGGATTGACGGGGGCATTCCCGCCCACACCGACCGTTCCGCCGCTTTGGCCAAGGAGCTGAAGCGTCGGGGCTGGCGTTTCTTCGGCCCGACCACCGCCTATGCGTTCATGCAATCTGAAGGATTGACGAACGATCACGACCCGTCGTGTTTTGTGCACGACGAGTGCGAAGCCGAACGGCTGGAGTTTCTGATAGGTCGCGAGCTTCGTTAGATGGCTTCGAGTTGCGCAGGCACGTGTTTGTGCCATGGCGTGCCGACGATGGGGTCTTTCCAATCGAGCGAGGTGAGCTCATTGGGCGCGACACCCGTAACCTCCGGTTCGCCGCCGGCAGGGGAGTAGGCGAGCCCCATCCCGTTGGGCAGCGACACGTGGCCATCCATCATCGTGTCGTTGACTTCCGCAACGGCGACCGCACTGCCCGCGGCGGTGGTAACACGAACCCGGGCGCCTGATTCGATGCCGAGCATTGCGGCATCGGCCGGACTGAGTCGCAGGGCACCTTCGGGGTCTTTCTTTCGCCACGACGGGTCACGAACGATCGTGTTCGCCGTGAAGCTGCGGCGTTCGCCCGCAGACAACACGAAGGGGAAGTCCTCCGACCGGTAGTCAACAGGGGCATCCCCGAGGGCACGAACCTCATCGAGCAACTGCGGAATCGCCAATTGCACCTTGTGATCAGGTGTACGCAGTAAGTCGAACGATTGCCCGTGCTCGTGTCGGGTGAAGACCACTCCGTCCGGATTGTCGACCATGGCTTGAAACAGGGCGTTGCCCAGCTCGACTCCGTCGCCCTCGTGTCCGGCCGCACGGACCTGGTCGGGGTAACGCATGGCCACCTGCTGGGCGCTGAACCACAGCGGAGCGGCGCCTTCCATGCCTTCGGGAAGGGTCCGCCCGATCGTCTCGTAGAGCACGACCGCGCCGGCTGCGGCCAGGCTGGGGTTCGCGGCGGCCGCACCCATGAACGCGTCCGCAAATGCGCTCCACGAGACCGCGGCCGCCTCTCGGAGTGGTTCGAGCGTCTCGTCATCGATGATGCCGAGCTCGCGCAGCAGGCGACTGTGAATTTCCGGCTCGGGGAGGCTCCCCTCGAGTGGATCAAGCAGCGGCGGCCGCAAGCAGACCCAGTTGTCCGGGAAGCTCACACCGAAGAACGTGGTCTCCACCTTCTCGTACTGGGATGCGGCCGGAAGCACCCAATCAGCCTCCACGGCCGTTTCCGTCATGGCGATGTCGATCACGATCGAGAGCTCCGTCGCCCGCATGGCCTGGCGGAACTTGGCGGATTCCGCAAGTGAGTGCACGGGGTTCGCGCTTTCGATGAAAAGCGCACGGGTACGTTCCGGGTGTTCGGAGAGGATTCCCTCGGCGATCTCGTTGCACGGAATAAGCCCGGATACGACCGGCCCACCCGTGACGGGGTCGTTTGGTTCGGACCCGGTGGCGCCGTAGCTGAACAAGGGAATGAGCGACGAGTGGGCGCTCATGCCCCCGGGAATGCCGTAACTCCCCACCAGCACCCACAACACACGTTGCAGGTAGCTCACGAGGGTCGAGTGAGGGGCCATCTCGACGCCGAGGTCCTCGTACACCGAGACACTTGACGCACGGGCGACACGGCGAGCGACGCTGCTGATCGTTGTCACGTCGACGCCGGCTCGGGCGGCGAAATCGGCGACCGGTACGTCCTCAAAAGCAGCGATCGTCTCTTCCACCCCGGTTGCGTTGGACTTCAGCCAGTCGTTGTCGATCAACCCGTCCTGGATGAGCGTCGCGATGAGTGCCGTCAGCAGGAACGCATCGGTGCCCGGCTTGACCTGAAGCCACATGTCGGCGAGATCCGCGGTCTCGGTGCGGCGCGGGTCGATGACGATCATGCTGCGATCCGGGTCGGCCGCGATCTCCTTGAGGACTTTGCGGGCAGAGTCGAACCCGTGCGAATGCCAGGGATTCTTTCCGAGGAAGATCGAGACTTCTGCGTCGGCGAATTCGCCGTGGGTATGGGTGCCGAACAATCGGCCCTCGACCCAGGCCTCTCCCGTCTTCTCCTGGGCGAGAGCGTTCGACTTGCGGGTGATGCCGAGCGAGTTCCGAGTGGCCGCGCCGTAGGCACCACACAGATGGTTGCCCTGGCCGCCCCCGCCGTAGTACATGACCTTCTCGGCCCCGTGGCGGTCGATCACGCCGCGTAACTCGGCGGCGATCTCAGTGATGGCGAGATCCCATGCGACCTCCACGTACGAACCGTCTTCCAGCCTCTTCATGGGCGACGTAACGCGGCCTCGGGCGTTTTGGTAGTGGTTGATCCGAAGCGCCTTCTCGCACGTGTATCCCGCGGAGGCGACGTGGCTCTTGTTGCCCCTGACCCTCGTGATCGTTCGGTGGTCCAGGCGCACCTCGACTCCGCAGTTGTTGCCACACAAGACACAGGCGGTCTTGTGCCAGCTCATCGTTGGATCAGACACGTCGGTCACTGCACCTCCCGGTAGCTTCGAGGGGCAGAGAGTAGTTGACGGAGGTTTCCAATGCGTATGGCAGACAAACCCACGGTGTCCGTGGAGACGGTTATCGATGCACCCGCCGACGTGGTGTACGAGGTCGTCAGCAACCTCGAAGTGATGGGTTCGATGGGCACCGAGTTTCAGCGTGGCGAATGGGCAACCGGCCGCCCGGGAACACTCGGATCGACGTTTGTGGGGTACAACCGGCGAAACGAGAACGAGTGGTCCACCACGTCCAGAGTGGTGGCGGCCGAGCCCGGCCGGGCATTTGGCTGGGACGTACTGGTTGGCGACACTGACGAGGCGCTGGCCTCCTGGCACTTCACCATGCGTCAGGTGCCGGACGGAACCGAGGTCGTCTATACCGCCACCATGGGGCCCGGGCCGTCAGGGCTGACGGCAGTTATCGATAAGCGACCCGATGACGAGGAAGAGATCATCGACGCCCGGCTGAAGAT
>SHLQ01000245.1 GCA_004282895.1 Acidimicrobiales bacterium
AGTGTGGCTTCGGCCTCGAGACTGACACGTGGGTCGATGCCCGCCTCCTCAGCGCCGACGGTAACTACACGATCCTGACGTGGCAGCAGCCACGATTCTCCGTTGCCTTCGAGGGCCCGATCGCCGCTGCCAACACCATCGAAGCGAGCGGCTGGCAGTACGGAACGTTGATGCAGATCCAAGTTGAGGACGAGGACCATGTCGTGGTGTTCGATGGCACGACGCTGGTCGACGGTTTCAACCACTACAACAGCCCGGAAGGCGGTGTGGCAGACGTCTTCGTCGCCCAGAATTCGTTCTCGTTCTACGAGTTCGATGACGGCTTCGGTCTGCAGCCGGGGTGGACGGTCACCATTGGTCCCGCGGACCCGAACAGCCCATATCCCACCAAGCAACATCTCATCACGAACGTCCGTCCCACCGGAGTCGACTTCGAGGCCGACACCGTGTTCGGCACGGCCGACCCTGCTACTGAAGTCATCGTCTACGGCTGCCCAGTCGATTGGGAGAACTTCGACTGGGACGGCTACGGACAGCCGCCATGGGGCGGTGTCTGGAATCGACGCGTTACGGTGGAGCCGGACGGTACGTGGCTCGCCGATTTCTCGGAACCCGGTGTTGCCCGGTTTGGGTTGGACGACTTCCGAGAAGTGACCGAGACCGAGACGTGCGAGCTCAGCGGCTACGAGTTTGGTGCCGATCAGTACGACGACGACTTCGATGAGACCCAACGTCAATACATCATTCCGAACATCGACGTCTCGCTCAACCAAGATGACTGGATCACGATCGGGCGCGTCAACAACGAGCCAAAGCTGATCGAGATTCTCGATGAACCCGGCGGCGAGGTGTTGTGGGCAGAGCTCCTGACCCCTTACCGAGGAGAGGATGGCGCTCCGTTCGAGATCGGCTATGACACGCACGGCATCGATCTCAAGCCTGGGATGGAGGTCCGGGTGCCTGGAGGCGAGTTGACGCTGGCCGAGCTCACGATGGACTTCGACATCGACAACGATGTGGTCTTCGGCACCGCACCCGGGGCCGTGACCGCCCGCGTCTCGGTCGGAGATGACTTTTGCTGGTTCCAAGGCAGCGTTCCGGTGGTGGATGGCGTATGGAGCGCGTCCGGAGCGGATCTCTTTGGCGAAGGCGAGGAGCCGCCGTCTTGCGAGGGCTTCGATCTCACCAAGCAGAGCTACGCAGATGTCAGCGTTGAGGATCCGACCGATCTGGGTAATGGCTACGAAGGCGACCGTACCCGACTCGCGTGGGAGCAGCCTCCACAGTGGGCGAACGAGGAGATTGCTGGTTTCATGGACTTCCTGCTTGGGGAAGTCAGCGGCAAGGATGCCAAAAACCTGGAGAAGGCGCTCGATCAAGTCTGGGAGAGCCTCGGCGCCGACTATTGGCTCGACTACCGCACCCTCGACCCTGACGAGGGGCACAAGGTGTTCGTGCGCCAGGCCAGCGCGGCGGAGACGCTCGAACAGATCGACCTACTGTCGTTCGTGGACGTCAATGAGGAGGACGTCGCTGAGCTGATCCAGTTCTCCGGCACGGATCTTGCCGGTTGGTTGGTCATTGCGGTTGATCGGCCGCTGGCCGAACTGGCCATCGAGCAAGCCGAGGGAGCCGGCGGAGACGCTAAGCGAATCGAGAAAGCCAACCTGTTCATGGACCGAGCCGACGTCGCGATGGAGCAAGGCGATCCGTCCGTCGCGATAGAGCACCTCGGCAAGGCGTGGAAGCACGCTCAGCAAGCGAGCCGGTAGAAAAACCCACGAATCGGGGTAGCGCTATTGCCCCGGTTCGTGGGAACCGTCGCGCCTGAACTCGACGAGCTGCTCAGTCCTCGCTGAAGACGACCCGGATGAGGCCAACACCGACAACTACGGCGATCAACTGAGCGACGAGGAACATCGGCACCGAGCCGGGGTCGATGCCGGCAAAGGTGTTGGAGAACTGGCGGGCGATCGTGACCGCCGGGTTGGCAAAGCTGGTCGACGAGGTGAAGAAGTAGGCGCCGGCGATGTAGGCACCGACGGAGAAGGCGACCGTTTCCGGGCGGCCCTTTCGGACGACTCCGAAGATCACGAGCAGCAGACCCAGCGTGGCGATGCCCTCGGAAAAGGCCAGTGCTCCGCCCGACCGATCCTTGGTGGACCAGTTGACGATGTCGATGTCGAACATGACGTTTGCGGCCATAACACCGACGATGCCGCCGATGATCTGGGCGGCGATGTATTCGACGACCGTTCGGTTGTCGATGTTCCCCAAGGCTCGCTCGGTCAGTGTGACGGCCGGGTTGAAGTGGGCGCCGGAGACGCCGCCGAACGCCAGGATGATGGCTACAAGGACGCCGGCCGTGGCGAATGCGTTCTCGAATAGCTGCAACCCAACATCGTTCGGACTCAGGCGTTCCGCCATGATCCCCGAGCCGATGACACCGGCGAGAAGAAAGAACGTCCCGAGGAACTCCGCCATGGCAGGTGCTAGTCGATTCACAGTCGGCGACTCTAGCGGCGCTCAGATTCCACCAGCGAAGTCAAGCCAAACCAAAAAGGGGTCTGACCCCTTTTTCCAAAAAGGGGTCAGACCCCTTTTTGGTTTCGGAGGCTACGGCTGAGGCTCTACGACTAGCTGCTCATCGGACGGCGGCGGCCGCGTTCTGTCCAACAGGCTCGGTGCCAGTGGCGGCGAAGGTCGGCCGCGCCGTAGGGGATCGCGACCATGTGCCCCAGCCCCGGCGGGATATCGCGGTTGCAGCCTGGGCACAGGTACGTCTTGTTTGCTTGGTAGGGCTGGATGAACCGGGTCTCGGCGTCATCCCAAAGATCACTCACGGCGGAGCCTCCGGTCGTCGACCTCTAGTGTGGCTGCCATGAGCGAGATGCCAACACCGCCGTACTACGCGGTGATCTTCCCCAACCAGCGCACGGACCACGGCGACGAGGACTATGCAGCAATGGCGGCACGCATGGTGGCCCTTGCCAAACAGCAGCCCGGCTACCTCGGGATTCATTCGACTCGAGGTCCTGATGGGTTCGGCATCACCGTCTCCTACTGGCAGGACGAGAACTCCATCCTTGGGTGGAAGAACGAGGTCGAGCACTACATGGCGCAGGCCATGGGTATCACCGAGTGGTACTCGTACTACGAAGTGCTCGTCGCAAAGGTCGAACGTTCCTACAACGGCCCCGCGGGGAGAGAACTTGGCTGAGATGGCGATACCGGGTGTTCGCGTCGGTCACGTGACAGACGCCGAGGGCCAGACAGGCTGCACGGTTGTCCTGCTCGACCAGCCCGCGGTCGCGTCCGGCGAGGTCCGCGGATCGGCACCGGCCACACGTGAGTTCGCACTGCTCGATCCAACGGCGACCGTCAGCCGCATCGATGCGGTTGTGCTGTCCGGGGGGTCGGCGTTTGGTTTGGCTGCTGCCGATGGGGTCGTCGCTGAGCTCGAGGCCGAGGGCGTTGGATTCGAGACCGACCATGGGATTGTCCCGATCGTGGTGGGTATGTCCTTGTATGACCTCGGCGTCGGTGCTTCGAGGTCCCGCCCTGTGGCTGAGGACGGTCGGGTGGCAACTCAGTCGGCGACGACGGCGTTCATGGTCGGGAAGGTCGGTGCCGGCACCGGCGCGACCGTCGGCAAGTGGCGGGATGCACCCACGCCTGGCGGGCTGGTCCACGCTCGCGCCGAGGCGGGGCCGCTGGTCGTCGAGGCGTTGATTGCGGTCAACGCCTACGGAGACGTCATCACCCCGGACAGCAGGGAAGCGTTAGCGGGGATGGCGGACGGAACCTTCGACTGGTCTTCCATTGCGACCCCATTCCGCTCCGGCGAGAACACAACGATCGGAGTGATCATCACCAACGCCGAACTCTCGAAGACCGAATGCCGGTTGGTGGCGGAATCCGGACACGACGGCATGGCCCGAGCGATCTTCCCCGCGCACACCGGCGCGGACGGCGACGCGCTGGTAGCAGTCAGCCGACCGTTGGTCGACGCCCCGCTCGCACAGGTGCGGACGTTGGCCGCGGTCGTCGTCGAGAAGGCCATTACGTCGCTGGCCGAGCCTCGTCCGTAGACTTATGACGTGGAGATCGCCACGACCTCGACTGAAGAAACCGCCGAGTTCGCCTCGGTGCTCGCGGACCACGCCCAGCCGGGCGACGTTCTCGTGCTGGTTGGCGATCTCGGCGCGGGCAAGACCGCGTTCTCGAAGGCGTTCGGTCGCTCTTTGGGTGTCACCGAACCCATGACGAGCCCGACGTTCACGCTCGCCCGCGAGTACATGGGTCGTCTGCCGCTTCACCATTTGGACGTCTACCGGCTGGAGCAC